>JAMLHR010000099.1 GCA_023957015.1 Thermomicrobiales bacterium | reverse complement strand
TTCTCCACCTGCTCCAGCGCGGCATCGAACTTGCCGTGCATCGCTTCGATCTCTTCGGGGGTTGATGTATAGGTGATCTTGGGATCGAGATTGGTCATAGAGGTTCCTTTCGCGTTTTCGCAGTCCCTAGCGTCGTCGGAAGCGACTCAGGAGTCCATGCTTCTTGCCGGGTCCGTCCTCAACGAATCCGGTTTCACTGTCATCATGATACGGTGTTCTGACGCTGCCGCATATCTCCCACATTAATTCACCGATCTGATCCCAATCCGGCAACGACGGCCAGGATGCGGCTACCTGTTCCGCGAATGCGATGGCCGTTCGCATGACGGTGTTGAACCGATCGGGCGACCGCGGATCGATCAGACCATTTGCATCCGGCGTGATCGCGAGGTTGTGGAATCCAATCGAAGCGGGATCAAGGTTGGGACGCAACGGTACCAGTTCCATACCGAGCTCACCCTGGAAATCATAGACATCCAGCTCCTCGGCAAATGGACTGTCGAGCATGTCCCTCAACGTATCGCGACCATCGCGCGAGGCCCGCATGATGTTTTCTATACGTGCCGAAGCACTGACTAAGGCACCGTCACTCCACGGGATGGCGCTATACCAGGCAGGCATACCCCAACTCGTTCGCCAGGCACCGTTCATGAACCGATTGACCTTCGCACTCGGTACAAATGCCCGACCGAAGTGAATCATGTCCTCCGGAGCGAAATCCGGACGCAGACCAGCGGCAATACCGATCTTGGGATTGGCTCCCTCTGTCAACAGGATCAATCTGGCGGAGAGTGTGCGGGCTCCAGACACGTCAATCAGGTCAAGGCCGTCGCGATGATTCAGCACAACGCGGTGTTCTTCGAAATCCACCAGAACTTCGACATCGCCACTAACACGCTCAATCGCCCATCGCTCGAGTTGATCTCGCTGAGCAACCTGGACACCATTGATAGCCTGGAGCGGCGCAGAGGTTGTGCTGCCAAACGCCCGCTCTATGAGCGCCGAATCGATCTGGAACGCCTCTAAATGCTTGAAACGAGCGCAGCCGACACCCGGTACCATACCAACCGCCGTACCAGCGCCCGAGAGCCGCCTGGCAATAGTGGTGGCACCAAGCCCGGTGCCTACGATCAGGACATCGAGTTCACGTGCCATCTAGGACTTCAGTTCCTCAACCAGCGCCGGCAGGATTTGATGTAGATCACCAACCACACCGAAGTCCGCCATCTGGAAGATAGGAGCACCTTCGTCCTGATTGATCGCCACAATGTACTGGGCGTCCTTCATCCCGTAGGTATGCTGGGGCGATCCGCTGAGACCGACGGCGAGGTAAAGCTTGGGTCGGATTACAACACCACTGGATCCAACCTGCATCTCATGCGGCAGAATCTCCTGGAGCACGGCTGCACCGGAGGCACCAATGGCTGCGTTCAACACATCCGCCAGGGCTTCCAGTTTCTTGACGCCCTCGCCGTCGATCAAACCGCGACCACCAGAGACCACGCGTTCGGCCTCCTTCAGCGGCGGTCGGCTGACGGAGGTGTCGACGGTGGTACCACTGGAATCGACCGAGAACTCCGCGAACACATCTGCCAGCGTTAGCGCTTCCGCCGTGCCGATGTGGATCGGCTCGATCATACCCGGCTCAAGCGCAATCACAACCGTGGTATCAGCGTCGCAGGACACGGTCGTTTCGGCGCGGCCACCCAGTACATCGCGGGTAACAGCTATTTTGCCATCAGCGACGGCAATGCCCGTGCTCCAGCTCACCAACGGTAGGCCGCAGCGAGCCGCGAGCCGAGGTGTCCAGTCGACACCGATACCGGTTCCTGGACTGATGACAGCCCGATAGTCACCACTCCTCACGACATCAGCGGCAACATCCACCCATGCCATATAGAAGAACGGTTCTCCCTCCAGCACCTCGTGCCAGACGACGGTGATGGAATCATCGAGCGCTTCCAGATACGGTTCGGCATCCTCGAATCCGGTACCGAGCATCGCCAGCGTCAGCGGCTGTCCAAGTTCCTCGGCCAGTTTGGTGCCAGCCGCAAACATCTCATGCGTGTGAGGTGAAATGATGCCCGCAAAGACTTCACCCAGCACCAGTACGCCTGTTTTGTCAGCCATGTCAGACTCCTCTCTAGCCGACCAGGCGGTGCTCGCGCAGCCAGGCGGCGAGCTTTTTCACCGCCTCCGCGGGCTCTTCATCACGAACAATCACACGCTCGCCACCACGGCGGGCGGCCATCGGGGCGCTCCAGGTAAGCGGAGATGCGTTCGGTACACCTGCCTCAATCTGCGTAACGGTCTTCCTACGCGCGGTCATCATGCCACGTAGCGAGGCGTGGCGAGAGGGCTCCCCTTCGCGACTGCCATTGACCAACAACACAGGGGTCGACAGGGTCAGCTCATCGGCGAATCCATCGAGTTCATA
>JAMLHR010000098.1 GCA_023957015.1 Thermomicrobiales bacterium | reverse complement strand
TGAATGACATGGACACATTGGTAGTGACAAGGAACATCCTACCGCACACCCGCTACCGGCTCGCCGACACCTACTCTGAACCCTCTACCTATTTGCTCGGTACGAATGCGTTTTGATCGCGGGCTATGCGGCCCGCAGGATCGCCTCTATCCATCCACGATGTTCGCGGTAATGATGGGGTCCGTTGCCATCGATCTTGTAGCAGATGGCGAAATCGCCAGCGCCGGGCACGAAATCATCGACCGGTTTCAGCAGATCGGCATCGCTCATCTCGGCGACAATCGCTCGCAGTGTCTCGTGGCGCTCGTGCAGGAGCGAGAGCACGTCTTCGACCGACCAATCGATCGTCAACTGACGGATCGCTTCGTTCATCGGATCATAATCCTCGAAACTGAAGAGTTCCTCGGGGCCGCCAAGGCCAGCCCATTGAGGCTGACCGTCGCGAATCATCACGATCACGCTATTCAGCCACGCCGCCAGATGGGCGAGATGATCGCGCGTGTTCCAACCCGCGGCATCGGTCTTGGTGAGCAGGTAGTCGGTGTTCGTCGCGTTGACAGCGGCCATCAGCTCGAACCATTCGGTATCGAATGCGGTAACGAGTTGGTCGCGGGTGAACGGATCGGGGAGATTGGTCATGGGGTGTACTCCTTTCGGTGGCGTTCGTAGACCCGAACCGAGCGTGCGCGATACGGCATGGGTGTCACGAACGAGGATGAGCGCACGTGAGTTGTCCGGGTTCAGAGATTCGCGGCTCGCAGGATCAGTCCGCCAGCGTGATACTTACCGGGCAGTGATCGCTGCCCATCACATCCATATGAACCTCAGCATCCGTTACCTTCGGCAGCAGATCCTTGCTGACCATGACGTAATCAATGCGCCAGCCGACATTGCGGTCGCGTGATCGGCTCACCTGGTTCCACCAGCTATAGACATCGCGGGCGTCTGGATGCAGTGTGCGGAATGTATCGACAAAGCCGGCCTTCACCATGTCTCCGAAACGCTCGCGCTCCTGTGGTGTGAATCCGTGGGTGTTCACATTCTCCTTGGGACGGGCGAGGTCGATCTCCTCGTGCGCGACATTGAAATCGCCGCAATAGATCACTGGCTTGGGTGTGCCGGTACCGAACTGCCCGGCCTCCAGTTGCTTCATATAGCCGAGAAAGGCGGGATCCCACTTGTCGAATCGCAGCGGGATGCGGCTCAGGTCACGCTTGCTGTTTGGCGTGTAGACGGTTGCGATCCAGAATTGCGGGAACTCCAGCGCCAGCACCCGACCCTCGGTGTTGGGATTACCGTAGGAATCATCGTGCAGACCGTACTGATTCTCGATCGCTTCCGGCAAATCGCGGAGCACTGTCAGTGGCTCGGTGCGGCTGAAGATGGCGGTGCCTGCATAACCCGCGCGTTCGGCGCTGTTCCAATACTCCAGGTAGTCCGGCAGATCGGGTTTGGCCTGTCCTTCCTTCGCCTTGGTTTCCTGCAAACACACGATATCTGGCTGATGCTGGGCGATGAACTCCGCCCAGGCACCTTTCTTGATGACCGCTCGAATACCGTTGACGTTCCATGAGTAGATGCGCATAGCTCTGCCGTATCCTTCTTGGTAACTCAATAGCGTTTCATGCATTGTAGCCGTGATTGGGAAGCAATGACCTACCAAACTGATCGACTCACCTTACGTCCGATAGAGGAACGCGATGTCGATACCATGCTCGCCACGCGCACGATTCCCGAGGTGGTGGAGTTCACGTATGAACCGATCTGGACGCGCGAGTATGCCCAAGAGCGGGTTGCCCGACATGCTCGACTCAGTCACGAGGAATCGCCGGTTTTCACCCGCTGGATGATCGAGTTGCGAGAATCAGGCACCGTTATCGGCGATATCTACCTCAACAAGGATGCGGAACTGCAGGGCACAACCGAGATCGGGTATGTGATTCACCCGAACTATGCTGGGCACGGATACGCCACCGAGGCCGCTCGGGAGGTGCTGCGGATCGGCTTTGAGGAATGGGGCGTGCATCGTATTTACGCCCGGGTTGATGAGGACAATACTGGATCGACCCGCGTCTGTCAGCATCTGGGGATGCGGCAGGAAGGGCGCTTGATCGAGAACGATCGGCGTGGCGACAAATGGTCCACGGAACTCGTCTTCGCCATGCTGGATCGGGAATGGAAGACACGTAGTGAGTGACCAACTACCTGAGGCAATCGTCGAAACACTGAAGAAACGCCCAGAGGTGACGGCGATCTGGCTGGCGGGATCGCGCGGTCGTGGCACAAACGATGAGTACAGCGATATCGATATCTGGGTGGCGATTGATGACGATGCTATCGCGGAAGTTGTGGCTGATCCGTTGGCATACGTGCATGAGATCACCCCAACGATCATGCATGTCGTTGCACCGGAAATTGCGCCGCCAGCTGGTGCATTTGTTGGTAGCTGGGTTCCATGGAACGCTGGAGCTTGTCAGGTCGACTGGTACCTCGTCCCTGCAGGTTCTGCGGAACGAGCGACCGATACTCGCCTGGTCTATGGTGATGTTTCCCTGCAACCCGAGGAGCCAGTGGAGTCGTTGTCTTCCGAGGAAGTATCTCGGAAAG
>JAMLHR010000097.1 GCA_023957015.1 Thermomicrobiales bacterium | reverse complement strand
CCGAGAACGCAACTCCCTGGGCTCAGGAGAAGCTCTACCAGATCATCAACCATCGCTATGTGGAGCGGCTGCCAACCGTTATCACGACGAATGTGGATCTCCGCAAGATCGACGATCGCGTCGCGTCGCGTATGTTGGACTACCGACTGACGACACATGTCGATATCGACGCCACGGATTACCGGCGTCCGGGTGAAACGCGCACACTGCGTCGCGGATCAGGCAGCAGACGACCCTGATTCAGGCGGATATCGCCGGTACTTCGTTGTAGAATGAACGCAAACGATTTCGGTTTGCTTGCCACACCCAAACTCGCTCAATGCGTCAAGGGTGCTATTGTGTGTGCCACGCACAGGGGAATGCACCATCCGTAGCGCCGCGTTCACCATACTACGGGCCATGAGAGGATGCTGAACTTCAGTTGGGTTGTTGAGCGCCTTTTTGATCCTCGTGCCATAGTCGATATCCTGGTCGTCACCGCCCTCTTTTACTGGGTACTCTGGGTGGCGCAAGGCACACGTGCGCTCAGCGTTATCCGGGGTATCATCTTCCTCTTCCTCATCCTGTTCATCACAGGCGAGGTTTTGCAGCTACGCACACTCAACGCGATTCTCTCCGCCGTTTGGCCAGCCCTGGTCATTGCGATACCGGTTATCTTCCAACCCGAGCTACGACGGGCGTTCGAGCAGCTGGGTCATGCCGGATCGTGGATTCGGAGCCCGTTCCCCAGCCAGGACGATACCGCTATTGAGTCCATGATCGAGGAAGTCGTCCGCGCTTCCTATCAGCTCTCGCGACTGCGCTACGGTGCCCTCATCGTGATCGAACGCGAGACCACATTGCAAGATTTCGTTGCCCGCGGAGTCGCGATCAACGCCGATATCAGTCGACAGCTTCTGATCAACATCTTCTTCCCGAACTCTCCGCTCCACGATGCGGCCGTGGTTATCGGCTCCAATCGCATCTTGGCAGCCAGTGTCGTGTTGCCACTAACGGACAACATCTCCGCCAGTAGCAGCCTCGGCACCCGCCACCGCGCTGGCGTTGGCATTACGGAAGAGAGCGATGCCATCGCTGTGATCGTCTCGGAGGAAACGGGTCAGATGTCGGTGGCGCATTCTGGACGTCTGATCCGCAATCTGGATCAGGACAGGCTCCGTCGCGTGCTGCGGACGCTCCTGCGCATTGAGGCCACCGGTACCAACACACAACAAGGCGGCGGTCCAATCGGTCGTATTCGACGGCTATTTGGTGCCGACCAGATCGCACAATCGTCACCGCGAACCCGCCGTGAAACGACGCCGTCGCCATGAGAGACACGACACCCGCACCAGCCCATGTTGTCGATACACTGCAGACTCAGCTCGGACGTTCACATGTCATCCGATTTCTGACCGCTCTTCTCCTGGCACTGGTGACATGGGGGTGGGTGACACAGGCAACGGATCCAATCCAGACCAGCGTCTACGCGGAGATGGAGATCGCCATGCCGGTGCTCGGCGACGAGATGGTGGTCATAACCGCTCTACCACGCGCGCGCCTGCAAGTTGAGGGACCGGTGTCATCGCTCAGCCGTATTCAGCGGGGACAGCTCGCCGTAAGGCTCGACGCATCATCGGTATCAGCACCAGGAGAATATCGACTGCCGGTGGTGGTAGACGCGCCGGAAACGGATGCCCGTATCACGGCGCACCCCGAGTTCGTACAGGTGACGGTGGATTCGGTATCCAGTAAGGAAGTTCCGCTTCAGGTGCAGCAATCCAGTGCCCAGTCCAACGCGCGGGTGGTGAATGCGATCACACCGGCCGTCTCTCAGGTCACCGTATCTGGTCCAACCTCAGCGGTTGATCGTGTTGCCTCGGTCATCCTGCCCGTTACTATCGATACCCAGCAATCGAGCTTTGCGGCGATGTACACCCCATTTGCGGTCGATAGTGATCAGCAAGTGGTGAGCGAGGTGACGATCCTGCCGACGCAGGTGATGACGCAGGTTGATCTCCAGAGCCGCGGTAAAGTGGTCAATGTGATACCTATCACCGTCGGTCAGCCAGCGGAGGGGTACTCGGTCCTACGAACGGCTGTGTTGCCAACGAGCATCACAGTTGACGGTCCGGATGAGGCTCTGGCAAACCTGCTGTTCGTCAACACGCTGGCGGTCGATGTCAGCGGAGCGTCGCAAGCTGTGAGCCAGCGTGTGGGACTGGCGGACCTTCCCGAGGGTGTCAGTGTCATTGAACCCGCGAGCGGAGAGGTCGAAGTGCGAGTGGCGATTCAGGATAGCTCTGCCACGAGCCAGACGCTTTCGGATCGAGCCATCACCGCGATTAACGTCCCTGAGGGCTACCAGGTAACGATTGATCCTCCATCGGTGGATGTCACCGTACAAGGATCCACTGCTGCAATTTCCCAGCTGCAGGGCGACGACATCACCGTCATCGTGAATGTACGGGATCTGGAACCTGGCACATATCAGGTGGAGCCCAATGTGGCGCTACGGGGAACGGGTATCCAGATCACAGGTACTAACCCTGGTACCGTTCAAATCACCATCGAGAGGCTCCCTGAGGAGGGTCGTTCAGCACCAGCGGCTAGAGCGTATGCGGGATGTATTGACAACGAGTCACTGATCCGGTAT
>JAMLHR010000096.1 GCA_023957015.1 Thermomicrobiales bacterium | reverse complement strand
TCATGACAAGCACCACAACACCTATGTCACCAATCTCAATAACGCCGTCGAAGGCACCGAGTTTGCCGACATGGACATCAACGAACTGATCGCCAATCTGGACAAGGTTCCCGCCGACAAGCAGACTGCCGTCCGCAACAACGGCGGTGGCCACGCCAATCACACCTTCTTCTGGGAGCTGTTGACCCCAGGTGGTGCCAGCGAGCCGTCCGGTGCCCTGGCCGATGCGATCAACGCCGCTTTCGGTTCTTTCGATGAGTTCAAGGCGAAGTTCGAGGCGGCCGGTGCGGGGCGCTTCGGTTCCGGTTGGGCCTGGCTGATCAAGGACGGCGATGGCGTGGCCATCGTCTCCACCCCGAACCAGGACAGCCCCGTGATGGAGGGCAAGACCCCGATCATCGGTGTTGATGTCTGGGAGCACGCCTACTATCTGAAGTATCAGAATCGCCGACCGGAGTACCTGAAGGCATTCTGGAACGTGGTCAACTGGGACGTTGCTGCCGCCAACTTCGGCAAGTAATCTTCCTGATGCAAAACGGGGGAGAGCGGCATGCTCTCCCCCGTTTTCGTGCCCTTCGGTTTGACGTTGCTGCGGCAAATGCGTACCGTTAGCTCACTGGCGTTCCGATCACTCTCGTTTCAGCAGGAAGGAAGCCCCGTGAAGCCTGTTACCTGGTTGACCCAGCTCAGCCGCCCGCTCCGTTTCATGCTCTTGCTCGCATTGAGCACTGTCTCAGTTGCCACCGTTCTCGCCCAGGGGTTCGGACCGGCTGGTCCGTCTGCCCAGACCGGCCACGCCTCGGTCACCGCCAGTGGTAGCAGCCAAATCGGTGAGCCATCGGCCAGATGGCACATCACTCGCCATGCCACCGCCGATACACCCATTGATTTCCAGACCGCCCAGCAGGGATTCGTCATCGTTGAGAACACGCCGCTCCTGATTTCCGTTAATGGAGATGCTGGCACGCGCGTGGCTGGCGGCGAATCGATCAGTATCCCCGGCGGTAGTACCTTCAGCATTTCCGGATTCGGGGCACCCGATACGTTCCTGTTCATGCAACTGCTGCCGGAATCCGGTCAACAGCTCAACGGTGCCAACGATCGGCTGCTGACGAGTGCCTCGTTCGACATCGAACCGGGCAACTACGATGTCGATCTCGTACGCGATGTGTTGACGGAGACGGAAGACGGCAAGCTGCCGGGCGGTATCGCACCAACGGCGATCTACGTGCTTATCGGCGAGATCGAAGTCAACAGCGCTCGCGGTACCACCAACCTTTATCAGGGCGAGAGCGCCACATTCGACGGCGAACTCACGGTCACTGCGATCGCGGATGGCAGCGTTTACTACGCCGGTTTCGTGGGGGCAGCATTGCCAGAAGTGGCGACACCCATTCCACCAACACCGGAGCCCGCGACACCCGAACCAGAGCCAGAGCCAACCGCAGTACCTGAGGATCCAACCGATACCGATGGCGATGGTCTGACGGATGTCCGCGAAGCGGAACTGGGAACGGATCCGAACAACCCGGATACGGATGACGATGGTATCTCCGATGGCGACGAGGTTTACGTTCATATGACCGATCCGCTGAACTCGGACACCGATGGCGATTGGCTCTACGATGGCGGTGAGCTGATTAAGAACACCGATCCCAATAATCCCGATTCCGACAATGACGGTCTGACCGATGGCCAGGAGTACTACGTCTTCAACACGGATCCTGCCAATCCGGATACCGATGGCGATGGCGTGAACGACGGCGATGAGATTCGCAACGGTACCGATCCACTCGATCCGAATAGTTTCTAGGGAGATCGCGTGCTCACCATCGAACGATCAGTTCAGCTTGCGCCGTATACCACCTATCACATCGGGGGGCCGGCCGATCAGTTTATTCGTGTTGCCTCCACCGACGAGTTGGTGGAGGCGATCGCCTACGCCAGGAGTAGCGGTCTACCGTGGTTCCTGCTGGGCACCGGTGCCAATATCCTCATCGGCGACGGCGGGTTCCGCGGTGTGGTCATCCACAACGAAACGGCTGGTATTCATGTCGACGGTAATCGCATCACGGCGGAGAGCGGTGTCACCATCGCGAACCTGATCAATGTGGCCTCGAAGGTGGAGCTCTCCGGATTCGAGCACTTCGCGGGTATCCCCAGCAGCGTCGGCGGGGCGATGTGGCAGAACCTCCACTTCCTCGCCCCGGATCGGGAGTCCACATTCTTCATTGAATCGATTGTGGACTCGGCGCGAGTACTGGATAGTCATGGCAAGATAGTTCAGGTTGATCGCGACTGGTTCGCATTTGGCTACGATGATTCGCGCCTGCATCACGAGGAAGCGATCGTCCTTGATGTCACCTTCTTGCTAACACCATCATCGCGAGAGGCGATTCTGGCGCAGGCCGAGGCCAATTTGACCTGGCGCGCCGAACGTCAGCCACCGGTCGAGGAGTTTCCCAGCTGCGGCTCGGTATTCAAGAAGATCGATGGTGTGGGCGCGGGTCGGTTAATTGATGGTGCCGGACTGAAGGGGTATCGCATTGGCGGCGTACACGTATCCGAGAAGCACGCGAACTTCCTGGTGAATACCGACGGCGGCTGCGCCAAGGATGTGCTTGATCTCGTCCACCACATCCAGGCCAGTGTGAAGGTCGACTCCGGCTACGATCTCGAGATGGAGATCCGATGTGTGGGAGATTTTTCCTAGGTCCATGGGTGTAGAACGCCCTGATAGATAGTCGTCATGTCGCAACGATGTATGACTGCGCGGATCACTATCGGTACCCTGGGAAGCATTCCCATCGCCACCAGTCCCGTCGCCTTCGGTGTTTCACATGCGCATCCCTGATTGATGCGCCTATGGTCCCAAGAGCATCACGCCCTCGGGAATGTGGACATGAGGGCATGATTCCAAGCAAATGGCAAATTACCTATGCAGGGTTGTTATACTGG
>JAMLHR010000095.1 GCA_023957015.1 Thermomicrobiales bacterium | reverse complement strand
GGAAACGAAGATCGCCTGAGAAGGAGCCACCATATCGCGCAGCTCTTTCTGGCGATCGCTGTTCGCCAGATCGCCATCATCGACATTGAAAACATAGATGACCGGCTTGGCGGAGAGGAGGTGGAGATCGTAGATCGCCTCCATATCCAGATCCGGCAGCGATGATAGCAGCGTGCCCTCGTCTAGGTGCGCCTTCAGGCTCTCGAGATACTCGATCGTATCCTTCGCCTTTGGGTTCCCCTTCAGTTCCTTCTGCAGGCGCTGAAGTCGACCATCGATCGTCTGCATATCGGCCAGGCAGAGCTCGGTGTTGATGACCTCGATATCGCTCTGCGGATTGACGCGATTGCTGACATGAACGATGTCGTCGTTATCGAACGCGCGCACGATGTGCGCGATCGCCTCGCAGTTGCGGATGTTGGCCAGGAACTTGTTGCCCAACCCCTCGCCCTTGCTGGCGCCAGCGACGAGTCCCGCGATATCGACGAACGTGACCGTCGCGGGAAGTATGCGTTCGCTGCCGTACAACGCGGCCAACTTCGGCAGACGCTTGTCCGGCACCGGCACGATACCAGTGTTCGGCTCGATGGTAGCGAAAGGGTAGTTCGCGGCCAGGATATCGTTGTCAGTCAGGGCATTAAAGAGGGTGGATTTGCCGACATTAGGCAATCCGACGATTCCAATAGATAAGCTCATGTAGTCCATTCCCGAGGCATGCGAAAAGCTGGGCGGATTGCCCATGCAATGATGATGCGTTGCGGATGGCGGGGTCAAGCGGAGGCGATAGCGATCTCGCCGAGCCGACGTATTCGGTAGGCCTGAGGTAGACAGGTCCAAGAGTTGTGTGTGGCGCGTCTCTGAGCGACGCCATTGTTACCGCCTTAGGCATTCACATAGTCACATGATCATATTAACTACCTTGACGAATTACCCCCCCCCCCCTTCACACTTTAGGAGGGGACCATATCTTTGGATCTGGCTACGATTCGTAGCCATTACGTCGTCCAGTACGTCACAGGGAGGGAGATTATGTTATTGTGCTCTGTACTCCGCACATTCGCGGTCGTCGCAGTTTGCTTGTCCAGCATCGGGATCAATCCGGTAGCGGCACAAACGTCCAATGGGAACCTCAGCGTCACCGCCGCTCGCATCTGCGGAGATCAATCCCTGGAAGTGCGTTGGACCGGCGATAGCATTGACGGTATCAGCGTATCACTGAGCAATACATCCGATGAGTGGACGAGTGGATGGATCGAGATTCCAGATGTGGATGCTGGCACATTTACAACGCCAGTCGGAAGAAACTTCGACAAGGTCGTGGTCGAGACGACCTTCTCCGACGGCTCATCGCAACAGGTCGATATCGATACCGGCACCTGCGCGAACTCCGGTGACAACCCGGACCTTAATTGGTACGTGACTTCCGTCACATTTGCGTGTGACGGTACAATTACTGTCAATATGTCAGGTTCGGGGACAAGTTGGATCAATTTCTCGTTGTTCAGGGCTGGAGACTCCCAGTACCTAACGGGTGGGGTTATTGAGCCGCTGCAAGCTGGAACGGTCCAGCAAGGATGGATTGATCCAGCCGCATGGGACCCAACAGTTGCTGTCTATGCGAGCGCATCTCGAGGAGATGGTGGGCGAGATACGCCTCACCCGGACTCCGAAATCATTCGGTGCGAAGCCCCGGACCCCGAACCGGAATCAACCTCTATCACCATCTCCGGTCAGGTGACAGATGGCGACGGACAGCCAATCAACGGGGCGGAGATCTGCGCAAACGTCACCTGGGAGTTTTTCTACTCGTGTGTATCCTCGGCACGAGATGGCTCCTACGCAATCAATAGTGTCCCAAATGGCGAGGGCACGCTCTTCGTACAGGCATCTGGGTACCAAGCCCAGTCATTGGAGTTCACCGCAGCGAGTGAAAACATTACCTTTAATCCTGTGCTTCGAGCATACACATGGATATCAATTTCAGGAGTAGTTACCGACGAGAACGGACAAACCCTCCCCGGTGTACGTGTCTGTCTTAGTTCGATGGCGAGTACGGGATTCAACTGTACTCATACAACTGCGCAGGGTAACTATAAGTTTCAAGTGGCTGAGCGTGAGAATATTCCGCCTCACGATCTCTTCTCGGGAGATCGGAACTGGGCCTTCAGTTCTGATCGTTTCACTATTGATACCCAGGAGATCCAGATCAATCTCGTTGCGGTACCGAGGGAAACGCCGACTGAAAACACTACACCCTATTTTGGACGCGTCGTAGATAGTGACGGCAATCCCATCATGCAGTTCGCAGCATGTGATGTTGGGGGACGACAGTCCGAGTGCTTCATCTCTAATGGTGAGTCCAACTTGTTCGAACTGGGCCTCTGGGGATCAGATTTCGCCGTCTCTGCCCAAGGATGTCCAACGTTCAATCAGTATCTTTACGAGAATTTCGAGCTTCCGGAGGACTTTGACCTCGGAACCATCACGCTCGACTGCGAAGTGGGTGAAACGCCAACGGAGACACCAGTCGTAACACCGACGACCACCGTTCCGGCAACAGAGACACCGGTGGTAACCGAGACACCAGTCGTCACGCCGACTGAAACGGTGACACCTGAAGGCGAGAACACGCTCATCGTTACGATCTCGCTGCCGGATGGTGCCAGTATCGAAGGTGCTCCCTACAACCTCTATGCCGCTCAGGCATCGGTCGTGTTCGAAACAGAACCCTATCGCTCCGGTGTGGTCGGGGCCAACAACACGATCGAGATCGATGATCTCCTGCCTGGCACCTACAAGCTGGTGATCTCGCCAGAAAGTGTGGATCCAATCGAAGCAGTCATTGAGGTCGGTGATCAGCCACTGACCGAAGTCCGACTCACCGTGAACAACGATGGCTCGGTGACGGTGGAAGATGTCGCCCAGGTAACGCCAACGACACCGACGGAGGAGGAGGAGTCCGATGAGGTTAAGGCACTTCCCACGACCGGTACCGGTGCACTCA
>JAMLHR010000094.1 GCA_023957015.1 Thermomicrobiales bacterium | reverse complement strand
TGGCCGCATTTGCGCCACGGATGATGCGGCTCACCGCGCGTTACGCCGAGATGTGGACGACCGACTGGTTGGGACCAATCAGCAAGGTGCGCGAGGATATCGACAAGCTGCACACCGCCTGTGTCGAGGTTGGTCGCGATCCTGCGACGTTGCAGATCACCGGCGGTATTACCGTTGGTTATCCCGAGCTTGGTTCGACACCGCGCTGGATGACCGATCCGGAGAGCTACATCACCGGCTCCGCGGAGACCGTCGCGGCCCGCCTGCGCGAGTATGCGGATGAGGGTGTGGATCATATCCTCACCAATCTTTATCCATTCTCGCCTGAAGCAATTGACCGTTACTCCAAAGCCGTGGTCGCGTTTCGGAGTATGTAGCGACGGGCTGAAATGCCCGTTGTCAATCTGCCTACCGCCGATTTCGCCGCCAGGTTACTGGGATCTTCCGAGGAATCGGTAGCGGCGGAGTTCGTCTCCGCCCCCGAAGCGCAGCTTCGTATCGTGGCATGTGTTGACCAGGTAAGGAAGAAGCCGGGCAGTGCATCCGCACCACCCGGCTTCCCCAAGCCTGCGATAGACCTTGTCTATCCGCGTTTCTGGCGTACGGCCAGTCCACCGGCCATCATCAGCGCCGACGCAGCGATACCAAGCATCATGAGCACACCCGTCGATCCATTGAATCCACCGGTACCGGTACTCGGCAGTGCCGTCACTTCACCGTCCTGCTCGTCCTCCGTCGGTGCCGTGGGTACGACCTGCGGTACATCCTCGACCGTCACCGATCCATCTTCATGGACCGTGATCGTAACTCTGGTCAACGGCTGATCACCGACTTCAATGACCGCCTCGATCGGACCCATGCCTTCCGGCGAGATCACGAGCTTGTAGGTGCCAGGCAGGAGATCATCGATCTCGATGGTGTTGTTGGCCCCGACCACACCGGAGCGGTAGGGCTCGGTTTCGAACACGACCGATGCCTGGGCAGCGTAGAGGTTGTAAGGAACACCCTCAATACTCGCACCATCCGGCAGCGAGATCGTGACGATGAGAGTATTTTCGCCTTCTGGTGTCTCCGTCAGGGTAGGTGTTTCTGTCGGTGTTTCCGTTGATGGCACTGTCTCGACTGGCGTTTCAGTAGCACCTAGTGTCTCCGTCGGTGTAGGTGTTTCCGTCGTCACGGGTGTTTCTGTCGATGGTATTGTCTCGGTGGGTGTCACGACTGGCGTTTCGGTGGGGATTACCGATGGACAGCCAGCCAACTGGGCTTCTGTTGCCGGTACTGACTGAAATGCTCGCGGTAGTGACTCAGATTGTCTCCTATCAAGGACCCAGTCTCCAGCGTCGTCACTCCAGACGTACGGAGTTCTGGTTCCAGTACGTTCCTGGCGAACGCTCCCTGACTCACAGTGCAAGGCAACTGGGACCCATTCACTCCACTCCTCGAGCGGAGCGGGCGGCTCCCCATGATCAACTGGGCACGGCCCATCATAAACTCCATCCGGGAAAGCCCATCCTGGGGGCTCGTCGATCTGATCGAGCATATATCGCTCAATCAATTGCTCTGGGGTGCCTGTTTCCTCGTAGCATCCATTGGGTGTGTTTGTATGAACTGTTAGATAGCCACCGGCGGCGATCACCTGATCGGAACCTGTTCCAGCCATCGTGAAACTCATCATGAAAACAGCAAGTAACCGGATGCCTACAGAGCGTATGGACATAATTCGTCTCCCCCAATTGTTGAGATGATGACTACGGATCGTAGCTTGACGCGTTTTATTGGTCTCCCGAGCAGATTTCGGGGGGTAAATTTGTTGAGGTTACGCACCTCCAATTGACGTATGCCCGTCACTCGGCGACGATTATTTTGCCCACAACCATCGCCGAGGGGGACCAAACGGGGGGTCCGGTGAACCAGTTCCCTGATCATGGTGAACGCGCCCGAAATTCGGTGCAACGTATCGTGATACATAACCGAAGGCAACTCAGCGATGAGATTGCGCAGTGGAGGTGAATGATGCCGGGACGTGATGCAAGCAAGTACACATGGGCGGTTGCGAATGGCCGGGAGATGCTCCGCGCCTTGCGCGAAGCTGCCGGATTATCGCAGATGGATGTGATGCTGCGGCTTTCCGACGCGGGTGTGCGTGTGGATCAGGCGCATATCCAGAAAATCGAATCCGGCGCGATCAAGCGCCCAACTGCGTCAACGCTTGATGCGATTCTTACGGTGGGATTGCAGGTCCCGTATCGGGTGCGAAGTGACGTCCTGGCCGCGTTCGGTTATCAGTTGCGATGGGAACTCCCCACAGCCGAGGAGATTGAGCTTGAACTGAAACTCGATGAGGGAGAGGTCATGTGCGCGATTTGGCCAGCCTACCTGATTGACCAGGCGCAACGAATCTGGGCATGGAATCCGCTGTTCCCGCGCCTCCTGGGCGGTGCATCGGATGATCCCGCAAATGAGGGGTTCATTGGCCTCACCGTCCTGGATATTCTCTTCAATCCCGCCGTCGGAACACATCGCCAGATTGCCAACTCCGGAACATTCGTACCAGTGATCGTGGGCTGGTTCAAAACCATGACGAGACAGTATTGGCAAGATCCCTGGTTTCACGAGTTCATGACGAAGGCGAGAACCTGGCCGGGGTTTGCTGAGATATGGGACCAGATTCCGGAGGGGCCGCAGTTGCTCCTGCGGACACACTCGACCGTTCCCGTTGAGATACAGGTGCCCGGTCTGTCAAAGCCGTTGTTGTTCAGACCGGTTCACGTTCCAATGTCATTCGACCCACGATTTGCCGTGCTGCATTTGATGCCGCTGAATGCTGAAACCCAGACAGTCTGCGCGGCCTGGGCCGAGGAGGCGACGACGGGCTGAAATGCCCGTTGTCAATCCGCTTGCCGCCAGGTAACCGGGGTCTTCCGAAGAATCGGTAGCGGCGGAGCTCATCTCCGCCCACGAAGCGTGGCTTCGTCTTGGGGCGTGTTGTAAGCCGTCCATGCCGCCTACGGCGGGGTGAGCACGAGGCTCACCGCTACCGATGGCTGCTCGTAAAC
>JAMLHR010000093.1 GCA_023957015.1 Thermomicrobiales bacterium | reverse complement strand
CACTACCTTGGCAGCGAGGGCGAACTCGTTGTCATCTTCCAGGTTCAGGAAATCGCCGAAAATTCTCGCCAGATTGTCGCGACATTCCTGGGCATTATCTGCAAGTAACTCAATTCCATACACACACATAAGCCCAAGCAGCGCATAGTGACGGCGTTCGAACTCACTACGCGCGTAGCGGCTTTGTACCGTGGCTAACTTGCGCTGGAGGATGGGAACGAGGAAGTTACCAGAGCCGCAGGCAGGTTCCAGTACGCGAGAATCGATCCGCATCGATTCGTCTTCAATGAGGTCGAGCATCGCTTCCACGATCCAGGCAGGGGTGAAGACTTCACCGTGGTCCGATACACGTTGCCTGGATTTGACCAGATGACTTTCGTTGCTCATGCTGGATCACTCGGTTTCTGCTGGTGTTTGCTCGAGTAGGATCAACGTGGTGCCGGGTACAGGACTCGAACCTGCACAGCCGTTAAGGCCACCAGATCCTAAGTCTGGCGTGTCTGCCAATTTCACCAACCCGGCGTGGCTGGTTTGCCATGGGTATTCTACGAGGCTTCGGTACTCGTTTGCACGAGTTTGGCGAACAGGCGCTCAAATGTAGCGGCGGCATCCTCCGTTAACCCCGAATGCACCGGACCCGGCTGAATCATCGTATTGCTCACATTTGTCAACCAGTGAAAGCGCTCGCCGATATCGAGCGCCGCCACCGGACCGCCCGCGGGATCCGCGGCAGCGATAAGCGCGTGCGATTCCAGTTGCGAGCGCACCAGATCAACCGGTACGTCCGGAGCGAATGCTGCGATCCGGGTATCGTCGATCTCCCACCCTAATCGCAGAAACCGCTGCGGACGCGAGAACAGCACCAGTCCCACATTGATCGCTTCGCCCCGATCCAGATCGGGCACGAGTCGCAGCACGCTATAGAGATACGGCACGAGCTGCTCACTCACGGCGCCGACCTCGATTCGCGCGCTCGGGATCGATCGCACCGGCGTTATGCGCCAGGCGGCAGCGTTCCGCCTCTTCAATGAATGGGCGTGGACCCTCCAGGCGCGAGATGAAGTACTCCATGTACGCCGCGCGTTGCGCGGTCGCATCACCGATCTCGTTCTCCGGTAGCCAGGCGTCCGGTACGCTGCCGATAATGCTCCACAGCACCGTATCGTCCAGCTTCCTCGCCAGGCGGACATCGGCTTCCACGATCGATCCCGCCTGCGTCAGCAGCACGTGATCCTTGATCGCCGGGAAGGGGCGACGTCCCTGTTCCCGCGGATTCGTCCAGCGATGGTGCGGGAAGATGGATGCCCCCTGATCGATCAGCCAGATACCATCACCCCAGAGCAGCATATTCGGATTGCGGGTGGTGCGGTCAACATTGGCCACGAATGCGTCCAGCCAGACGATATCGGCAGCCAGTATCGGATTCATGAACATCGCTGTGGCGGGATTGTAGGGAAGCGCGCCGGGAAGGAAATCCAGACCGAGGTTGAGACCAACCGAGCGTTGCAGGTGATCCTGTATCTCCGGATCGGGCTCACCAGCGGTAAGCGACTTGTCGAGATCGATCAGTACCAGCTCGGGGACGTTCAATCCGAGCGCTCGCGCGATCTCCCCCGCGATCAACTCGGCCGTCAGCGATTTCGGACCCTGGGCCGCACCGTGGAGTTTGACGACATAGAGTCCATCATCATTCGCCTCGAATAGGCCGGGTACCGAGCCGCCTTCCTTAAGTGGCTGGACAAATCGGGTGGCGTGGAGATGGCGAAGAGAGGGGACGGTTGATTCGGACAACGGGAACTCCTGACGGTAAATGCTTCGTCAGGGAGATTATAGAGGTGGCAGAGATGCGATGAAGGTCTCGAACGCCTGAGCACTCTGCTGTTTCACCACGCGGCGGGCGATGTTCAGGGAGAGATTGCGCATGCGGCTGAGGAAGGTGGTGCCAGACATCTCCAGCAGGAGGCGGATGTCCGAGCCGTTATCGCTCGGTGCGATGTGGAACTCGGTGGAGATCAACACCCAATCCACCACCATCTGCAGATACACGGTTTTCGAACCGTCATCGTGGTGGAGGTATTCGGGTTCTTGACCGTTTGTTTCCTGGCGTAACCAGTCCGCTGCCGCAATGGCGACAACGTCTGGTTGTTGGGGAACATGGCGGCGGTGAATGATCTTCATAAAAAAGGGCACAGGAATCCGGGGCCAACGTACCGACCCCGGATATCCGCTTACTTGAGCAGTGCGACGGCTTCGACTTCAACCAACACGCCCTTCGGCAGCTTGGCGACCTGAACGGTGCTACGGGCCGGAGCGGTCTCGCCCGTCATGAATGAAGCGTAGATCTCATTGAAGGTGGCGAAATCCGCGAGGTCCTGCAGGAAGCAGCTCGTCTTCACGATTTGATCCATACCGGAACCGGCATCCTCCAACAGTCCCTTCATCGATTCGAACACGCGTGTAGCCTGCGCAGTGATGTCATCACCCACGATGTCGCCGGTGGTGGGATCGGCCGGGATCACACCGGAGGTGTACACCATACCGTTGACAACGATCGCCTGAGAGTAGGGTCCGATTGCGGCTGGTGCCTTGTCTGATGTCACCGCCTTGAATGTTGCCATCGTGAGTTCTCCTTGCCTTGAGTAGGTTGTGCGCCCGATAGGGTGCGTCGCTGCGGTAAGTATGCCAGAGGCCACGGTTTCACGGTGGTAAATGCCCGATTCTGTGGGGATTTTTGGGACCTGTCTGAAGGCGAGAAACGAATCCGGAAATTGATCCCGGAATTCCCTTGACACCCTCCTGAGACCGGGGGTATATTTCGTGAGCCCTCGGGAAACCGGGGCAAACCTGACAGTGAGGTCAGGGGAGAATCCGGTGAAACGGATGAAGCCCTTGACGGTATCTGTAGGGGCATGATAAAGTCATGTCCGCTGCTCTGAAGAGAGCAGAGGTGAGAGAGGAGCACTGAGTGTCCTGATCCGGTTCACACGAACCACCTGGACATCGACCCGGAAGCGGGTCGGACAGTACTTCTCGCCCCTCCTGAAGAGGGGCGTTACTCTTGTCACAGAGAGTAAGGACTTTAACAAGGTGGCACACGGGTGGTTGATCTGTGTGTGGAAGACGAAGCAAAGCCGATGCGCGTTCTCATTCTGTGAGGGATGAGAGCGATAGACGCGTGACGA
>JAMLHR010000092.1 GCA_023957015.1 Thermomicrobiales bacterium | reverse complement strand
CGAGCTCGATGAAGAACGGCACCATCACATCGGTATCGACCAGTTCATCGACGACGATCTCGCCGTTACTGGTGACCTTGCCCAGGATGTAGGCGATATCCTCGCCATCGATTGGATCGTCGTTGTTCCACAGGTTCTTGAGGACGCGATCAATACCTTCCTGCAGGCTGGCGTCGTCCTTGATCAACGCATTGACGAATGCGAGTACCTCGTCGCGGTAGCGCAGTCGCGCACCGGACTCGACATAGAGTTCTCCCAGCCAGCGACCGCGGCTGTAGCCAACTGGCGGTTCTTCCCCTTGGTGGAAGGCTGTGTAGCACCAGAGACAGCGGATCACGTGGCGACCGATATCGCCGATATAGGTCACGGGTGTGGTGGTGAAACCACCGGCTGTGCTGATATTGGTGAGCGCGACGCCCAGGCAGATGTTGCGCAAGTGACCGACATGGGCAGCCTTATGCGTGTTCAGCTGGCTGTGCTCGATCATCACCTTGAAGTTACGGCTGTCCGGTGCAGCGTGACCGTAAGTATCGTGCTGCTCCATCACCTCGCGGATCAACCGATTGGTGGTGGCATCAACGTCGTAGCTGACATTGATATAGCCGTTGACGGCCTCGACGGTGGCGAATCGACCGGTATTGCGGACGTGATCCGCAAGCTTCTCGGCCAGATCCTGACTGGCAGCGCCAACGCGATCATTGACCAGCTTCTTGGATTCCTTCTTGCTCAGCCCCTCAAGTACACCCTCGGCGTCCAACTGACGTTGCACGATATCGCCGGCAACCATCCGGGCGATGGTGCTGGCGCTGCCCCAGGTGCCCTCAAACGGCAGCGGTCGTAAGTCGATGGGACGCGACCCGATCTCGATCTGTTCCGCCGCGAGCGCGGCGCGGATGGCATCGACAGCAGCTCGTTCTTCGCGAGCGATAACACCGGTGGTGGAATTGAGTTCGGCCATGAACGGATGTGTTCTCCCAGGGAAAGGCGTAATAACCCAGGCGGTTGAAACCACCCGGACAATATCCAACATTCTACTTTGTTTGGAGGAGGTTTCCGGTCTTAATCGTCGTCCTGCTGAAACTGGTCGTTCCTGCCGCCTTGAGACCGATCGCCAACAATGACCGCGATACCGATGAGGAAGATGACGATACCAGCGATAAGCACGATCATCTGGTAATAGCCGAATCCTCGGCCGGTACCGATATTGATCGTGTCAGCGAGCAAGGCGACGGCCGCGATCGCGAGTCCGGTCAGCATCAATGCAACGCTGAGCACACGTTGTGATTGCTTGGGCGTTGAATTCACGGATGCAGCTCCGACGATGACCGCCAAATCTGGTGGACTAACAGAACCTCGACTTGAGTATACATGAGACAGCCTTGGCAGCAGGCCAGAAAGTGCTATCCTGACATTGGTGCCCTGGCGCTCGTTTTTGCTGGCAATCGTGTCCGGAAATTCCGCACGATCACTTGACCAGCAGGAAGGAATTTGGGTATACGTACTCAGAGACGCGGGAGCATGTACGCGTTTGCTCCCAGGGTGGGGAGAAACACATAAACCGCCTCAGTTAGCGGGAGTTTCAGGACGAGTCATAACGGCCGGCTCACAGGGCGATCTACCTGTGCAGCCGCTATGTGTTGGAGCGACCTGGCCAATGAGCCAGGCCAGATGGGGAGGCGGAATGGACGAGCAGCGCCACAATCGGCAAGAGGGCTCGGCAAGCAAACGAGGCATTGCCAAACTGCTCTCGTTCGGTGCGTTGTCACTGTTCGCGATGTTGGTGCTGAGCGCGTGTGGACCAGATGGCGAAAAGCCATATTCCACCGTGAGCCCAGCGTCTACACAAGCTGACGATATCCACAGCCTGTACAAGCTGGTCTTCTGGCTGTCGCTGGTGGTCTTCGTCGGTGTGCAGTTCGCGATCGTCTACCTTTCCCTTCGCTATCGTCGCAAGAAGAGCGATACCAAGCGCCCGCCACAGGTTCACGGTCACAAGCAACTTGAGTTGGTCTGGACGATCATTCCTGCGGTTGTGTTGCTGATTCTGTTGGTACCAACGCTCAATATCCTGTTCGATCATGACGCCCAGGCGCGCGAAGGCACGCTGCAGGTTGATGTCTACGGGAAGCAGTGGTGGTGGGAGTTCCACCTGGGCGAGGATCAGGTGCAGGACGGTGCCAGCCTGGATGTGGTGACCGCCAATGAGATCGTGATCCCGGTCAATCGCAATACCGTCTTCAATCTGCGCTCGAACAATGTCATACACAGCTTCTGGGTGCCACAGCTTGGCGGCAAGCTGGATGTCATTCCGGGTCACGTCAACAGCTTTGCCATTACGCCCACGCGGACGGGTGAGTTCTATGGTGAGTGCGCGGAGTTCTGCGGTGCCCAGCATGCCTGGATGCGCTTCAAGATCACTGTTGTTGAAGAAGACGAGTTCTACGCCTGGGTGAATAACTGGCGTACCAGCCCGGCCGTTTCCGCGAATCAGCAGGAAGAGGGCAGCGGTGTGATTCAGGCGCCCCAGAAGTTCAGCGTCTGCCTCAGCTGCCACACCTACAACGGCGCCGAGAACAGCAAGGCGCTGACGGGTATCAACGCCTATGCAAACTACGGACCAGATCTCACCATGCTTGCCTGCCGCGAGACATTCGCCGCTGGCATGATGGAGATGACACCGGAGAACCTCAAACAGTGGCTGTTGGATCCAGATTCGATCAAACCCGGTAACTATATGTCCACCATGATCGGACCTGGTATGGCCGTTGAGTTCACGGAGGAAGAAGCCGACGAGTTTGTGGAGTTCTTCTTCTCGATGATCCCGGAGGGCGGTTGTATGTCCCCCGATGGATGGAATGTATCAACCGGTGATGCGCCCGCAGCCACACCGGAAAGTACTGAGGCGACACCAGCCGCCTAGAGCGGGTTCGTAATAACGCGCGGACCCGGCAACGGTCCCAAAGGGGGTAGGAGCGGGATATGGCTTCAATCGCACAACCAGGCGTCTCAGCATCCGTGCCGAGTGCTCGCCCGGTCACCAAGCAACGTAGTGGTCTGCTTGACTGGATCACGACCGTTGATCACAAGAAGATCGGCATCATGTACGGTGTCACCGCCATCTTCTTCCTGATGATTGGTGGTCTCGAGGCGCTGCTCATCCGCACGCAGTTGATCACCAGCGGCAATGGCCTGATCAACGAGAAAACCTATAACGAACTCTTCACCATGCATGGCACCACCATGATCTTCCTTGGTGTCATGCCGTTGACGGTTGCGTTTTGGAACTACATCATGCCGCTGCAAATAGGTGCGCGCGATGTGGCGATGCCGCGGCTGAATGCCTTCAGCTACTGGCTGTTCCTGGCCGCTGGTCTCACCCTGAATATCAGTTGGTTCTTCGGTGAAGCACCGAATCAGGGTTGGTACGCCTACGCTCCG
>JAMLHR010000091.1 GCA_023957015.1 Thermomicrobiales bacterium | reverse complement strand
TATGGCGGGAATTATCCAATAGCGCCGAGCCATCGTGCCCAGCGAGGTTGTCGGTCGCAGATTCTTCGCGGTCCATGGGGGACGGCGCTAGGTTTACGCGTCTGGTGTGCCTTCCGGTGTGGACATCGGTGGCTCCACGAATCGTGCACGCACGACGGTACGGCTCAGATAGTGACCGTTGACGTGATCGAACTCGCCACCGCAGGTGATCATGGTCAGGGCCTGATACCCGGTGACGCCAACCACCTCCTGCAGCTTGCCGCCCTCAAGCGTTTCATTGTCGAAGGTTTCGACCCACTCGACGGCATAGGTCGCGGTGCGACCATCCTCGCCGGTGAGGAGAATCTCCTCGCCCTCGGTGAGATTGCGGATGTTGAAGAACACGGACGGACCGACATTCCAAAAATCGACGTGGCCAGCCAGGACCACATTCCCCGGCTCGCCCAGCGTTGCCGTCTGGCGATACCAGGAGACAACCCATGGCCCGGTTGGATTCTCCATGACGCCGTCAACGATATCCAACTGCTCGATATCGGCATTAACGCCGATGCTTTCGATCACGATATTTGCCGGTGCAGATGGGTTGGCTGCCCGCACCTGAGGGGAGTTCTGCCCCACCGGTCCACCACGCAGCGCACCGCTGCTTGGTAGCTCGCCCGTGGTGGTGCTTTCGATCGGCACCTGTTCGGGTGTTGACTCCGGCGTTTCTTGCGCGAGCATTACTCGGCTGGAAACGGCGGCAGCGGTCATGGCCGCAAGGAAGGAACGTCGGGTTCGTGGTGATCGCATGGTATCCATACCTGCTCCTGATAGGTGGGACTGTACAATTATGAGACGCCCGAGCGTGCCAATTGGTGTCATGTCCCGGGTTTGCACACTGGAGCATGCAACTATTGTGACTGAACACATCATGCCAGATTTCGAGGTTGCGCGTGCTTTGCTCCATAGTATCGGCTGGGATCAGGTGCAACTGCACGCCGTTCCCGGTGGCACCGTCAATACCACCTACCTCGTCGCCGATCGCGGTCGTCAGTGGTATCTGCGCATCGCACCCACCGAGGAGCAGGCGAATGCGGGTCCCACCTGGTTCACAAGTCGCAACTTGCAGCGAGAGCTACGAGCCGTGGCGATCTGGTCGGATCACCAGCATCTCTTGCCGAAAACCGTGCATTCCGACTTCACGCGCACCCTGTTTCCGGCCGATTGGGTTATCCAGGAAGCGATTCCCGGCGATTCCTGGGAGGCGCAGCGGGCTCGGTTCACACCCGCCGAAACCCGCGCGTTATGGCGACAGTTGGGGCAACTGTCCGCCGAACTTCACGCCTATGTCGGCACCGAGTTTGGACCGCCGGAGCAGGGCACTGGTACTCGCCGCTGGAGCGAGTTCGTGCGCTGGGATGTAGCCGGCTTGATGCTGGATGCCCGCCGCTATCAACTCTCGCTGATGCCATTTGCTACGCTCTGTGACCTGGTCGATCGCTCGGTGCACGAGTTGGATGAGGTGTCGCAACCCAGGCTGATCCACAGCGATCTCGGTATGCGACATGTGATGGTTGCCCGTGATGAGCATGGCACACCCAGGATTACCGGACTGATCGATATGGAGTACGCGCGCTTCGCCGATGCCTATTCCGAGAGCATCTTTGTGGATGAGGCGTTGAAGCCGCAGCGCGATCCGATGTTCGATGAGTTCCTGGACGCCTATGGCGCGGATCGCGCCGACCGCAGTTTCCGCTTGCGCAGTCTGATCTACCAGCTGATCGCGATGGCGTGGTGGGCCACCGACGCCATGCGTCGTGAGCGTCCGTCCGAGGCGCGTGATGTCCTCAACGCCATGATCGCCCGTCTGGACGAAGACAAGCGGATCAGGTGATAGAGGCGTGGACCGCGGGTTGAGCCCGAGGGGGTGCCAATCGTCGAAGACACACGGATCAGGTGATGGGGCGTGGACCCCGGGGTGAGCCCGGGGTTTCAATTGGTCGATCCTCCACCGCGCGTATGTCCCGTCATCCTGAGCAACGCGGAGGATCTCGGTTCCGGTGCCTTCGCTCAGGATGACACTGGTATTGATGTTGCCGAGGTCCTTCGGTCGAGGCTATACCTCTCCTTCAGGATGACGTCCGTCCGTTAGGCGTTCTGGCTGCCCGATTCGTCCTTCGGTGCGGGCATACCCTTCAGATCGGGGCGGGGGCGGGGGAACTCGCGTTCCACGGCCGGTCCGTCGCCACGAACCTCTGGCTCAACATCAACCGGCTCATCGTCCACCTTGACCAGCTTATCGAACGGTGCCGGACTCGGCTTGTCGCCTCCCCAGTGTCCGAGGATTGCACCGAACATATCGATCGGGATCGGGAAGGCGATCGTCGTGTTCTTCTCCGTGCCGATCTCGGTCAGCGTCTGCAGGTAGCGGAGCTGAATCGTCACCGGATTCTGGTTGATGATCTCGGCGGCGTGACCGAGCTGCTCGGCGGCCTGGAACTCGCCCTCGGCGTGAATGATCTTGGCGCGCTTGTCGCGCTCGGCCTCGGCCTGGCGGGCCATCGCCCGCTGCATGCTCTGCGGCAGCTCTACGTCCTTGACCTCAACCACACTGACCTTGACGCCCCACGGCTCGGTCTGCTCATCGATAATCTGCTGCAGTTCCTGATTGATCTTCTCGCGCTGGCTGAGCAGATCGTCCAGCGAGCTCTGGCCGAGCACACTGCGCAGCGTTGTCTGCGCGATCTGGCTGGTGGCGCGGATGTAATCCGCCACATTCACCACCGCCGCGCTCGGATCAATAACCCGGAAGTAGGCGACCGCGTTGACGCGCACGGTCACGTTATCGCGCGTGATCACTTCCTGCGCCGGAATATCCATCGTCACGGTACGCAGGTCAATCTTCTGCATGCGCTCAATGAATGGCACCAGCAAGATCAGACCAGGGCCACGCACACCGGCCAGGCGACCGAGGCGGAAGACCACACCGCGTTCGTATTCCTGCACCACCTTGATGCTACTGATCAGGACCAGCAGGATGAAGACGAGAACGACACCTAAAAGAATCCACTGCATATCACATATCCTTTGCGTTGCGGCACCATTGCCGCTCGGATTTCGGTAGGAGGGCAGCTTGTCTGCCCTTCATTCGCTAATCGAGGGGAGACAATGGCTCGCTTTGCTGCTCGGCTCCGCCTCGGCCACCTTCGGTGCTCCCCTGCTACCATCACGAATATTGGCTTACGGGTACCAATCCCTCGCGACGCGGTGTATCGGCAACGACATTCGTTTCCGACTCATCGGTCAGGGCAACGGTCAACCGAATACCGGTGATACCAACGATACGCACATTTGTACCCGCCGGAGCGGATTGGTGCTCGTCTTCGAGCGTCGCGTTCCACAACTCGCCATCGAAGAAGACCATACCAGACGGATTCAGTGGTGCACGCACGGTCGCGATCTGACCAATCATGACCTTCTTGCCGGTCTTGGGCGCGCTGCGTTGCAGTTTCACCACCAACATACCGATACCGATCGCGCTCAGGAGGACCAATCCGGCTGCGGTCCAGATAACGGGTCTCGCCACG
>JAMLHR010000090.1 GCA_023957015.1 Thermomicrobiales bacterium | reverse complement strand
AACCCGGTACCGACTCGGGCCGAGACCAACGATGTCGCCAATGCCGTGTGGGATGGCACCGATGCCGTCATGCTCAGTGCGGAGACCGCCGTCGGTAAGTACCCGCTCGAGGCCGTTGCGGTGATGAATCGCGTCATCAACGAAGCCGAGAACCAGGCCGTGGTGCGCAACGAAGCATCTGGCAAGGGGTACGAGGGTGATCTGAGCCCTGACCGCCTCTTTGCCGACGCGATCGCGCGAGCGGCTATTGCGCTCACCGATCAGACACCGGTAGAGCATCTCGTCATTCTCACCGAATCCGGTTCCAGCGCTCGCCGTGTGGCCAAGTACCGTCCGGATGGGGAGATGGTGGCGATCTGCGACAACGAGGCTGTGGCTCGCCGGTTGGGCGTGGTCTGGGGTGTCCACGCTATTGTCTATGACGTGGCGAATGATCCAGATGAGGCGTTCCGTGGTGCAGGTGAAGAGCTCGTGCGTCTGGGAATGGCCAGGGAAGGTGATTGGGCCTTGATCGTCGGTTCCGTCCCGGTCTACAAGCAGGCGGGTCGCACGAACAACCTCCATTTCCGCCAGGTGGGCACGTAGAGCGAGTCTTTATCCCATTCGCCGGTAGCAGGGGGAGCTAGTCTCCCCTCCACTGCGATTCGAGGCACAGATCAAGCTATTCGCCGCTTCGCGCTGCCCTGGTGTCGGTCGATGTGAAAATCCAGCGTCCAATATTGGCAAATGGGATACTGTTCTGAAAAGGGGTGGAGCCGACGGTAATCGGTATCCACCCCTCTGCTTTTCTTATGGTGATCCTGCTATCATAGGTACATAGAGGGGACATTGGAGGGACATTCGTTACGAGCTTCCCCTCGGGAGGAACGCACTATGGCACAGGCAATGGATCAGAAACGCAGGGTACAAGCGGTCAGCCTCCAGGAGATGGCGCAGACGTTGGTACGCATCCTGGGGCGTCCTCCGATTGCGTATGTATGTGGTGTACGCAGTCTAAAAACTATTACTCGTTGGACCACTGGTGAAGTAACCAGTATTCGCGACATCGAGGTGGAGCGGAAACTCATCAACATGTGGCAGGTGGTCAAATATCTCCTGGACGAAGGCGAAGGTGATGACACTATCCGCATGTGGATGTTTGGCATGAACCCGGCACTAAACGATGATTCTCCCCTTATGGAGTTGGCCGAAGGCGATCCGAAAAATGCTATGGGGGCGGCTGTGAACTTGGTTTGGGGCTTGTTCGGATGACGCACCAGCCGATTGGTATGTGGCGAGTTGGGAGGCGAACTCACGACCCATTCTCGTTACCACCAGTCCATCTGCAGGGGAAAGGGAGATTCGACAGTCCTGAACTGCCGGCATCGTATCGGACTCTATACTGCGCGGATTCGGTTCGATCGGTTTTGGTGGAGGTACTTCAGCAATATCGATTGAGCCTGAGAGAAATACAACGTTCTGCGGATGCTGCACCTATGGGCGTCAATGAACGCGATGACATGCGCGAGTCCGTGATTGCACCTTCTGGATACATCCCTGCTGCATTTCTTGAGGATTACCGCCTTTGCTACTCGTTGATTCGATGCATGGATCCTATCGTCAATATCTCTTCAACGCGTGCTATCGAACAAGTGCGTCACGATCTCGTCAATGAGTTCATTGAGCAT
Organism: Thermomicrobiales bacterium; assembly: GCA_023957015.1. Lineage (GTDB taxonomy): Bacteria > Chloroflexota > Chloroflexia > Thermomicrobiales > UBA6265 > UBA6265. Next base: position 2,181 of record JAMLHR010000090.1, on the reverse strand, counting down.
GAGATTGAGGATTTTGACTTGAGTGTTGTCAGCTCTTTGGATCGCGAAGTTACGCAACAAATTTCCCTGTGGGCATGGCAACAGGGATACGCTGGCATCAGCTACGTCAGCCGCTTTGGAGCCGATCTCACCTGCTACGCGCTCTTCGAAGATCGTTATGAGCTTATCGATACCCCGGAGTGCATCCCGGTCGGTAAATCCGACGATCTCCTCGACGCGGCAGATACCCTCCGCCTCCATCTCCCTCGTTAGCGATACCAATTCTTCCCTCACCCCGTTCCCTCTTGTGAACGCGATGATGATGTCATCATCGACACATGGGTGACGGGGATGCACGCAGACATGCCAGACGATCAGTCGCAGAGACCACCGGAGGATGAACTCCTGGTGATCGCGGCTGCCCGTAACGATCCAGCAGCATTCGCGCCCCTCTACGAACAGCATGCACCGGATATCTATCGCTACTGCTATGTACGACTCGGACACCGTGAAGCCGCGGATGATCTCACCGCCAAGGTCTTCATTCGCGCTATCGAACGACTTCATCAGTACAAACCGCAGGTTGGCGCGACCTTCCGCAGCTGGCTCTTCGCCATTGCCCACAATCTGCTCGCCGATGAGTGGCGACGTCGCCAGGATATCCGCCTCATTCCGCCAATCGAGGATTTGACACACGACGACTACCCCGGTCCGGAATCGTTGGCGATTCACCACAGCGAGATGGAACGGCTGCGGGCGGCACTGAACCACCTCCCCGATCGGCAGCGGGAGGTCATCGAGCTGAGATTGGTTGGCTTCGCCACCAACGAGATTGCCGAAACGCTCGATATCAGTATCGCGGCCGTCAAATCCGCCCAGGCTCGCGCCTATCGCACCTTGCGTGAACGCCTCGCTGAAGGAGTCGATTCATGAACCTCTTTGATCGCAACCGGCATGACGATATCGATGAGATCGACGCTGCGCTCAATGTATTGATGAGCGACATGTCATATCAACCAACCAGCGAGAATCTCGCTCCCATCCTTGATACCCATCGAATGGCGATGTCCGCCGTTCGCTCCGATCCGGCGGCCAAGGGCCCCGCCGCCGGAACCTGGAATCGTGTGCTGCGCGCTACCGCGCAGCCAGCATCGAAAGGATTAGAGGAGATGGCAGCTGCGACATGGGTTGAACCAAAATCGACAACGCACCTGGATAGGCCCCAACGGGAAAGTGGAGGGTTGTCTCGAATCACGACTATTGCGGCGACACTCGCCGTTGTCTCATTGTTGGCCTTTGGAGGTTGGTTTGCGGCTATGAACTTGCCGCCAAACGACAACAGTTACCAACAGGGATTGCTTGCTGGCACGCTTTCAGCATCGGCGACATGCGATGTCGAACCGATGACGGTCGATGAGGTGATGGCGATCGTTGAGAACCCCTATTCCTATATCGTATCTGACATGTATCCGCAGAAATCAACGGATTACAGCCGTAGCCTGGAAGAGTTCCAGGATGTCTATCCCGTGATTGGAACTTCACTCAACCCAGCCTATGGGGAGATGCCAACAACGAGCGCCATGGATGGTGCGCTGGCGGTGATAGATTCCCTAATGGCGTGTATGCAGGATCACGGTACTGTCGCCTACATGCTGCGGTTTGCGGATCCATTCAGCATACAGGATCAGGTGCGACAGCAGTTCCCGTTTTACCGCGAAGAGGGTGAGGTTCGTGCGTATGTTGAGGAATGGCTTCTCACGGAAGTTCCATACAATGATGCGACCATCGTGTTTGATGGAGCAGAGTTAGCCTTTACTCCCATTCGGGATCGAGCTGATGCCACTCGTTACCTGATTGAACTTGGCCTCGGATTTGACCAGATAGTATTCATCGGGTCTGAGGTGGTGGGTGAGGACGGCGAGACATACATGGTTTATCCCGTGTGGAACTATGCTCTTACCGGCATCGAAGTACGCCCTGGAGTCATTTTCATGCTCATTCACTCTCGCTATAGTGGTGAATGGTATGTAGTCACTGGTAACTGGATGTCTCCAGCCATGCAGAAACCCTAGGTTATATCCGGTTAGTACAGAGAGACCGGGGCGATGCCGCCTCGGTCACTTTGCGTTGGGCTACATCGCGGTTGTTACGTTTTTGGCCTCCACTCGTATTACCTATCAAGGGGCGGAGGACTGGCACGAT
>JAMLHR010000009.1 GCA_023957015.1 Thermomicrobiales bacterium | reverse complement strand
GCTCCGCGTTGAAACGCGGAGCCAGACTTTGCGAGAACTACCTCAGGACTGACTAATCATTCGATCGAGATCATCGCCACTGGCGTCATCGAAGATGGAATCCAGATCCATATTCTTGGCGAGCATCAGATCAATGCCAGCTTCCGCAAGTGTCTCGCGGAACTTGTGTACCAACTCAAGTTCGCGCGGATAGAGATCATAGCCCCAGCGCTGGAGGGCATCGTCCAGATCGACGGCCGCAGCGTGACGGAACGCGCTATCGCTCATCGCCTGCTCGGCGATGCGCTTCAGTACCTGAACCCGGAACTCCTGCTGAGACATATGAACTCTTACCTGCAATGTAGACGTTATGACGAATATCGTCGGTAGGGCTGCTCCATTTTGCGCCTTAATGTAGCATAGTATATTGATGCAGTTGACGTAGACTGTTCATGTCGGGTTTTGCCGCAAGAATGTCGGAAAAGAGGAGAGTTAATGGACATTTTCATGGGTATCATCCTGGCACTTCTGGGGATCGTAGTCGCGACGTCTGGTTTGCGTGTGTTCTTCTTCATGCTGCCAATCGTCGGTTTTGTGGCTGGATTCTTTGCAGGTGCCACGATTATCACCAACTGGTTCGGTGACGGATTCCTATCCACCATGACAGGATGGGTTGTGGGATTCGTTCTTGGTGTGCTGTTCTCGATCATCTCGTACCTGTGGTGGTACGTGGGTGCGCTGTTGTCGGCTGGTGCCGCCGGTGCACTGCTCCTGAGCGGTCTTTTCTCCGCCTTCGGCGTCTCCAGTGGTATTCTGTTGACCTCGTTTGCGATTGTCGGTGCCGTGCTCTTCTTCGTTGCGGCGCTGGTGCTGAATCTGCCGGTGTTCATCGTCCTGGTTAACACCGCCATCATTGGTGCCTACATGGTTGTTGCTGGCGCTCTGCTGGTCTTCAACCGCGCTGATCTGGACGAGATGGGCTATGGCGTCGCGGTTGCCGCGGTGCGTGATAGCTGGTTCTGGTGGTTGGTGCTGGTGGCTGTCGCGGCAGTTGGCATTGGCGCCCAGATGCGCATGGTCAACTCCATCAAGCTGCCAGAAGATCGCTGGGTGAAGGCCGAGCCGGTCTAGTCAAACGTATCTGACAGTAACAGGAAGAGCGGCTGGTCGAATTTGACCAGCCGCTCTTTTGCTGTCGGGATTGCTTGTCTTCCCTACTGGAGGCACACGAGCAGCCCGTCTAACGGTTTCTCGGATGACAGTTACAACTGAGCCGCAGCTTGCTCCAGAACACCTTCGTCCGCCAACTTCTCCATCTCAGTAATGACGGCATCGAATTCTGCGATACCACGCTCGATCGGAGCAGCGGTCTCCAGGTCAACACCTGCCCGCTTGAGCACATTCATCGGATAGTCGTTGCCACCCGCCGCCAACATCTCCAGATAGCGAACACGCGCCTCTTCCCCTTCGTCGCGCACCGCCGCAGCAAGATTAATGGCACTGCTCATACCGGTCGCGTACTGATAGACGTAGAACGCGTTATAGAAATGCGGGATACGGGCCCAGGTGATAGTTATCGAGTCATCAATCTCGTAACCCGGATTGTAGGTGGCAAAGAGATCGCCAAAGATCTGGCTGAGGACTTCCGGCACCAATGCGCCACCATTCTCCACCATCTCATGTGTGACCTGCTCGAACTCGGCGAACATCGTCTGGCGACCCACCGTACCCAAATAGGTATCAGCAAATCGATTGAGCAGGCTGAATCTCTGCACCGGATCCTGGCTCTCTGGCTGATTAAGCAGGTGCCAGTTCAGTAGCACTTCGTTGACGGTGCTGGCGATTTCCGCCAGAAAGATCGAGTATCCGGCGTACTGAATCGGCTGAGCTTCTTGAGCATAGAAGCTGTGCATGCTGTGGCCGGCTTCGTGCGCCAGCGTGAACACATCGTTCAGCGTGCCGTTCCAGTTCATCAGCATTACTGGCGGCGCACCATAGGTGCCCCAGCTGTATGCTCCGGATCGCTTGCCCTTGGTTTCGTGGATATCTACCCAACGACTGGAGAATCCATCGCGCAGATCGTTCACATAGGTTTCGCCCAGGGCGCCGAGACCGTTCAGCACTATATCGCGCCCCTGATCAAAGGAGTAGATAACCTTGCTCTCCGGCGTCAACGGCACACGCCCGTCGTAGCTCTTTAACTTATCCAGTCCCAGCGCACGCATACGCAACTTCAGATAACGACCAACAACAGGTGTCGCTTTCTCGCGTACGGTCTGCACCAACGTATCGTAGACGCTCTCCGGGATGTTGTTGGAGAACAGCGCCGCCGCCCGCGCAGACTCGTGACCGCGTATCCGGGCACCGGCCACATCACCTTTGACGCTGGTGGAGAAAAGTGAACCGAACGTATACGTATGCGCGTGATATGGCTTATGGAATGCCTTACTGGCAGCGGCGCGCACGTCGCGATTGCGACCTTCCTGAATAACCGCGTAGCGACCCTTGGTCAAGTGGACTTCGTTACCGTCTTCATCGGTGATGGTGCCATAGTCGATATCGGCGTCATCGAGCGCGCCCATGACATCGCCGGATGCGCCAAGTACTTCGCTTAGCTGAGCGAGCACCGTCTCGACTTCCTCGGAGCGAACGTGAGCCCGGCCACGTTCGATATTTTCCAACTGGAATCGATAGGGAGCCAACTCCTCGCTGGCGATAGCGGCAGCCATGTCCTCCGGGGAGAGGGCGACGAGTTCCGGTGTCACCCAGCTCAACTTCTCACCCGCAAGCACGCTGATCTGGATCGCCTTGTCAGCGCGCGCCAGGTTCTCGGTGTTCGTCTGGTCCTCGTCCTTGCGCAAGAGCGCATAGACGATCAACTTGCCCAACTTCTCCTGAAGCGCGTAGGAGGCATCCAGAGCCACACGAATCGCTGCGGGACCATTGACAAACGAGCCACGATAGGCCGCCACCGATTCGATCTCGGCGGGAGCAGATTCAGCGGCGGCGTTCCAGGCATCATCATCGGCGAACATGCCGGAGAGATCCCAGGTTTCCTCAATGGGGATATCAGCGCGGAGGCGGAGTGCGGATTGATCGGTCACAGTTTCACCTTTCTGGTTGACACGTTTGCCGGGTGTAGCGTATAGTCGCCTTCCCGCTTCGCAACGTGAGACATCGTTGTGCCACGCGCGCGTGGACCAGAACGGTACAACATACGCACGGGTTTGCTGCATAGCACGGTACCACGGTATCGCCTGCTCATGCAGCGCAATCGCGTGTAATTTTGTTCGTTTTGCTCGCGAAGGGATGGGGCGATGCGAATGTACTACGAGCTGGCGAAACGGTCGTTTCAACAGCAATTTGCCTATCGGGCCGCGACGCTCGCGGGGTTATTCACCAACTCGGTCTTCGGCGTCATGCTGTCGTCCGTGTATCTGGCGCTCTATTGGGACAAACCCGAGAACGCCAGCGTCGGCGGTTTCACTGCCGAGCAAGCGGTCACCTATACCTGGATCGGACAGGCGCTGATCATGCCTGTTATTTTCTGGGGATGGTGGTTGATCATCGATACCATCCGCTCCGGTGCGGTGGTAATGGATATGCTGAAGCCCATGGATTACTTCCGCTACTGGCTCAGCAGAGATCTCGGTCGCGGAGCGGCGCAAGTCATCACCCGCGGCATTCCCACACTGATCATCGGATCGATCCTCTTCGATCTCGTCTGGCCGGAGAGTTGGCAACGGTGGGTAGCATTTCTGATCTCGGTGCCGTTCGCGGTCACCGTCAGTTTCTGCCTGCGATTCATGTTCAACCTCTGGGGATTCTGGTTGCTGGATCACCGCGGCATTAGCTCGTTGGTGATTCTGGTGACGGGTGTCTTCTCCGGGCATCTGTTGCCGATCAACTGGTATCCGCCGGCGATACGAGACTTCATCAATGTGCTTCCGTTCCGATCCATGATGATGACACCGGTCGAAATCTGGCTAGGACAAGTCAGTATCGCCAGAGGACTCGCAATGCAGGTGTTCTGGTCAGCGGTCATGATCGGCTGCTGCTATCTCGTGCTCCACTTTGCCGAGCGGAAAGTGGTGGTGCAAGGTGGATAGGCCGATCACGTTCATGGATGAGTTACTCATCGCTCGCAGGATCATCGCAATTCGACTTCGAGGTCAAATGGCCTATCGCAGTAGTTTCCTGCTGCAAATCTTCGCCAACTTCCTCATCAATACCGCCGAGGTGCTGGCGCTCTTCGCCATGTTCTACCAGTTCGACTCGATGGGTGGCTGGACATTGGGCGAAGTCGCGCTCCTCCACGGTATGAGCATGATCGCGTTCAGTCTCGGCGATATGCTCACAATCGGTATGGACTATGTGGCTCCGCAAATCCGAAGCGGCGAGTTTGATCGTGTGCTGACACGACCACTGAGTAGCTGGATGAACGCGGTCACCAGTGAGATCAATCTCCGGCATTTGGGCCAGTTGATTCAGGGGTTCCTGGTTCTGACATTCGCCTTTACGCAGGTGAATATCGACTGGAGTGTAACCAAGGTTCTGATGCTGATCGGCGCGATCCTGACAGGTGTTGCGCTCTTCATGGCGCTGTTCACTGTGGAAGCGATCTTCAGCTTCTGGACGGTCAACGGTGTCGAAGCGATCAACGCCTTCACCTATGGCGGTTCCGATCTGGCGCAGTTCCCGATGCACGTCTTCGGACGAACACTGCGAGTCCTGTTCATCTGGATCATTCCGGTTGCCTTCGTCACCTACTACCCGGCACTGTATCTGCTGGATAAACCGGATCCGTTGGGTATGCCGGGTTGGTTCGTGCTACTCGGACCGGTGATCACGGCTGTGTTCTGCGGTGTCGTCGCCTGGGGTTGGAATCAGGGAATCCGTCACTATCGTTCAACGGGGAGTTAGCAATGACCATGATTTCCGTGCGCGATCTGCGCAAGACCTTTCCGATCAAGAAACACGCTGGCGGATTCGTTGGTTCGCTGGCCTCGCTGTTCCGCTCTGAGTACGAGGGTGAGTTCGAAGCCGTTAAGGGCATCTCGTTCAACATCGAGCGCGGTGAGATGGTGGGATATATCGGACCCAATGGTGCCGGCAAGAGTACCACCATCAAGATGCTGACCGGTATCCTGGTACCAACCAGCGGCGAAGCGACGGTTGCTGGCATGGTGCCGTGGGAGACGCGCAAGCAGTTGGCGCTGAAGATCGGTGTCGTTTTCGGGCAACGTACACAACTCTGGTGGGATCTGGCACTCATCGAGAGCCTCGAACTCCTAAAGTACATGTATCGCGTGCCGGATGACCGATTTCAACACAATCTGAACACGGCCACCGAGTTACTGGGTCTGGAGGAGTTCCTGCGGACACCGGTACGCCAGTTGAGTCTGGGACAACGCATGCGCGGTGATCTCACCGCCGCATTGCTGCATGACCCCGAGATCCTGTATCTGGATGAGCCAACGATCGGTTTGGATATCGTTGCCAAGGCCGCGATCCGCGATTTCCTGTCGGAGCTTAATCGCGCTCGCCAAACCACCGTGCTGTTGACGACGCACGATCTGGACGATATCGAGCAACTCTGCCCCCGCATCATGGTGATCGACCATGGTGATGTCATGTACGACGGCGGTCTGTCCGATCTTAAGCAACGCTGGGGCGGACGGCGACAGTTGATCGTTGACTTCGCCAGCGAGCCTGATGTAGCCATCAGCGAACTGACGAATGGCAACCTGGAAGTGATCTCGATAGATGGGCCCCGAGCCACCATCGCCTTCGATCGCGACTCACTCTCCGCACCAGAGGTGCTCTCACGAGCAGGTGCATACGGCGATATCCGCGATATGAGCCTGCAAGAACCGGATATCGAGGATGTGATCAAGCGGATGTATGCTGGCAAGATTCCGGCAGGAGTGTGACAACAATAACGCGCGAATCCGATCGCAACTACATTCGCTCACCAGCCCGGGGACAAGCCCCGAGCCTACGATAACAACAGCTCGCTGATTGTGGCGGCGTAGATCTTCCCAAGTGTGAACAGTTCCTCGGTGGGAATACTCTCGTTGGCACCATGCTCGTTTTCGCCGCCTGGACCCATGATGACGGTATCGATACCGATGCCACGATAGAGCCGGGCATCGGTGATACCAGCCCATTCGACGAAGAACTCCGGCTCCTGCCCACGTACCTGTCTGACAGCACTCTGCAGCGCAGTCACCAGTGGTGAATCGGCGGACGTCATATTGGCAACGGTGTATTGACCGGGATCGTATTCGAGCTCGTAGACGAAGTCAGAATCCTCCGCGGCGATCGGATCGAGTTTCGCTCGAATATCGGCAATGACGCTTTCGACCGTCTCTCCGGGCACGGTGCGGCGATCGATATCGATCACCGCCTCACCGGGTACGACGTTGGCGGCAATACCGGCAGTGATCCCGTTCACACTCAGAACCGGATAGCCAACGGCTGGATGGAAGGTATCGATATGATGCTCGAGGGCCAGGATTCCTTTCGCGGCCTTCTGCAACGCATTGATACCGGTGACTCTCGCCGCTGCTGTGTGACTGGCGCGTCCCTTGAAGTGCACTCTCACCGCAAGACCACCGCGCTCGGCGATGCGAATCTTGAACAGGCTCCCCTCACCCACGATCACATAATCCGGACGAGGTAGTCGTCCCGCTTCGATTTCACCGACCACGTACTTTGTACCGTAGACAGCGCCAGTCTCCTCGTCGCTAACGATATGCACCGTGAGCGCACCGCGTAACGATGCATCCTTGAAAAGATCCAGCATTGTCAGCATCACACCGACGCTCGATTTCATGTCCGATGCACCACGGCCATAGAGCGTGGTACCATCTTCGCTTACCACACCCTCGAAGGGATCGGTCATCCACATGGCGGCATCGCTAATGGGAACAACATCGAGATGACCGTTCATGGCGATAAGCGGACCCGCCGAGGAGTTCCCGATGGTGGCGATGATGTTGGGACGCTTCGGATCGTTGGCGGTTTCGACGTAGCTGATACCGCGTTCATTGAGCCAGCTCTTAACGAACTGCATCACCTCATACTCATCGCCACTGACCGACGGAATCGAGATCAGCTGGCGTGCCGTCTCAACGATGATCTCTTTGCTAACCCGATCAATCCACTGTTGTGTCACGGTATCCTCTCCCTCGCACGCTCCGGTCTTCGGTCCTTGTATCACAGAATACTGTTGCGGGGGAGTACAATTGCGAGGACGTTAAGCGCCGACATCTCAGCCGAGGAATCATGACGAGTCAGATCATTTGCCAGCACTGCGACGAGCCATTCGACTACACCGACGCCGAACGTGAGTTCCGCCAGGAACGCGGTTTAGCACGGCCACTACTGTGCCCGACGTGTCGCCAGCGTGATCGACAGCGACGGAACGGTGACCTGGTCAACCTCTATATGCGCACCGATTCGTTCGATCCGTTCCTGCTAGGTGAGAACACCCAGGCAGGTTCAACCTCCCGCAACACACAAGACATTCGCACGATGTACGACGCCACCTGCGCTGCTTGCGGCGAATCAACGCGTGTACCCTTCATCCCCCGCAACGACCGACCGGTCTACTGCAAGGACTGCTTCAACGCGCGGAAGGGACGGTAACGTCCATATTCCATACTTTCCGTGATATCCTTACATGTAAGGAATGAAAGGGTATCACATGGAAATCGCGAAAATAACATCAAAGGGCCAGGTCACTATCCCCAAAGCTGTCCGCGACGATCTCGGTCTCGAAACCGGCGACAAGGTTGTGTGGATCAAGTCTGGCAAGCGCTGGGAAGTGATCAATCCAGCACCCGCCAGTACCATCACACCAGAAGAACGCGCGACATCGGATCGCCTCAAGGAGCGCTTCGTGGCGGAAGCCGCAGCGAAATACGACCTTGATGTGGACGAGATCAAGAGACTCTCACGAACCTATACACCTGAAGAGCTATTGCGCTCGATTCAGGAGAAGATGGGTGGTATAGCGGAAGAGGAAGGTTGGAAAACCGAGGAGGATATCGCGGACTTCGTCTTCAAGGAACGCTATGAAAGACGCAAGTGAAGATTATCCTTGACACCAATATCCTCTATTCTGCGTTTGTCAAGAGATCGTCAACCATGACTCGCATGATCTTCTGGATTGCAGACACTCACGAGGCAATCATCACGTAGATATCATCATTTCCGGAGACAAGCACTTTCGCAACCTGAACATAACTCGACCGCGCATCCATGGAAGCCACGCAGTTCCGCGAGGAGTTCATGTCAGAAAACGAATGAAGCCCGAATCGTGTTGGTTCGGGCTTCATCGTTAAGGTCAGGCTATACGCCGAGCAGATCGCTGATTGTCAGTGCGTAAATCTTCGCTTGCTTCACCAGATCGTCGATGAGAATGCTCTCGTTGGCACCGTGGGCGTTCTCGCCACGCGGTCCCATGCCGACGGTATCCATGTTGTGCTGGCGATAGAAACGGCCATCCGTCATTCCCGCCCACTGGACGAAGTACTCCGGCTCCTCGCCCGTTAGTTCGCGCACGGCTTTCTGAAATGCCTGGACAAGCGGCGAATCCTCAGGCGTGATGTTCGGGGCAATATACGATCCATCCGGATTGATCTCGAGTTCGTAGATGAAATCCGGATCTTCTGCCGCAACCGTATCCAGCTTGGCGCGGATATCGGCAACAGCGCTATCCATGTCCTCGCCCGGTACCAGTCGGCGGTCGATGCTGATCATCGCCTCGCCCGGCACCACATTATGCGCGACGCCAGCCTCGATCATATTCACGCTCAATACCGGATAGCCAACCGCCGGGTGGAACGTATCGATATGATGCTCCAGAGCGATGATGCCCTTGGCGGCCTTCTGCAAAGCGTTGATGCCGGTGACGCGTGCGGCCGCGGTATGGCTGGCGTCCCTTGAAGTGAACGACGATGACCGCGAGACCGCCGCGCTCCGCGTTACCGGACCTTGTGCTCGCTCCCTCGCCGATGAAGACGTAATCGGGTCGAGGCAGATTACCGGCCTCGATCTCCGCCAGCACATGCCTGGTACCGAACTCGGCACCGATCTCCTCGTCGCTCACGATGTGGGCACTCAGCGCGCCTTTCAGGTCAGCATCCTTGAACATGTTGAGCATGGTCATCATGACGCCGACACTGGTCTTCATGTCGTTGGCACCACGACCGTAGAGGCGAGCTCCATCCTCGCTGACCACGCCCTCAAAACGGATCGGTGTTCCAGCTGCTGGCATCGCTGACCGGCACCACGTCCAGATGACCGTTCATCGCGACGAGTGGGCCTGATCGGGATTGCCCACGGTCGCAATGATGTTGGTCGCTTCGGATCGTGGCGGTCTCAACACACAGTAGCTGATACCACGCTCGTCCAGCCAGCGCTTCACGAACTGCATGATCTCGTATTCATCACCGCTGACGGACGGAATCGAGACCAGTTGCTTCCCGATTTCGACAACATCGTCGCGATTGACCTTTTCTACCCATTGATTCGTTGACATGCTTCCTCCAGACAACTGTAGACACCGCAATCTTGTATCACAAACTCCGAGAGCAGCCAACTCCCCCCGGGCTACTGTTGAACGCGTCTTCCTCCAACCATAGTTGCGTACACTCGTTCACGGTTCTTCAGATTACGACAAAGACTCTGGATTCCTGCCACATATACTGATGGCATTGGAGAGGGCGAGTAATCCGAGCCAGCGTAATGAAGCGGATTGTGTGATGGGTATAGATCAATTCGAAGTCAAGTCAGTTCGCATCCAGATACGTGGAGCATACCGCAATGCGCGGCTAACCATGCCAGCAGTCCAGAAAGAGACCGTACCAGCGATCGTCTTCGTTCATGGCAGCGGGAATGGAGATGCATTCGCGTTCGGTCGAGAAGCCGAGCGATTCGCTGAACACGGAGTTGCCTTTCTCTCCGTAGACAAAGTGACGGACTACTATAACGGTTTACGAAGAAACTACAACCGCCTGGCCGATGATGCCGCCGAAGCTGCTACCTGGCTTGGTTCGCAGCCCGGTATCGACGCCGCTCACATCGGATTACTGGGGATCAGTGAAGGCTGTTGGGTGGCCACATCGTGCGCAGCGAGGCACCCTGTCATCATCGACTTCGTGATCCTTGAGTCCGCCGCAGTCGTTACGCCGGCAGACCAGATGATGTATTGCGTCAGAGAGGAAACGAAACACCTCTCTCTACCAGTTCGAACCCTTAAGGTCGCAGGAATGAAGGTCGTTACATATCTCTGTGACTACAGACACTTTGACTCGGCACCCCTCCTGGCCAGCATGTGGCAACCCATCTTTGCCGTTTGGGGAGGAGCGGATATCGTCGTTCCCGTCGATCAGGCGTTGTCAACACTAAAGACACACACGAGTAGCCTGCTCACCACCCGCATAGTGAATGGCGAACGCCACTATCTCGATCCTGAATTGAACTGGCTAGACGAAGTCGCACACTGGATACACGGTCGTCGCGTGTGAGTACTTCCTGACCAAGCGCAGATGTGTCATTTTGTCGACACCGACGGCTTCAACCAGATCATAGGTTTCCGTGAGACCCTCCAATCCATCCCAGAGCCGCTCCCCTCGGCCGACCACAACTGGAGCAACGGCAATGTGCGCCTCGTCGATCAGCCCCGCCGCAAGGAAGTCGCGCACGGTTGAGACGCCGCCACAGACCTGGATATCCAAATCGCCTGCCGCCTCCCTAGCCATTGCCAATACTTCCTGAGGTGTACCGCTGACGAAGTGGAAGGTGGTGCCGCCCTCCATCTCCAACGATGGACGGGCGTGATGCGTCATGACGAAAACGGGGTTGTGATAGGGTGGATTGTCTCCCCACCAGCCTCTCCAGCTTTCGTCCTCCCATGGACCACGATGGGGGCTAAACATGTTGCGCCCCATAATCATCGCTCCTACGCCGACAATGGTGTGAGCGACAAGGTCATTCTCGATGCCTCGCTTGCCAGTGCCGCCGAAGGCATCGGTAGAGATCATCCATTTATGCAGACGTTCTCCCACGTGACCGAACGGATTCTCGAGCGTCTGCACATCACCTGTGCCGAAACCATCAAGCGAAATCGAGAAATTGTGAACACGTACGCGTGACATAGCTCGTTGCCTTTCACTGAAGTGTTTGTCAGTACGATCCTAGAGTATCGGTTTCCGACACCCACCACTTCTTCCTTCTTGCGCTAACGCAAAACGCCCCGGATCGGATGATCCGGAGCGTGCAAAGCAACTATCGGGTTAGATACGCTCGAAGCGCTCCACATTGAGCACGAACACCACCGCACCGCCAACCTCGACCTCGAAGTTTTCCGGCATGTACAGCAGCCCAGGCTCAAGCGCGGGAGAGTATGGCACCGCAATTTGGGTGCGACGCCGCGCGGAACGCTGCAGGATGTTCATCACTGTCGGAACACCTGCGTCCTCCACACCGATCATCAAGCTTGAGTTCCCCGTTCGCAGGAACGAACCGGTCGTCGCGATCTTGGTAAAGCGGAATCCCGCAGATACCAACGCCTCGGTGAGAACGTCAGTATCTTCATCCTGAACAATGGCAAAGATCAATTTCACGGTGTCCACTCCTTGTCATTGACAGCCAGGCGACTTCGTGACCACATAATACACGATCATCACCGCCATTCGTGCCGGGAATCGCCTATTTCCGGACGGTATCGTGTATCAACTGCACCATCGCAGCATGAAGTATGCCATTGCTGGCACAGATCTCCTCGTCGTCAATCCGGTAGAGCGAGCCGTCAACGCGCGTTACCATAGCGCCCGCTTCCATGCAGATGAGCGCGCCAGCGGAGACGTCCCAGTTGTTGATGGGTTTCTCGAAATAGAAATCCAACCGTCCACATGCGACCCATGCCATATCAAGCGCCGCGGCACCATCACGACGCATCGCCTGGGCATTCCAGCTAAACGCCTCCCACAGCTTGAAGGCATCGGCACGATCATTGATATCGTAGGAGAAACCGGTGGAACCAATGGCACGCTTGAGATCGGTAACCCGGGAGACGTGGATCGGTAGCCCGTTGAGGAAGGCACCTTCACCCTTGATCGCGGTGAACATCTCCCGCTTGGGTACGTCGTACACCAGGCCCATCACCGCCTCGCCATCATGCGCAAGACAGATGCTCACCGCCCAATGGGGCTGGCCATGGGCGAAGTTGGTGGTGCCATCAATCGGATCGATGAGCCAGCGATAGTCACTATCCGTCGCACCGATAGCGCCCTCTTCACCGGTCAGCATGTGATCCGGGAACTCCTCCAGAATGCCTGCGGAGATGAGCTTCTCCGAGGCGATATCGGCATCGGTCACGAGATCGATCTCACCCTTGAAATGGATCTGGCTCCCGTTATGAATGGCTTCTCGCTGGATCTCGCCAGCGGCTTCGGCCAAGTGGATCGCCACATCAAGCGCCTGATGGATATCGATCTCACGTGTTGTTTGCATGGGCAATAGCTCCTTTAGGGAATGCGTCTGTTGTCAGATCACCGAACTCACCTCGCCGCGCGAGATGCCACGCCCTGCCAGCGATCATGGCGGCGTTATCAGTGCAGTATTCGAACGGAGGCCAGTGGACGGTGATGTCCTCTGGTGCAATGTCACTGATACGTTCTCGCAGTTTTCGATTGGCGGCAACTCCGCCAGCAAGAAGCAATGATCGCGCACCGGTTGCCTCCACGGTGCGCATCGCCTTGCTGGCAAGGACCTCGACGATGGCCGCCTCGTAACTGGCGGCGAGATCCGCGAGCGGCAGATCATCACGATAGATCGGCGGACGATGCTCCGGGAAGATCGCCCCGGTTTGCTTCGGTCGATCATCGGGCAGCCGATAGTGATCCACTTGCCGTAGGAGACTGGTTTTCAGCCCACTGAAACTGAAATCGAACGAATCGCCAAGTTGGGAGCGTGGAAACGCGAACGCTGCCGGATCGCCCCCCTCGCTGGCGCGCTGAATGGCGGGGCCTCCGGGATAGCCGAGACCGAGCAATCTGGAACCTTTGTCGAACGCCTCTCCCGCAGCATCGTCAATCGTTTGGCCCAGCAATGCATAGTCGTGGTGTGAGGTCATTAACAGCAACTCGGTGTGCCCACCGGAAACAAGCAGGCAGACGACCGGGAACGGGAGATCTGGAGCAGGCTCGTTGGCGCGATGAAGCCAGTTGGCGTGAACATGACCCTCAAGATGGTTGACAGAGATGAATGGCTTGCCGGTACTCCAGGCGAAGGCCTTGGCGGCGTTCACACCGACGAGGAGTGAGCCTACCAATCCCGGTCGATTGGTAACCGCAATCGCGTCGATGTCGTTGATCTCGCAGGCAGCTTCGGCGAGGGCAGCTTCAACCACAGGCAGGATGGCCGTGATCTGGCCACGAGCGGCCAGCTCTGGCACCACACCTCCATGGACGCGATGCAAGGCGATCTGGGAGGAGATGACATTGCTGAGCACAACCTCCCCATCCTCAACCACGGCTGCGGCCGTTTCGTCACATGAGGTTTCGATACCGAGGATTCTCACGAACTCACACCCGACGTGGCGAAGCTCAGCTTGTGATGCAACCGACGTCGCAATACATCGATCTGGTCGATGTACGCCGGATTCCTGAAGCTCTCGCTCCACATGATGTAGGCATCTTCGTTGTTGTCGGTGTAGTAGCGAGCCCGTTTCCCCTGGATCGTGAATCCGTATTTGCGATAGAGCTGCTGGGCACTGTAATTGCTCACCCGAACTTCCAATGTCAGCCAGGTCGCTTCCCGTCGGATTGTCTCGTCGACCAGTGTCGAGAAGAGCAACTCCCCCAACCCACGCCCCTGATAGTCTGGGCTGACAGCGATCGTGGTGACGTGGGCCTCGTCCATGACGTGCCACATACCAGCAAAACCGATGATCGGTGGTGCCTGCTTACGGATATCCCGCTTACCGAGTGGCCAAAATGCAAATCGCCCCTGGCGTCGCGGCGCGCTGGCGCCATACTGCACCGGGAAGTCACCCACCGCCTCTGCATCGGGATCATCCCGCAGGACGATATAGTAGTTGCCCCGATTGTCACGTAGCTCGCGACGATAGGCCGCCAGCGGCCATGGGTTGGAGAAGCACAGCCGTTCAACGGCGGCGACTTCTTCGATATCGTCCAATGTCATGGGTTCGAGAATATACACAGACTCGTCCAGGCTCCGGGCAGCCATGAGTGTTACGACGTTATTGCTGCAATTCTACTCCACTTGCCAAGGACAAATGATGTGAACCTGCTGTACACTGTTGGAGCGTTAGCCGGGGTGGCGAAATGGCAGACGCAGCGGACTCAAAATCCGCCGGGGCGACCCGTGAGAGTTCGAATCTCTCTCCCGGCACCAGAGGCAGCGAGGCGCATTTTAGCAATGCGCCTTTTGCTTACCCATCGCCCCGATATAGATCCGACTGCAGCAGTGAACTCATCGCCACCACGATGCCGTCTCGCAACACATCGTGGCGATTGAGCACACCATTGGTGATGATGCCGATAAGCCCCACATACCTCTCCCTGACCTCTGCTGGAATCTCCTCTCGAACGGCATCAGACAGCTCCCACCCAGAGTGAATCCTGGTCATCAAACGCGGAGGCACAGGTCGATGGATCGTGCTGGCCAATCCCTCGCCACCATGAGCATCGATCGCCGCAATCCAGGTGTTCGCGAACCAGACATCATCTACCTCAGACAGTCCGTTCTCGATACCGATTGCGATGTCGGCACCAGTCGCCTGTAGCGCAACTCGGGCGCGATTGCGAGCACCCTGGATCGATTCCTCGTTGGACATCGGTTGTGCAGACACGCCGGAGGCGGCATCAACGCTGACAACATCGAGAGGTTCGTCGGGGAGGACCAGTCGCATCGCATCACGCGTCGCATCGATCTTGTACTGGCTACATGAGCCAATCGCAACACGTATCATTCGCGCACTTCGTCGGCGGTGGCTACGATGTGGCGGGCGATCTCCTCGGGCGTGCTTTGTCCGGTGACGATCAACTCCGTTGCGAGGCGAGCATTACTTTCGCTCTGGATTTGGGTTTTGAGTATAGGGGTGAAGTCCCGAATGAGCGTTTCCGGATCATCCTGCTGCTCAATAAATGGATCGTGACGCATACGGTCCCGGAGAGTCGCCAGACATGCATCCGGGTCATCCGATGGCAGCAGCAGGATCACGCGACTGGCTACAGACAACGCCTCTCTCGCCCGCTGGACGTCTTCCTCTTTGGCATAGACGCTCTGACCGCCACCGAAGGCGATGACGGTACGCTGCGGATACTCCCTCATCACACGCTCGGCGCTCAGCAGTTCATATGGCTTCCAGGTCGCGATCAGCTCCAGCAGACCGCCACGTTCACGGGCGGCGCGCTCACCCTCCGGATTGAGCCCAAACTCCGGATACCATGTCTCGCGCAGGTCATCAAGCTCCACCATAGACCAACCGAGGAGTTCGGCAAGCACCTTGGCCACAGAGCTCCTGCCGCTCCCCGTGGGTCCTATCAGGACGATGCTGGCGTTGGCGTCTGCACTGGCCATCAGAACAACCACTTCGGTATCTGCAGGACCACGGCACCGGTCTCGCGGATGACATAGCTGAACTCGGTCGCGCTCCAGGGGCGGATCGGACTATCCGGTGCTGCCGACGAGTACGCCTCAAAACCAACCGCGTTGGCCATGCGTTCCGCCCGGAAGAGATGAAAGCCGTCGCTCACGATCAATATCGTGTGAACATCATGGGGTCGCGAAAGAACCCATGCTCCTTCCAGGGTATCCCAGGTATCGCGCCCCTCGTTCTCGATGATAATGGCAGACGTGGGTACACCGCGGTTCTCCAGCCAGGTGGCGGCCGTGTCCCCTTCGGTGAACTGGTCGCCCTCCATCTTGCCGCCGGTCACGATGATGTAGGGAGCGTAGCCCTGGTTGTAGAGATCAAGTGTGTGCTGCAGACGAGCCTCGAAGACATCGGTGGGGCGACCGTTATATTGCGCCGCACCAAGGACCAGGAGCGCATCGACCTTTCGGGTCTCGTCGCTCCGCGCTTGCGCATAGATCGCAATCATGAATCCAGCGATGATGGCGGCGATGGCAACAAGGACCACCGCGATAGCCACCGCCCATTTACGGTGGCCACGCGGGTGCTCCTCGAAACGCAAGTCCGAGTATCGCTCTAGCGAAGGGTTCTCATAGCCATCGCGTTTCTGAAACGGCCAGGTACTGGCGGCGTGATCGGAGACTGGTTCCTGATTGGTTCCGGCCGGATAGTGTGGTGCATCGTTCGGCGTGTTCATCGCCCGTAGCATGCCATTCCGTCCCAAGGTTCGCAAGCTGAGGGGCTCAAACCAGGGTTAGTTCGATAACAGGAACCGCCACCGATGGGCGGATCGTCGGAATAGTGAGGATCACATCGCCAGCCTCTTCAGGCATATCGGTGTTCTGTGGGATCAGATTCGGATCGGCGTCCTTGAACGCCACTTCCGATCCGTCATGCAGGAAGCGAGCGAAGGTGACCTGGCCAGCCAAACCGTCCAGATGAATATGGCCCAACGGCCAGTTCAGAATGTGGAGGTAGAGCTTCGAACCGTTCTGGGTATAGCGGCAATCCGCCGGAGCAGTGTGATCACTGGCGGTACAGCCGTAGATCGCGCCACTATGCTGACGCATCCAGTTACCGATTGTCTCCAGCGTCGTTCGCGCTTCGGGCTGGAACTCACCCCGCGCAGTGGGACCGACATTGAGGAGCAGGTTCCCGCCTTTGCTGACCGTATCGATCAGAAGCGAGATCAGGAGCTCGGGTGACTTCCAGTTGTGATTGTCGCGATCATAGCCCCAGCTACCATTGAGTGTCTGGCAGGTCTCCCACAACACACGTTCGCCGTTGCGGGTGGGCCAACTCTTGGCCTGATATTCCTCCGGAGTGACAAGATCGGCACCCTCCGGATAATCGATACGGTCATTAAGGATGACATGTGGCTGTAGTTCCCGCACCATCGCGGTGAGCGCCGGGGAGTCCCAATCAGCAGCGGACTTCTCGGGAGGCGTCCAGTCAAACCAGAGCACATCGACCGTACCATAGTTGGTTAGCAGCTCACGCACCTGCGCGTACATATACTCGCGATAGATAGTCATGTCACGACCATCATTGAACGCGTCCCAATCCTCATCACGTTGCGGATGAACCCGGTCCATCGTGTAATGCGGGTGATGCCAATCGATGACCGAGTAGTAAAACCCTATTCTCAGTCCCTCGGCGCGAAAGGCATCAACCCATTCTCGCAGCAAGTCACGCCCAGCAGGTGTGTTCGTGACCTTGTAGTCGCTGGTGCTGGTATCCCACATGGCAAAACCATCGTGATGTTTGGCCGTGATGACGGCGTACCTCATACCCGCTGCTTTCGCTTCTCGCGCCCATGCGGCCGGATCGTAGAGATCCGGATCGAAGTGAGCCATATAGCGGCCATACTCATCCGTGGAGCGCTTCTCGCGACTCTGCACCCATTCGTGCCTGGCCGCGACGGCATAAACACCCCAGTGAATGAAGAGGCCAAATCGATCCTGGACAAACCACGTTGTTCGCTCGGTCATGAGATTTCACCTTTGGCAGCTACAAGAACGGTCGACAGTTCCTACGCATGCTGGCAGAAACCGATCTCGTGTGCAACCGGTTCGAGTACGTATACTTGCATATCACTCACCATAGGCAGCACACTCTGATTCTAGGGGACCCTTCGTCATGCGCGGCAACCGTTCTGCTTACCAGGAGTTGGTATGTATCAACCCACATCGGCACCCCGCAAGAATCGTTGGTCGCGGCGCAAGAAAACGGCCCTTGTCATCGTCCTGTTGATGATTCTGGCGCCAATTGCGGCGGCTGGATACTACGTATGGGATGTCGCCCGCACCATCGAGGATGTGCAGAGTGACTCCGTGGTTGCATTCCCCACCAGTGACTATCGATTGGGTGGTGTTACCGAGTCGCAAACGTCAACAGCTAGCGGCGAGACCGGATCATCACAGAGCGGAACCTCCGATCCGACCCAGTCATCATCTGAGGACAGCGAAGACCCGAAGCCGACAGCACAGCCGACGCGTGACAATCCGGGATCGCTCGATATCGCACGCGGAATACTGGGCACGGGAACCGGCACCAACAAGGTGGAGCTCAATGAAGCGTGGCCGGGTCGTGACTACATCAACATACTGGTCCTGGGTATCGACACGCGTGAAACCGGCGGCGATCAGAACGCCGATGTGATCATGATTGCCCGACTCGATTTCACGACCAATGAAGTGCGGATCGTGAGTCTACCCCGTGACCTCCAGGTCGAAGTCCCAGATCATGGCCTGCACAAGATCAACGGTGCCTACAACATCGGCGTCACCGAGGATCCGGACAACGAAGTGGCCGGTGTGCTGATGATGCGCGATACGATCGAGTACAACTTCGGTATCCCCATCGATGAATTTGTCCTGGTCGATTTCGACGGCTTCCAGCAGGTGATCGACGCCGTTGGTGGAATAACGATTGATGTCCCGGAAAAGATCGTGGACGATGCCTACCCCACCGAGGATTTCGGCACACGCGAACTCATTATTGAAGCCGGTGAGCAAGAGATGAACGGCGAGACGGCGCTGGCGTATGCACGTACACGCCACCAGGATAGCGATGACAAACGTCGTGAACGACAGATGCTGGTCCTACGCGCGCTTCTGGACAAAGCGCAGACATTGAATTCCGTGACCCGTGTTTCCCAGATCATTTCCGCGACTGGCGACGCCATCCTCACCAGCATCGATTGGAAAGAGCAGCTAGCCCTGGCGAGCCTTGGGCTTCGACTGGACCAGGACAAGATCGTCATGAAGAATCTAACCGATCCGCTGGTGACACCGGGAACAGCGGAGGATGGTGCCTGGATCTATGTCGGTGATCCGGTGGAAATCGGCAAGTTCATTGACGACGTCCTCAGTGGTAATCACTCCCCGTCGGACGGAGCATAGCCGCGATCGAACGTGATCGTTCCCTGGAGACCGCTGTATCCCAACCACGTCCTCGGGAAGACGCCGGTGGCATTGGCCACATACTTGCCTGGATCCGGCATACCCGCGCCAAAGTGGGTTAACCACAACGCTCCGACCTCGGCTTCGCTCGCCAGTGTGGCTGCTTCCCGGAAGGTCATATGACCGCGCTCGACCGCCTTCGGTTGATCCTCATCGTCACCATACGTCCCCTCGGAAATGAGGAGATCAACGCCACGCATGAGGCCCTGCACGGCCTCGGTGGGTCGGGTGTCGGTGGCGACGCCAACAGACGCGCCAGACCGAGGCGCTGACAGGACCTGATCCGGTGTGATCAGACGGCTATCGACGTCCACTGACACACCCTTCTGCAACGCGCTCCACATACGCTTCGGCACAGCTAGTCGTTCCGCCTCCTCTGGCAGAAAAGCCGGTGCACGATCGACATCGAACCGGTAGGCCAGAACCGGCCCTCGATGCTGCCCCTCCGCGACGGTGACGCGAACACCACCATCCAGCACCGTCGTTTCGCCATCGGAGAGCTCCTGAATGTATATCTCGAACGGGAGTTGACCAACGATGACGAAGAGCCCAGAGACGATATGGTAGGTACCCGGTGGTCCCACGATGGTGAGCCGATCGGTTTTGCCGGAATGCGCCAATGTATGCATCAATCCGGGCAAACCAGCGACATGATCCGCGTGGAAATGCGTCAACAGAATGGACTGCAGCCGTTTGAAACCCCAGCCGTGGTGGCGCATCGCGACTTGCGTCCCTTCGCCACAATCAATCAAATGTAGTCCGGAACCAACCCGGAGCTGGGTCGCGGAGAGGTAGCGATCGGGTAGTGGCACCATTGCCCCATTACCGAGCAACATCACGTCAATCATGCTCAATCTCCCTCTTGCGGAAGGTCATTCTCACCCCGTACACTCTGGTCAGTCACACTACGTGTGAACACGCTATCTGCATTAACCCCAAGGGAGGCATAGATGCCCAGCACAATCCTTGTTCCGGTTGATGTCATGATCGCGGAGCGCCATAAGGCCTAATCCCCCTCGTGCTCGCTCTTCGTTCCTGACATCCCAGTATCTGTACGCTCCGGCCACCTTCGGCCCGGAGTGATCTGCGATGAACGAAAGAGAGCACTTAATGACCCTTGCCACTGTGAATGGTGTCGCCATGCGCGACGCTCAACCCGTCAACGTCCCAATTGATACCCGGATATCGCCAGGCGATACCCGGAGAGGGTTTGACATTGTCATTCACAGAATACGATTCAGAATACGAACAACCAACACATGAGAAGTTTCGCAATCGGCGAAACCGAAAACAGACGTCCAAGCCAGAAAAGCGGATCACCCGACCGCCACGAACGGAACAGGATCAAGCCTTCAAGTGCGTGCACTGCAAACAGTTCATTGGCGCACCACTGACCGGCGGTCGACATCGGAACCATTGTCCGAACTGCCTCTGGAGTCGACACGTTGATCATACGCATCCCGGCGATCGTCGTAGTATCTGCCATGCCGCGATGGAGCCGATTGGCAGGATCGTGCGGCGAAATGGCGAGCAGGTGCTGGTTCACAAATGTCGCAAGTGCGGTAAGGAGGATCCGAACCGGATTGCGGCGGATGATAATCCATTACTGCTGATGCGACTTCCTTTGATAGAGCATCCGGCACTATCAACGGCAGCCGATGAGGCAGCGGAATCAGCCTAGGTTATCAGGGGAGGTGGTTACCATCTCCCCACTCCTACGCGAACCAATCGTGGACCTTGAACCAGCGCATCATGCCCTGTCCGCCGAGATAGCTCGGCATAGCGAGTTCGAGCGAGAGGACCTTGTCGTCAACATCGCCACCCTCTGCCGCATACTCAGCTCGCGTCGTACGCTCGTACACCGCGATCAACGCATCCAGATCATCAGGTGAGCTCACTGTTTGCTCCGCCAGCCCACGGCGGACGTTGATCCGCTCCTCAACCTGCGCCAGGTGATCCGCGGCCTCTGGAACAAAACCGAAATGCGGAATCGCCAACGCGGATGGGGTCAGCGACTGCATAGTTCGTGCTGTCATATGCCAGGCATCGAAGTCCAACTCGACTGGCGCAAGCGTGGGGACAATAAGGCTCGACATCGGCAGGCGCGCGTGGGCAGCGTCACCGGCGAAGAGCACACCACTCTCCGGATCGAGAAACGAAAGATGCGTTCCGGTATGACCAGGGGTGGCATACGCACGCAAACGCGTTCCATGAACCGTATCGCCGGCCTCAATGCCATCAACGCGCATGGGATCGATACCCACCACGTCACCCCACAGCCGCTCCATACGATCACCAAAGCTCATACTGGCGCTGCGGAGCAATCGGGCTGGATCAATCAGGTACTGGGCAGCATCGCGTTGAATCGTTGCTCGCAGGTGGGGATAATCGCGCATTAGCGCGCCAGCCCCTCCACCGTGGTCCAGATGGATATGGGTCAACACGATACGGCTGATCTGCTCCATCGCCAGACCAGCAGCGTTGATACCCGCCACCAGGTTCGCATTGGTCGTTGTGGGGCCGCAATCAATAGCGATCCAGCCATCACTG
Source organism: Thermomicrobiales bacterium (assembly GCA_023957015.1). GTDB lineage: Bacteria > Chloroflexota > Chloroflexia > Thermomicrobiales > UBA6265 > UBA6265. Next base: position 51,168 of record JAMLHR010000009.1, on the reverse strand, counting down.
CCTCTCACCAACCAGGTGGCAATGGCATGGTGCTGACCCTGAAATCCAAGATCGATCAAGATGAGATCATCGCTGAATCGCGTGATACTGCTATCGTTCATTCACCCTCCATCCTCTGACTTGCCGTATACTTTCCTCTATCATGTTGTCGCATGCAACGCGCTTGGAGGCACTTCCTGCTATGGATCATACCCCCACACATCAAGATCGGCTTAGCGTAGCGGAAACGGCGAAGGCGCTGGATCGCAGCACCGAACAGGTGCGACGCTACTTGCGCGAAGGTCGACTTCCGGGCCAGCGCATCGGCGGGCAGTGGTTTATCGAGGCATCAGCGGTGAGAGAGTTTGGTGCAAACCAAACGAAGGAGGATCCATTCCTGAAGACACTCCGCACAGCCTCCCGCTCAAAACCACTCGATGCCGTCATCGGTATCGGTAGTGGTCCCGGTTCCGATATCGTCAACGGAATCGCGAGTTATCGCGCGGATAGCGTGCGTCGAAATCGAGGAATATTACGATGACCGATACGATGCAGCCAACCGCCTTCGTTGATGCCAGCGCGATTGTAGCGCTCGTTGATCGCAACGATCGATCACATGAAGCGGCTATCGCCGCCTATCGTGGTCTACAGGAGGCCGGGTACCGTCTCTTCACCACCAACCTCGTGCTGGCGGAAGTGGTACAGCTCCTCACCGATGGTATCGGGGCGGAGGTTGCGCGCCAGTTCCTGCGTGATCAACGACTCACCATCTACCACGCCTTGCCGGATGATGAAGCCCGAGCGATGGCAATGGTGATGAGTTCGCGCAGCACTCGCGGTCTCAGCTACACCGATGCCGTCAGCCTGGTGGTGATGGAAAAGCTGGGCATATCCGACGCGTTCGTGGTGGACACCACATTCCTCTCTGAGGCCAGCTAGGAGGTCGGCATGTCCACCAACGCGACGAAAACCTGCCCGGAGTGCAGTGCGATCAATGTGTCTGCTGATCTCTTCTGCAAGGAGTGTGGATCCAGCCTGGTATCCGTCTCAGGTGGCTACCAACAGACCGCTGCGTTCATACCCGTATCCTCCGATCAGACCGGAACCATAGCGATTGCGCCGATCAGTGAACCGTCCGTGTATCAGCCCGTCCACGCATACACCGGCGCCTATGAACCGATCGAGGAAAGCCCGCGCGGTGCAGTGCTGGGATGGATTGCCGCAACGATCATGCTGGTATTGATCGGGTTCTTCGTGTGGGCGGTGGTATTCTCCGATGCCACGCGGGATCAAATACTGGGTATCTTCTAGAGGTCCCAATCGCCACGACGCAGCGATTCCAGCAAATCCTCTAACGCTGTCCGAATCTCCAGGTCCAGATCGGGATCGCTGGACGGGATACCGCTTGCCTCGTATTCATCCTCGTCCAGAATCGCGATCGAGCCATCGGGCAACTTCACGGCATCCAGCCAGCGATCCTCCCAGACGAGCTCTTGGCCGTCATCGGAAATCACGATGGGTGCGGTGACGTTGCAGTAGAGACCGGTCAGCGCACCCGCACGATCGTGAACACAGAACACGTTGTATAGCTTGGTCGGTGAAAAGTACTCGATCAGCTCCCCACCGTTCTCGAACCGGATACCAGCGACGACCGTGTCCGCCAGTTCCCATTCCGCCCGGATAGCTATCCAATCACCTCGATTGCAGGGCACCACCTGGCCGGAGTATCGAATCGGTGGCTTCTCATCTCGACAATGGGTCTTCGTGACCATAAGATGCTGTCCGTTGGTCAGCGTCGGCGGATTGGGATGGCGATCATGCAGCAGTACTTCCACGATCACGACATCTTTCCAGATACCGTCCAGTTGGCCGTGTTGGTGATAGACACCAACCTGTCGAAATCCGACACTCTCCAACATCCTCAGGCTGGCACGATTTTCCACGAAGACACGACTGATCAGTTTATGGAATCCAGCGGAGGCAGCGTTCGCCATCAACGCCAGCATTGCCTGCTTCCCAGCACCGGTACCGCGCGCCGTGCGATCAACGTACACGGAGAACTCGCAATTCTGGGCATAGCACGTTCGCGGTCGATACTCCGAGGCCGATGCCCAGGCGATCACCTCACCTTGCCGCTCCACCACGACAATCGGATAGGGACGCGAAAACCAGTCACGGACGGCTTCAGCCGTCCGCAACTCCGTCTCAAATGTCGCAATGCGATCCTCAATGCCCTGGTTGTAGATATCGGCGATACGTGCGGCGTCAGCGACCGTTGCCAGCCGTGCCACATCGCCGATCGCCACTAACCACGCACCATAGCGAGGACTTCCGCGGTCTTCGCCTCGAGAATCGGGGAATCGTCGGCCTCTACATTCAGTCGCAACAGCGGCTGCGTGTTAGAACCGCGCAGGTTAAACCACCAGGAATCGAATTCAACGGTCAGACCATCAAGATGATCGATCGTGGCTCCCTCTTCGGTGTAGAACTCCTCGATGCGGGCCATGACTGTCTTGGGATCGGACACTTCGGTATTGATCTCACCGGAGCGAACACGGGAATCGATCGGTGCCAGGATTTCAGAAAGCGGTTCGCCAAGCTCCGAGACCAGTTCCACCACCGTCAACATCGCGATCAGACCACTATCCGCATACCAGTTATCGCGGAAGTAGAAGTGACCGGAGTGCTCGCCTCCGAAGACGGCGTCCTCCTCACGCATCAGCGGTTTGATAAACGAGTGACCGACACGGGAACGAATCGGGCGACCACCATTCTCGCTGATCACCTCCGGTACGGTGCGGGAGCAGATCAGGTTATAGACGATAGCCGAACCCGGATGCTTCTTCAGCATCTGAGTCGCCACCATCGCCAACGTCATATCGCCGCCAATGAAGGTGCCGTTCTCGTCCACAAGGAACATGCGATCGGCATCGCCATCAAAGGCCACACCCAGATCACAGCCGTGCTCCACGACGGCTCGCTGGAGATCGCGGATGTTTTCTGGCTCGATCGGATTGGCTTCATGATTCGGGAACGTGCCATCGAGTTCGAAGTAGAGCGGAACAATCTCGAGAGGAAGGCGCTCGAATACCGCTGGTGCAAGCTTTCCGGCCATACCGTTACCAGCATCGACTGCGATCTTGAGCGGCTTGATCAAACTGAGATCGATCATGCTCAGCGCGTGCTCGGCATAGGCGGCCGTGACATCGCGCTCGGTAATCGTGCCCACCGGTCCTCGTGGTTCGCCGAACGCGCCGCTGACGGCCAGATCGCGGATATCGCCGATACCGGTATCGAGCGAGAGCGCCTTCGCTTCCTCACGACAAATCTTGAAGCCGTTGTAGCCAGCGGGATTGTGACTGGCCGTGATCATGACGCCAGCCGGATACTCATACTTGCCAACCGCGAAGTACAGCGTATCGGTACTCACCAGACCGATATCGACCACATTCGCGCCCTGCTCGGTGATACCGCGCATGAGTTCGGCCTGCAACTCCGGACCAGAAACCCGCATATCGCGACCGACCACGACCGTATCGACATTCAGGAACGTCACCAACGCCCGTCCGATGCGATAGGCCAGGCTGGCATCCATCTCCTGCGGCACGAGACCGCGGATGTCATAGGCCTTGAAAAGCTCCCCTACTTTCGGATCAAGTGGCTCGAGATTCGCTGCGACCATGCTCTCACTCCCTGGCTACGTATGCCGAACAATCCTGAGGCAATGATACCCGGAGTCACCACAATTCTGGGGTCTATGCATCGTGCTCAATGGGCACGCGACCGCTCTTCACTGCCTTCTCGAGGTCCTCATAGTCACGTTGCACCACATCGAAGTAGGCGGCGGCCCAATCTGCCATCGCATCATCGAATCGCCTGCTCCCACCAAGGTAACCGTTGATGATACCGGCGTTTGGACTCTGACTATGACCACGCGCCAACAGCGCCCCGCAAAGACGGACGTACTGGTCCAACAGCTCTGCGTTGAGCGTGGCGATATCGAACGATCCCTTCATATCCCGGAATTGGCGAACGTAGTAATCCACCCCACCCGTGTGGAAGTGGCCCAGAAATGGATCCGAGACCGACTGCAATGTTCGCTGACAGGCGATCACGCGTTTACCGTTGAATCCCGGTCCCTGCTTGATGGGTTGACCAAACAACTTCGGTGCCCGCTTGCCATAGGTCTCCAGCACCGTCTTCTGGGCCTCCTTGATCTGGAGAAAGAACGGTTCGCCATGCGGACCCGTCAGCAAGAGGATAAAACAGCGCGTACCAACGCTCCCCACGCCAACAACGCGCAGAACCACATCCTGCAGGACGTAGTGGGTGAGCAGGATGGCGATATCCTCACGCACAGATTTCAGGAACTGGTTCAGCAACTGTGTCGATATTTCAAGTTGAGCCTCTGGACTATGCAACATGATCGGAGGCTGATCGATGATCGTGATACGATCGTCCATGCCAATCGTCTCGATCCTGCCAATCACGCGACCGGAATTGTTCTTTTCAGCCTTGCGGCGGGTGCGTTTCACCACCTCCCGGGATTGATTATCCAGCCGCTCCTCAAGCCAATCGGATTCAACCCTGAAGTAATAGCGCTCCAACGCCGGAAGCTTCATCAGCTCGGCCAGCCCCCACCGGTAAGCAGTTGATCCGGCTCTGGCGATATCGCGCGCCTGATCCGGACACAATCCGTTATCCAGGGCGGCGATATAGGCGCTGGTTACCAGACGCTTGAGATCCCACTCCCAGGGGGCATTGCTGGCTTCATCAAAGTCGTTCAGATCAAACGTCAATGCCCGCTCCGGCGACGCGTACCAGCCAAAGTTGCTGATATGCGCATCACCACAGGCGATGACTCCGACATCGATAGTAGGGGCATCGGCCAGGTCATGCGCCATCAACGCGGCACTGCCACGGTAGAACGCGAACGGGGATTCCAGCATCCGCGCCACACGCACCGGTATAAGCGACTGCAAACGATCGGCATGTTGCCGTTCCATGATCGCAATCGAGTCTCGTTCCGGCAAAACCAGCCTACCCTGATCCCGCCGCGGGAGCGCTTGTCGCAGTGTCCGACCGTAGGCTTCCAGTTCCGCAGTTGGTGCCGTGAACTTTGGTAGTCCCTTCATGGAGCGGTATCCTCGATTTATGTTCAGCTAGTCGTCCGCACATTCTACCCTAGTGCATGCGGTATTCGCTATCGACCCAGCACCATGCCTTCGACACGAGGATCCGATCCCCCAACCAGAAGTCCGGTCTGCGGATCGCGGAAGATCATCTGGGCCGCACCCCCGCCGCCCCACTCCGATTGAACGACGAAGCGGTGACCACGATCCATCAACGCCTGCCGCACCGACTCCGGCAGTCGCGCTTCCACGCGAAGCTCAAAGGGATTATCGACACCTGCCGGATCGGTACCCGGCCAACTGGTCCAGCGTGGTTGTTCAATCGCTGCCTGTACATCCATACCCGCATCGATGACACCGACGATACATTGCAGGTTCCACTGCGGTTGACCATCGCCACCGGGGGTGCCGCCAACCAGAACCGGCACACCTTGCTGGTTAGCAACCAGATACGCGTTCAACGTATGCATAGACTTCTTGCCGGGTGCATAACAGTTCGGATGGGCAGGATCGAGCGAGAAACCACGCCCGGAACGATTATTCATAACCACGCCCGTATCTCCCGCAACGATACCGGAGCCAAACGCGGCGGAAACTGACTGGATCAACGACACCATATTGCCCTGATCATCTGCGGCACAAAGGTAGGTAGTGTCACCGTCGTATAGGTTTCCGGCAACAATGTCGTCGTTCGCTCGCGACGGATCAATACGACGATAGCGATCTCCGGCGAACTCCTTACTGAGAATGCCCTGGATCAGATTCCTGGCACCATCGCCGAGATACGCGAGACGATCGGCGTAGGCAAGCTTCTTGGCTTCGACCATAGTGTGAATGGCCTCCACCGACTGCGGTGCGGACAGATCCGCATACTCGAGGATGTTCAACGCCTCGAGCATGATGATTCCCTGAGACGGGAGAGCTGACTGGTAGACCGTATACCCGCGATAGGTTGTCGAGTATGGAGCCGAGTGATCGGTGGTGTAGTCGGCGAAGTCCGCGAGTTCAAACTTGCCGCCAATCGATTTCAGATAGCCGACCATGCGCTTAGCAAGTGAGCCGGAATAGAAACTCTTCGCTCCATCCGATGCGATCGTCTCGAGGGTGGTGGAGAGATCGGATTGCACCAATCGCATACCAGCGGTGGGTGTATGGCCATTCGCCAGAAAGATTGCGGCGGCAGCTTCATCTCGGGCGATCAGGTCCGCGTTTGCGGCTATTGCCGCGGCACCATGCGGGTGCAGAGGGAATCCATCTCGAGCAAGGCTGATCGCTGGTTGGGCGACCTCAGCGAAGGACATCGTGCCAAACCGCTCCAGCAGGTTGCAATAGGCATCAACCATACCCGGTACGGCAATCGAATGCGGACCGGTATATGGCATGTGTTTGCCACCACCGGCCTGCACCATCATCTCGTAGGTCGCGCCACGAGGAGATCGTCCACTCGCCTGCATGGATTGCGGTTCGGAACCAGCCACTGTGAATACGGCGAAGAGTTCGCCCCCAAGTCCACACATCTCGGGCATGACGACCGCCGCGGCAAGCCCCGCAGCCACAGCGACATCAAATGCATTGCCGCCGCGATGCATGACCTGTAGTCCGGCATCGACCGCTAAAGGATGTGCCGCAGCAACCATACCGTGATCGGCGTAAAACGGCTGATCTCGTCGTCGCGAAAATCTCGCCCGATCATTGCCTGGGCCTGTCGTCATCTGAACTGCCTCCTACGGGAGCAAATGTGCTCTGTAGGGGTCAGCATCTCATGCCACAGTCGGAATGTCACCCAATAGCGCTAGGTCGTTGTCTCCCATTGCCTATCCCGCAATGCTTCCCGCTTGCCAGCCTGTCGCCAGGCGTCCTTACGGACGCTCTCTTGCCCGGGCTCAGCTTCAGCAGAGATGGTCATCGAAACGGCGGCGGTGATCACCGCCGCTTCGGCGTCTGCGGGAAGAGGGTGCACAACGATACGGACTGGTTGCTGCTCGCTCATAGCGGGATATTCCCGTGCTTGCGCTTGGGTGTCGCCACCCGCTTGCTGCGCGCGATATCAAGCGACCGAACAAGCCAGGTGCGCGTATCGGCCGGATCGATAACATCATCAATGTAGCCGCGACCAGCTGCCTGATACGGACTCGCGAAGAGATCCTCGTACTCGGAGATCAGCTCCTTGCGTCGCACGGTAGGATCTTCCAATCCTGCCAGCTCTCGTCGGAAGACGAGATTCACGGCGGCATCAGGACCCATTACCGCGATTTCAGACATCGGCCATGCGCAGACAAAGTCTGCGCCAATATGCCGGCTGTTCATCACCACATAGGCACCACCGTAGGCTTTGCGCATGATTACGGTGACTCTCGGTACCGTGGCTTCAGCGAAGGCGTACAGCAGCTTGGAGCCGTGGCGGATAATGCCGTTGTACTCCTGATCGGTGCCGGGCAGAAATCCCGGGACATCCTCCAACACCACCAGCGGGATATTGTAGGCATCGCATGTGCGCACGAAGCGCGCGCCCTTAACGCTCGCGTTGATATCCAGTGTGCCCGCCAGTACGGATGGTTGATTGGCGATGATACCAACCGTATGTCCATCGAGACGAGCGAAGCCGGTGACGATATTGGCGGCGTACTCCGGCTGGACCTCCATGAACTCTTCGTCGTCCACAAGCGCCTGAATCACCTTGAGCACATCGTATGGGCGACTGGTGTTCTCCGGCACAATCGTCTTCAGCTCCGGTACCGATCGATCGGGATCGTCGCCAGGCGTGTAGTACGGTGCATCCTCGAGGTTGTTCGATGGCAGGTAGGAGAGCAGCTGTCTGATCTGCTCGTTGAGGTCATCCTCATCGGCGGCGCGGAAATGGGCGACACCGCTCTGTGATGTGTGCGTTTCGGCACCACCCAATGACTCCAGCGTCACGGTCTCACCCGTGACCGTCTTAATCACATCGGGACCGGTGATGAACATCTGGCTGATCTCATTCACCATAAAGATGAAGTCGGTCATCGCCGGAGAGTACACCGCACCACCGGCACAGGGGCCAACAATGATGCTGATTTGCGGAATGACGCCGCTGGCGCGGACGTTCCGGAAGAAGACCTCACCATACCCGGCGAGTCCCTCGACACCTTCCTGAATTCGGGCGCCGGCAGAATCATTGATACCGATGATGGGACATCCGTATCGTTCAGCCAGATCCATTAGCTTGACCATCTTCTCGGCGAAGACCTCACCGAGTGAGCCACCGAAGATGGTGAAGTCCTGGGAGAAGACGGCGACTTTGCGACCCTCAATGGTGCCGAATCCGGTCACGACACCATCTCCCAGCGGGCGCTTGGCATCCATACCGAAATCATTCGCGCGGTGCCGAACCATCGCATCCAGTTCCACAAAGGAACCTTCGTCCAACAACGCCAGCACACGCTCCTTGGCACCTCGCTTCTTCCGCTTCTGTTGCTTGGTGGTGGCTTCCGTGTGGAGCGCATCAATCTCTGCGCGTAACTCGGACAATCGCTGATATTTCGCGTCGGCGGTTTCTGTCATTTCGCCTTCCCTTCCGGCTAACTAAGCTGCAGCAATTGTATCGTTACCTGATCGCGACTGGCAGGGTTTTCCCGTCTGGTATGTGAAGCAGAACCGCTAGAATTGGAGCGTAGCACAGGCGGCAACGCTGCCGCAGGACAAGTGAATGCGAGGAAGCACGATGACCAACGGCATTTACATTACATCAGCCGAAGGACACTCAGGAAAATCGATGGTCGCGCTCGGCCTGCTATCGGTCCTCTCCGCCGCAGGTGTCGATGTGGGCATCTATCGGCCCGTGACCAAATCGAAGTCCGAACCCGATGCCCTCCTGGAACGCCTGATCTCCGAGATCGGTATCACTGACCCTGCGAGCGACTGTGTCGGCGTCTCCTATGAGGATGTCCATCACGATCCTGCGGGATCGCTGGGAGATATCATCGCCACCTATAACACACTGGCCACTCGGCATGAGGCCATGGTGATCCTGGGCTCCGACTACACCGATGTCACCTCGCCCACCGAACTGGCCTATAACGCGCGGATTGCGGCCAATCTGGGCAGCTCCGTACTATTGGTGCTTGGCGGCCGCGATGCCGACCAGTACACCCCCAGTAACAGCCAGTTCCTCTCCGGTAGCCCTCGCACGGTAGCTGATATTCGCAGCACAGCCGAGTTGGCGATCGCCGAGATGGTTGATGAACACGCCCAGCTGGCTGGCATTGTCATCAACCGGGCCGAGACGACATCCTCCGAGTATGAGGCGGCGCTGCGTGAACATGAGCTGATTGGCAATGATGTGCCGATCTGGACCATCCCGGAGGATCGGCGGTTGGTCTCACCGACCGTTCGTGACCTCATGGTGTCGCTTGGTGGGCGCCAAATCTATGGTGCCGAGGCCGATCTCGACAACTATGTGTTCGCGTACATCGTTGCCGGTATGAACATGGAACACGTGCTGGAACGATTGCTCGACGGCGGCGTCATCGTTGTGCCGGCGGATCGATCCGAGGTGCTGGTGAGTGTGTTGGTGGCGCAGGCCAGCCACACCTTCCCTAATCTCTCCGGTATCATCCTCAATGGCGGCTTCGAGATCTCGCCAATCATCCAAAAACTCATTGATGGTCTGGACTTCGATCTACCGATCGTCGATGTACCGCTTGGCACCTTCCCCACCACTCTCGGTATCACACGCACTCGCGCCGGATTCGCCACCGCACCCGCGAAGAAGATCGCGCTGGGGCGCGAGATGTTCGCCGATCACGTTGCCAAGGACGATGTCCTGGCCCTCGTTGATCGCGCAAAGACGGATATCGTCACACCGTTGATGTTCGAGCATATGCTGATGCAGCGTGCCGCTGGCAATCCAAAACGAATCGTCCTGCCGGAGGGCGAGGACGATCGTATCCTCGCAGCGGCGGCAGAAGTCCTGGAGCGAGGTGCGGCGAAATTGACGATTCTGGGCGACCGTGAGGATATCCTGGCTCGCGCGCATGCCCGCGATCTCAATCTGGATGGTGCCGATATCATCAGTCCGCACGATCCGGAGCTCGTGGAGACCTTCGCCGATGAGTACGCGAAGCTGCGCGCGCACAAGGGTATGACTGTCGAGAAGGCACTCGAGATCGTACCGGATGTCTCCTATTTCGGCACGATGATGGTGAAGATGGGGATGGCCGATGGCATGGTCAGCGGCGCGGCTCACACCACGGCCCATACGATCAAGCCAGCATTCGAGGTGATCAAGACCACGCCCGATGTCAGCATCGTGAGCAGCGTTTTCCTGATGGCTCTTGCCGATCGAGTGCTGGTCTATGGCGATTGTGCCGTCAATCCGAATCCAACCGCCGAGCAACTGGCCGATATCGCGATCACGAGCGCGAAGTCCGCGCGACAGTTCGACATCGAACCGCGCATCGCCATGCTCAGCTATAGCACCGGTGCATCGGGACACGGTGACGATGTGGATCGCGTTCGCACCGCCACCGAGCTGGTACGCCAACGCGCGCCGGAACTGCTGGTGGAAGGTCCCATCCAGTACGATGCTGCTGCCGATGCCAGTGTGGCCAAGAGCAAGTTGCCAGGATCCTCTGTGGCTGGTCAGGCGACGGTGTTCATCTTCCCCGACCTCAATACCGGCAACAATACCTATAAGGCGGTACAACGATCGGCCGGTGCGGTCGCGATCGGACCGATGCTGCAGGGTTTGCGCAAACCGATCAACGATCTCAGCCGCGGTGCGCTGGTCAAGGACATCGTCAACACCGTGGCGATGACGGTGATACAGGCACAGGGAGAAGAGCAATGAGCACCGTCCTCGTCGTTAATTCCGGATCTTCATCCATCAAGTACCAGTTCATTGATGCGGACAACGAACATGTCATCGCCAAGGGACTGATCGAACGTATCGGTGCTGAGGACGGCATCGTCAACCATACCTATGGCGATGAGAAGTTCGTCTCTGAACTCCCATTGCCGGATCACATCGCCGGCTTCGAGGCAATGATCTCGGCTTGCGCTGAGCACGGCCCAGACCTCGATACGCTCGAAGTCATCGCGGTTGGTCACCGACTTGTTCAGGGCGGCATGAAGTTCATTGCGCCAACGATCATCACGGATGAAGTCGTGCGCACCGTGGAAGAGCTCAGCCCACTGGCTCCGCTCCACAATCCACCGAATCTGCTTGGTGTCCAGGCGGCGCGAGTGGCCTTTCCGGATATCCCACACGTGGGGGTGTTCGATACGGCCTTTCACCAGACAATGCCACCGGAAGCCTACACCTATGCGATTGACCGGGCTGTGGCTGACGAGTACGGTATCCGACGCTATGGATATCACGGAACCAGCCACAAATATGTGAGCGAGTTGGCCGCCGAGTATCTGCAGCTGCCGTTAGCCGATGTCAACACCATCGTGCTCCACATCGGCAATGGCGCATCAGCCACAGCCATTCGTGGGGGCAAGAGTGTTGATACCAGCATGGGGCTGACGCCGCTCGAAGGTCTGGTGATGGGCAGCCGTAGTGGCGATATCGACGCCGGTATCATCTTCCACCTGGCACGGCAGGCTGGGATGAGTTCCGCTGATATCGATACGCTGTTGAATCGTAAGTCCGGACTGGTCGGGTTGTTCGGCACCGGTGATGTTCGCGATGTGCTGGCCGCCGCCGATCAGGGCGATGCCAACGCGCAACTGGCGCTGGATGTCTATTGCCATCGACTCAAGCACTACGTGGGTGCCTATTATGCGGTGCTTGGTCGAGTTGATTGTATCGTGTTCACGGCTGGCGTCGGCGAAAACGCCGCACCGGTTCGTGCCAGGACGTTGGCTGGCCTGGAACATATGGGTGTCCGTCTTGATCCGGAACGCAACGGTTCGTCGGAGCGTGGCATTCGCCGTATCAGCAGCGACGAGAGTGCTGTGACCGTGTTGGTGGTACCCACGAACGAGGAACTCGAGATCGCGCGGCAAACGATCGTCGCGGTGAAGAACGCCTAACCAACCTCGCAGACAGAGACCTGACTGGCTACGGCTCGGTCAGGTCTTTGTCTTCCATCTCCCAGGCATGATCCATAACGTGGTAGGCCAGATGCCGGATGAAGAACGGAAGAGTCCATAACGGACCGCCCTTGAGCTTGGCTGGCGTACCGGTCTCGTAGTGGAATCGTAGTTGTTCGATCACCTGGTCATGATAACGCTGTCGGTTCTCCAGGGGAAATGCGATGTCGTGATAGTCCAGGCGAATACCGATCTTCGGCGTCCAGTCGAGCTCGCTGGCGATCAGATGCCGCACGATATGGTCGCGATCGCGCCCGCCTCCGCGCGGTCCCTTCTTCAGCTCGGGTGAGACGCGATCCGCGATGGCATCAAACTCAGCCCAACAAGCCTGGAGCAATGACAATCGTCGCTCAAACTCATCGGGAGGCAGTGGCAGATGATCTGTGGGACTCTGAGCGAATGAGATTCCCCAGAAGTCTGTGGAACCGACACCGGGATAGTCCTCGACAACTTCCGGCTCGGGCTCGGCAACAAATGCGTCCGCCAAGCCTACACGGTCGGCAACACGCGCGTATCGCTCACGATAGGCAGTCAGGTGATCCAAGGCCGTCTCCGCCGCCTTGCCATTGCGCTCCAGACCCGGCCAATCAATGGCGTAGGCCACACACTTCTTCCCCTTGGGACCTCGTTCAATCGAGACACGCACGGCTAACTCTCCTGCCCGGTAAGATCCTTGTCTTCCATCTCCCAGGCGTGATCAAGCACGTGCCAGGCGGCGCGTCGAATGATGTAGCGCAACGGCCACCGCGCGTGCTCCTGGCGCTGATTGTGATCACGCAACGCGGCAAGCGTCGCCTCACGATGCGCCGCTATCGCTTCCGGCGTCACCAACGAGTCCTTCTTCGCCTTTACACCCAGTTGCGTGACGTAGTAGCGCTCCGCCTCATGAACGTGATCAATGATGACACTTCGATTCCGGCCGCCACCGCGCGGCCCTTTACGCAACTCCTCGGACACCCTACCGGATACATCGTCGAAATAGGTCCAACACGCCTGCAGCAGCGCCAGTTGACGCTCGCACTCCTCAGGCGTCATGAACTCCTGCTCAATAGCGGCAGGAATGTGGGGCACCCCATACTCGGTGGCGCCATCGCCCCCGACCGTCTCCACGACATCGAAGCTCTCGGGTAGATCCGTTACACCAACGATCTCTGTTACCAGCTGATATCGCGACGTATAGTCGGCGAGGACAATCAGCGCATCCTCGGCCGTCTTGCCGGATCGGCTCCAGCCCGGCCAGTCCAGGGCCGAGGCGAAGCTCTTCTTTGGTGCAACTTCCAACATGACGCGATTGAAACTCATTCCATCTCCCTTTCGTGTCATCAGCATACCGAAACACCACGACAAAAACTGTCCGCATTCCCGGACCGATGAGACTGGTAGTATGGCGATATCAAACATCAGCCCAATCGCGAAAGATAGATCATGAACGCACGCATCTTCCGCCATCACACCGATATCTGGACAGAGTACCCGCAGTTGGTAGCCATCGCCCTTTGCGCGACATTGAAACCAGAAGCTGAGTCGGATACCAGGGAAATAGCGGGGCTCATTGATCAAGCAAAAGCACGCCTGAGCGATCAATCAGAAGGAGAGTTCCCTGAAATTCAGGCCTGGCGACGCGTATTTGCCTCAATGGGATATAAACCCACACAGTACCGTTCTGCCAGCGAAGCGCTCCTGCGACGATTGCGGATCGATGGTTCGTTGCCAACGATTATCCCGATCATCGATCTCTGCAACGCGGTGTCGGTTGCTTACGCCGCGCCTATCGCGGTCTTCGATACCGCGAGTTTCAGTGGGAATCTGGAAGTCTGTCATGCGGACGGGACCGAAGTATTCACCACATTCTCGGGTGAAGTCGAGAATCCGGTTGCTGGCGAGATCATCTTCCGCGACAACGCCCACGCCGCGCACGCGCGCCGGTGGGCGCACCGCCAAAGCGGTACCGCAGCAGCGCGAGAGAGTTCTCGCCACGTCCTCATCGTCAGCGAGGCCATGCACGAGGATGCGCTGGCAACACAGACCGCCCTCAGTGAAGCGCTGGTGCGATTACTAGAGCCGATGTGCGTTAGCATCAGCAGTCCAGTCGTCGTAACGGAGTCAGGGTTCGCATTCGATCAATCCTGAGCGAACGGTTTCCGGGTCACTTGCGTTAAGGCAGGTAAGTACGCTCAATCGCTAAGGAGGAACCCATGAATCGTCGTCAGCTTGTGGGAGCAGGAGTTTCGAGTATCGCCGTGGCTGCCCACAGTCGCGCATTCGCCCAGGAAGCCACACCAGAACCAGATGCACCTCCTGTTAATCAGGTGATAGATCTCCGGGCGAGAGAGATTATCACCATGATGGATGGTGTTCATCCAGTGACGCTGCTGGAAGCTCTGGAATCTGCCTCAGTCACCAGGGCTGACGGCACACCTTTGATCTCGCTGCCGTGGCAGGACTTCGGCGACACCGATCTCTACAACTCGCTTGGCGGCGTCTTCATTGCCTCTGAAGGCGCAAATCTGGGAAGCCCGGATGCCGAGTTCTATGGTGGATATATCGTCTATGAATCGGTGGAAATCGCCTATCACGAACTGCAGCGAAAGCTCAACGATATGGATGCAAATTGGACAGGCACGGGGGTCGAAGGTGGCACGACCCACTGGTATATCGATAGCGACGATCTGCACATCCGAATCACCCGCATCGGCTATGTGATCATAATCGGACTCGGGGCCAGCGAATTCAGTCTCATCGATCATCTGCTCGCTGTGACACATAACGTCCAGTAAACGTAACGACAAAGGGGCCGATTCCTGCGGGAATCGGCCCCTTTGTCTCACCCCGGGCACAAGGCTCGAGGCTACAGGTTGTTACTTGGCGTCATCGTCCTCGACTTCGCGGAACTCGCCCTCGAAGGTGCTGTCGTCATCCGCCGCATTGGCGCCACCCATATCGCTGGCATCGAAGCCGCTCATGTCGGGTCCGCCGGCGGCCTGCTCAGCCGCCTGGTACATCGCAGTACCAGCGGCGGTGAGCGCCGTCATCAAGGCGTCGTGGGCGGGCTTGATGCGATCGATGTTCTCGCGATCGTTCTCGAGCACGTCCTTGACGTCCGCGACCTTGGCCTGCAGGTCGCTCTTGAGATCGTCCGGAATCTTGTCGCCGTTCTCCTCAATCAGCTTCTCGGCCTGGAACATCATGCTCTCGGCCTCGTTGCGGGTGTTGATCGCTTCCTTGCGCTTGGCGTCCTCGGCGGCGTGCTCCTCGGCTTCCTTCACCATGCGATCAACCTCGGCATCGCTGAGTCCAGAACTACCGGTGATGGTGATCTTCTGCTCCTTGCCGGTCGCGTTGTCCTTGGCGGTGACATTGAGGATGCCGTTGGCATCGATGTCAAACGTCACCTCGATCTTCGGCAAGCCGCGCGGTGCCGGGGCAATACCGTCTAGAATGAAGCGACCAAGGCTCTTGTTATCGTTCGCCATCGGACGCTCACCCTGGAGGACATTGATCTCCACCTGCGGCTGATTGTCGCTGGCGGTGGTGAACGTCTGGCTCTTGCGGGCCGGGATGGTGGTGTTGCGCTCGATCAGTGGTGTGGCCACGCCACCCAGCGTCTCGATTGCCAGGGTCAGCGGAGTGACATCGAGGAGAAGGATGTCCTTCACTTCGCCACCAAGCACGCCACCTTGGATGGCGGCACCGATCGCGACCACTTCGTCCGGATTGATGCCCTTGTGCGGCTCCTTACCGAAGAAGTCCTGCACGGTCTTCTGCACCATCGGCATACGGGTCTGACCACCAACGAGCAGCGCCTCATCGATCTCGCTCTTGGAGAGCCCCGCATCCTTGAGCGCGTTCTCCATCGGCACCTTGGTGCGATTCACGAGATCGCCAACCAGGCTCTCCAGCTTGGAGCGGCTGAGGGTGATGTTAAGGTGCTTCGGACCACTAGCATCCGCCGTGATGAACGGCAGGTTAATATCCGTCTGCTGTGTACTGGAAAGCTCGATCTTGGCCTTCTCGGCGGCTTCCTTGAGGCGCTGAAGTGCCATGCGATCGTTGCGGAGATCGACGCCTTCGGTCTTCTTGAACTCGTCGGCCAACCAATTGATGATGACCTGATCGAAGTCGTCACCACCGAGGTGGGTATCACCATTGGTAGCCAGCACCTGGAAGACACCATCGCTCAGGTCGAGGATGGAGATGTCGTAGGTACCACCACCGAGGTCATAAACGGCAACCTTCTCGTCCTTGTCGACCTTCTCAAGACCGTAGGCGAGCGCGGAGGCAGTTGGCTCGTTGATGATGCGAAGCACTTCCAGACCAGCAATCTTGCCAGCATCCTTGGTGGCATCGCGCTGGGCGTTATCGAAATAAGCTGGCACGGTGATGACGGCCTTGTCGACGGTCTCACCGAGGTAGGCCTCAGCATCGGCCTTCATCTTCTGCAGGATCATCGCGCTGATTTCCTGCGGGCTGTACCACTTGTCGCCCATCTTCACCTGCACATCACCATTCGAGGCGGCCTGCAGAGCGTAGGGAACCAGCTCCTTGTCCTTGGCGATTGCGGGATCGTTGAACTTTCGACCCACGAAGCGCTTGACGGAGAAGATGGTGTTATCCGGATTGGTAACTGCCTGGCGGCGGGCAAAGCGACCAACAAGACGCTCGCCATTATTGGTCAATGCAACCACCGATGGCGTCAGGCGCTCACCCTCTGCATTAGGGATGACGACTGGCTCGCCACCCTCGATGGTGGACATTACCGAGTTTGTTGTACCAAGGTCAATACCGATTGTTCGTCCCATGTGTTTACCTCTCTACTGCGTATGTGGCTCGTGCCACGTTGATAACTGTTGTGCTCCTGAAAGGGAGCGGAACTTATGCGTTAAATCCTGGTGCTGCATCGCCGGTGCGTACCATAGCGGGTCGGAGCAGTGTATCGCCCAGCTTGTATCCCTTCTGGTAGACCTCGACGACGATATCGCCACTCGAGCCCGGATCGGTGGAAACTGCCTCGTGAATAGCGGGATCAAACGGAGTTCCCGCACCATCCACTTCAACCACTCCCGCCGATTCCAGCAACTGCCGGAACTTGGTCTGGATCATCTGGATGCCCGAGAACCAGTTATCATCGTGCTCGTTCTCCGGCACCGCACCCATAGCCCTATCCCAATCATCAATGACCGGAAGGAACCTGCCGATAGTGCTAGCGGTAAACATTTCGCCTAATCGCAACTTCTCGGCATCCGTGCGCTTGCGATAGTTGATAAACTCCGCCCGGCTTCGCTGCAACTGATCGAGATACTCATCGCGCTCAGCGAGCAGTTTCTCGATGATGCTGGCCTCGTCTTCGTCGATGTCGTCTTCGAGGAGAATCTCCTCTTCGAACTCCTCTTCAAGTTCGTCATCCCAGCGTTCGTTATCGGTCATGCATTCACTCCATTACACCGACCCCGTGGTCGGCGACTATTCGCTCTGACAAGTTAGGCCGAATACAGATCGGCCATGAGATCACTCATTAATCGCGCCATGTAGCGCACACTCGGAATGCTGTGCCAATAGCGCATGCGGGTGGGACCCAACACGCCAAGGATGCCCGTGACCTCGCCATCGATACCATAGGTGGCGATGACGATACCGAAGTTACGCAGCGCCTGGGCGGGATTCTCCTCGCCGATAAAGACCTGGACGTCCTCACCCTCCGTCAGCTGCGGCAGCAACTGCCCCAGCAAGCCGGAGCCATGCATGAGTTCGACCACCATCTGCCCCTCGGTACCGGCGAACTCCGGCTGCATCAGGATCTTGTCGATACCCGAATGTCGCACCGGTGTGTCCTGCAACGAGTCCGCTGTTCGCAGACCGCTGGCAACGTGTTCCAACACAAACCGGGTCAATCCCTCGGCTGTGACGGCATATGGTGCAATCTCGACGCTGCTCAATCCACGCAGGATACCGACCTGTTGATCGGCGATAGCGCTCAGGATCGGCTGCTCCACCTCTTCAGGCAAGTGCAGCATCATCTGTCGCACTGCGCTCTCCTGGGTCACCAGGATCATCAACGCCAGTCGCGGTTGTAGCGAGATCAGTTCGAAGTGACGCAATCGTGGCACGTGTGTACGTGGGGCGGTGACGATGCTCGCCATACCCGAGGTGCTACTGAGCACACTGGCCGCGAACTCGACCATGCTATCCAGCTGCGCCTCCACCTGCCGGAACTGGTGACGAATCATCACCTGCTCGCTCTGGGCGAGATTGCCGTTCGGCATGAGGTTATGCACGTAATAGCGATAGCCGAGATCGGTTGGTACACGTCCACCGGATGTGTGAGGTTGCTGCACGTAACCCATCTGCTCGAGTGCAACCATCTCATTGCGGATGGTGGCACTGGAGATCCGCATACCGAAGCGCTCCACCAGTGTGGCGGAACCAACCGGTTTGCCGGAATCGACATACTCACGCACCAGCAGCTGCAGGAGCTTCTGGCGCCGAGCGGTCATATCGACTGGATTGGGCATTACTCGTCGATCCACGACATCATTCCTCGCTGTTAGCACTCTCCACCTGAGACTGCTAACAGCGAAAATAGTACAGGGTTGATACGGACCTTGTCAAGGTTGAGAGGGAGGAGGGGGGGTACCTAGGCGCGAATAACCTGAGCCACACTGTAACGTGCTGCCCGAAAAGCTGGTAGCAATGAAGCGAGCAAACCTACGGCTAGCGCCGACATAACTCCTCGAACAGCACTTGCGAATGGCAGGCTGGGTTGAGAAGTCAGCGCCACATCCACCAGTATGAGCCGCTCTCCGAACGTGACAACAATCACGGCAGCGAGGACAAGAGCGACCAGCGCTGCTATAGCAGCCTCAATCAAAGTCTGCACAACGACGCCAGCGAAGACCGTTTTGGTTGTGACTCCGATCGCCCGTCGAATACCAAACTCCTGTGCTCGCTCGCGGATACTGGAAAGCCCGGTACTCACCAGTCCGATTGCCGCTACCCCCAAGATAATGAGTGACAGGATGTTCGATGTCGTCTTCTGTTGGTCGAGCACAGGCTTAACCTCGCCTTGTTGATCCATGCGTCGGACATCAAACATCACAGCAGGGTCGGTTCCACTTAGGAATGACTGCGCCAGATGCTCAATCATCGGTTGATCTGCGGGTGGGGCATGAACCAACCAGGTTGAAGGGTAAGCACTAAGACCAGGAATCACATTGCCACTGGTGACTATGAGGAGTTCCACACCTTCTTGTGTCCGTCCTGAACTCGAGACCACACCCTCGATGACCATCGGGAAGCGAGGTCGTAGCCGCATGTCAAATTGAGAACCTGTATCGCCGAAGTAATCGACGACGGCACCAACCGCGGTGTCCTCACTCAATCCGAGCTTCGTCAGGCCAGCCTGCGTAACAACAACACGAATCGCCCGTGCATCTGCGGTATCGACTGGCCAGCTCCCTTGCCGCAACTCTAGAGAAGCAACATCAATATACGAGGGCGATACCCAACGAGCGTCGATGAAAATCGGCGCCGAGCTGCCGGGAACAGCCATCTGTACAGACGAGTACCGACTAATCTGGGGAACACCATCACAACAGCAGAGTCAAACTCGATTGAAGTCTCTCTACGCCAATAATCTGAGAGCCTGCTGGCGTAGTCCGTAGGACGAATGAGAAATGTCGCCTCTTTGCCAAACGCCTGTTCGACATAGGCAGCGTTTGCGTCTTCCGAAATCCGGTTCGATGCATCGGCGAGCACAATAGCAGCAATTGCCGTTGCCAATCCCAACACGACAGCTATTGCTCTCAGTGGTTGCGCCCGAATATCCATCCACGCTGCGATAAACGTTCCAACCCACCTCATGTTGATACCAATGTTCCATCATGAATTCGGAATCGGCGATCAGCACGAGCGGCAATCTCATCATCATGTGTTACCAGCACCAACGATGTACCCTCTTGCCGCACCAACGATACGAGCAGATCCATAACTTGATCTCCCGTCTGCGTATCCAACGCCCCCGTGGGTTCATCGGCCAGCAACAACTTCGGCCCACGCGCAAGGGCGCGTGCAATGGCCACCCGCTGCTGCTCACCGCCGCTGAGAATATTCGGTTTCTCATGCGTCCGATGCTCAAGGCCAACAAGCTGGAGGAGGTGCTCGGCACGACGATGTCGTCCTCGCCGCTCGGGATCGGTACCGAAAAGAAGCGGTTCAGCAACGTTCTCTCGCGCAGTCTTCCCTACTACCAAATAGAACTGCTGAAAAACAAATCCCAGGTAGGTACCTCGCAACGCTGACAACCGGTCGTCTGACATTCCCGCCACGTCCTGATCCCCAATCTTCAGTCGACCTGAAGTCGAACGATCAAGAAGGCCCAGAATATTCAGCAAAGTAGACTTTCCGGAGCCGGATCGCCCTTGAATGCAGACAATTTCTCCAGCCATTACCTCGAGTGTTGCTTCCCGCAGGACGGTAACCGGCTCAGAACCTCGACGTTCGAACGTACGTGACAGGCCGGACGCTTCCACAATGCAGGCACTCATGGGGCACTCAACAGATCGGTTTCCAGCGGCACGGCCAATACGTCTTCTCCCGGAGTGAGACCATCAATAACTTCCACATACTGCGTGTCCGCATCACCCAAAATGACCTCGCGCCGCTGCCGCTCACCTTCGTCAGTCACCACGATAACTACTCCGGATTGCTGCGAACCAAACACCGCAGTGCGAGGTAACGTGGGCACCTTCTTTGGTTGCTCCAACGCAATCGCCATTACACCAGTAAGACCAGGAGCCACAATGATATCTGACGGGATATCGCAGGCTATTGTCACACCAGCAGAATCAGAATGGTCTCTCACCCTGTTCTCCAGAGGAAGCCGGCACGTGTCCTGCTAGTACCCTGCCCATGCGCATTCGAACCCACCCGCACGACCATTGATAACTGCTCGCACTTGATAAGGTTCATCGACTGCCAGTCGATAGGAGATAGATTCGGAGGTAACAACTCCCTGCAACTGATAACCCGCGTCATTTTGTACAACGAGTGCATCCAGAGTCACCAAGCTACTGATATCGCGATCCTCCAAAGTGACGGTAACAACCTGCTCACTTCGGACTTTCCGTGATTGATGACCCCATCACTCGACCTGGCCGGAAACTGACGAGAAAGGAGGAAACCGCCTGCGGTTCCAGCTAACGCAGCCAGAACCGCAGCAACCACAATCCACTTGGTAATGCTCGTTCGGATCATACGTCTTCTCGCCAAACAGGAAGTAGTGACGCTCCGGGGGATGACCAGGGGCTATTGGCGCACAAACCAGGCATCCACTCTTGCAGTACCGATGGGTCACCGAGTTGGACACTCTTACTAACTTCGATCAGAATGCGGTTCTGTCTGGAAAGTCCAGATCCTTTGGGAACCCTGGGACGGTCTTTGGGTATGCTGGAATGACTATGTAATCACCAGCTCGGCAGCCTTTTGTGTGTCCTGATCTCCTTGTTCTTGTGCATCCAACCAGGTACTAAACCATGCACACTGATTGAGGGATTCAGTGGTCGTATAACGATAATCAGGAGGGAATCTCCACTCATTGATGTCTTCACCCCAAGCCTGCTGGACGTAGAGATCCATATCTACCTGTCGATCTGCCGGCCATGGAAATAAAGAGATAACACAGGGGAGAGAGTCCCTAAACTCCTCCGGTGTCATCAGACCGGGAGTATCCGGATCAACTGGGCACTCTTCGGTTCGTGTGGGCTCCTGAATTCCCATGAGTTGAGCGGCTTGTTGGCTTGCATTTGGATCCTCCCCGAGTGCTGCAGCAACATCCGGTGTTGGTATGGAAGTCCCTCCTGGCGTTGGTGTGTGCCGCTGCGGATCCGTAGAGGGCTGATCACTCCCTCCACATCCATAGAGTGCGATGGCCATACCCAATGTGACCGTCAGTAACCGCGATGCTTTCAACAATCCTCTAAAACAAGACATCGTCACAAACATCCCCTACAGCAAAGAAGTATGCGGGAGTAGTTACTACCCACAACACAAAACCACTATCCGAGTAAACGTATCAGTGATTCCATTAGTGTCGCGAAGGATTACCTAAGGAGCTTTGCTAAATGCGATTCGGGCCAGCCTTATAGGATGCGCCGATCATGGTGCAGGGATCGCCAGCAGTCTCAGTACCAGCAACAACGTTTAGTGCGGAAGTTGACAGCTACTTCCCGCGGCGGAAGAGCTTATCGATCAGGCTCTGCTGGTCTTCCTTGAGGGCAGCATCGATGCGGACGCGGATATCGGCGTTCATCCGCTTCTTGTCCGGTGTCTCAATCACGCGCATACCGGGTTCAAGCACGTTGATCGCCTCAATCAATCCCAGGCCATTCCGCAGCGCATCATCGCAAACCATGCGCATCATCGCCAGCATCGGATAGGGATCGATCTCGGCTTCGTGTATACGCTTCGCCCAGATCTCCAGGCGCGTTTCGATCAGTTGATCCAGATTCGCGATGAGGTGAGGCGGGATCCAGGCTCCAGCCATAATGCCGCCCTGGAGATCAAGCCGGATCGGCATCTTCCCCGTAACCGTCGGGCTGACACCGTTGTCGACGAAGACACGCGCGGGCGGTCGCATGTACATCCCCACACCACGATCGAATTGCGCCTCCCACGGTGTCAGTCCGAAGCCGTTCTCGTGATAGCTCGGATAGGCATCCGCCATCGCCCGCACCAGCCCAACTCCCACGCGACTGGCAGCGCTCTCATCCATATCGCCCGCCAGTAGTTGCGTCAGGTCAGGTTGCCACCAGGACCAGTTCGGTCGTTCGCCACCGCTCAGGGCATGAATATAGGCGCTGGCAACTTCGGGATCGTATAGATGGACGGTGATGAGCTGCATGACGGTTCCTCTCTGATCATCGTTATCGTGCCACGAATCGGTGTGATACGTCATACTGGCGGACATGACGACGCTTACCGCCCACCTCGAACTCTCCGAATCAACGTCTGAACGAACCCGAGAACGCTGTCCCTGGGTCGTGTTTCGCAATGAGGATCAGGAGGTAGCTCGATGGCGGACAGATGTCGATCAACCGTCGCTGCCAGTATCAACTGGCAGCCTCCAGCGCATCACACTGCACGACGATGTCCTGAGCCGGGCGATCGACGAGGAAGCCTGGTTGGCGGAGTTGAGTCGCGTGCTGGCACCGGGCGGCGAACTCCGCTTCACGGTGCCAAAGACGGGACTATTCGCCTGGCTGGATGCGATGGATGCGCACCGGTACGCGGTCGACATCGGTAAACGAGGAGATCCTCCTGATGCGGCCTTGCCAACCGGTTGGAATCGTCACTATACCGGTGCGGAGTTAAGGGCACTCTGCGCTGAATCCGGTCTTAGAGCTGTGTCTCTAACCACCATCAACTATGCCGCGCATGAAGCGCGGATGATAGCGGGACTGCTCTGGAAAAACTGGGTTCGCGGTGATCGCGATGCCGAGCGCGAGTTGTGGCCGCGATTCGGACGACGGAGTCCCGGGGATCGATCATCGTTGATTGGCACCACGTGGTCGGTGACAGCACTTAAATAGACCCGCCCCTCGACCTGTAGGTCGAGTTGGGCGGGTTCTCCTCACCTAAGCCCGCCCCATTCATCCCCTTCGCCTCGCGTAGGGGATGAAGGACGCTACTGGTGTAGTGCGACACCGCCCTCATGCATATATGAGAGCGGTGTTTGCGTTTCGTCGAATCTGTCAGTCCGGGATCAGCCCCGAGTCCACCGGGCGGCCTCAGCCAACGCTGCTGGCGCGGGACGTAAACGTCCACCGGCTTGATGTACTTCAGGGCGAGATCACCGTTGTTGGCAACGTTCAGTTCGCGCATAACGAGATCGAAGCGCGGCTGCAACTCGGCGTAGATCGCAGCCTTGGTCTCGTCCGGCAGACTCCACATTTCCCGCTTGAACGGACCGAAGCAGTTCTTACGCGTCTTGTAATAAAACTGGGCGTCGCTCATGCCTTCCTTCCGCTCGGAAGCGTGCGCCTCGGAGAGATGGGCGTAAATCTGCTCGCGCAACTCGGACGGGAAGTGCTCGCTATCCAGGTACATGTTCTGATAGGCCGTCGCGAGGTGGACTTCCACCGCGTCCACCTGGGCGAACTTGCTGAACGCTTCCTCCGGCAGGGTGCTGGCACCGTGCTGCACGGAACCACCGATGCCGAGTTCCTTGGCGGCGGTGCTCAGCTTGCCAAGTGTGTCGAAATCGACCGCGACCTCGGCAATCGTGCCATCCGGAAGGACAACACCGCCGTGGCTGGTGCCGGTTTGAACGCTGACCTTACTCACGCCATCCAGGTTGTCACCGTACTTCGCCAGTTCCTCCACATACTGCTCGTGGAAGGCGATCAGGTCCTCAACCGTGCTGTTGGATGTACCGATCTCGCCGATCTCGGCACCAACCGAGATGGTGATGCCCTCCGGCTGATGCTCGCGGATGGCAGCGGTCAGCTCGGCGGTGTGTTTGCTGTTTGGATACTGCTGCTCACGCAGATCGCTCACCGAATAGTCGACCAACGTGCTGCAGTCGATATCGATATTGCCGTAACCGGCAGCCAGCGCGGCAATGGCGTGCTTGCGCACGGCCTCGATCTCAGCGTTGGGATCAGCGGCGTACTTCTTCGGATTCGCCTGGAAGTGATCGCCCTGGACCATCACAGGGCCTTCGTAGCCATACTTCACGGCGGCCGCAAAGACGGAACTCGCGAACTCGGCCGGAGCCTGCTGGGTATAGCCATTCTCGGACTTCGCCAACTCAAACAGGAGCTGCTTGGTGCCAGTCGCATTGGCGGCCCGGAAAATCGTCCCCGCGAACTCAACGGTATCGCCACGAACATTGATCGCCGGAGTGGTGACGTTGTGATACTCACCCCGCGCGGAGGCCATGTAGAGATCCTGGATCGAGGCCGGGTAGGCACCCATCGCGAACGCGATCTTGCGGATCAGCCAGCGGGCGGAATCCTGGACATCACCCGTGCCGAAGGTGCTGGTCCATGCCAATTGCTCGATCAGATCGGAGCGCACAACATCAGCATTCAGGATCTCAACACGATCATCGGCAACGCGCACCACGCCCTCTAGTGCCTGGACCAACGATTCGATGGATTCATGGATGGTTCGGGACATCGTATACGAGACCTTTCTTTGGGCGACCTTGCCCGCTGTCTGCCTGCGATGGTGAGATACCGCAATCGTGCATAATCACCATTTCTCCGAACTTCATGGTACAGCACAGGGGTGTCAGAAACGTGTCAGGAAAACACGGAACGCTCCGGATGTCGTAACACCCGGAGCGTTCTTTCAGGTTCTATTGGTCCGAGCGGCTAGCGAGCGGCGAACACGCTGGCGAGCAACGACCGACGACTGCGGCGAGTGGCCACTGGTGTGCCTCCATCGCCAGCGACGATCGTGATCTTACCAACCATGCCCTGCTTCTCGGCTTCACTGAGGTTGGACTTGAACTCGATCTCCGCACCGACCTCGGCATCATCCGGCACCGTAAACTCAGCGGAGTCACCATCGGCGATGCTCTTGATCATCGGCTGCAATGCGTTCTTGTCCCACTCCTCCGAAGAGAGGCCCATCAACATACCCGTGTTGTTCTGGAAGGTGATGATACCGCCCGGAGCGATCTCGAACTCAGCCGGCTCAAACTGCCACTTTGTACCGACAACGGTGACCGCGTGAACAGACGCCGGAACCGGCGTACCTGCGGCAACTGGTGAGCCCTCACCTGTGCCCTCGTTGGATCCACCGGCGACCACGGTGAACTTGCCGACCATGCCGCTTTCCTTGTGACCCGGGACCGAGCAATGGAAATCGACGGTCGAGCCGACTTCAGCGTCGGCCGGAATCGTGAACTCGCCTTCACCACCGATACCCAACTCTTCGGTGCCAACGCCCCAATCATCAACGACCAGATCGTGCGGAAGGAAACCGGTGTTGATCAGCTTGATCGTCTGCCCCGGCATGACGTTGACTTCCTTCGGCTCGAAGGCGAAGCTATCGAGCGCCTCGATCACGATCGGCTCGGCACTGCCACCATCGCCCACAGGCGCTTCGCCAGCATCCTCGTTCTCAGCGGGAGCATCAGCAGAACCGGCGACCACGGTGAAGGTACCCTTCATACCGCTTTCCTTATGACCCGGCACCGAGCAATGGAACTCTACCGTTGAGCCAACTTCGGCATCGGCCGGAATCGTGAACTCACCTTCACCACCGATACCCAACTCTTCGGTGCCAACTCCCCAATCCTCAACGACCAGGTCATGCGGCAGGAAGCCGGTGTTGATTAGCTTGATCGTCTGCCCCGGAACGACGTCGACTTCCTTCGGATCGAAGGCGAAACTATCGAGCGCCTCAATCACGATCGGCTCACTGGAACCGACCGCCGCTGGAGTCTCACCAGCTGGTGCTTCGGCTGTAGCCTCGGTCTCCGCAGCTTCCTCGGTTTCAGCCGCTCCACCAACAACGGTGAAGGTACCCTTCATGCCGCTTTCCTTGTGGCCCGGTACCGAGCAGTGGAACTCTACCGTCGAGCCAACGGCTGCATCGGCCGGAATCGTGAACTCGCCTTCGCCGCCCATCTGAAGCTCTTCGGTGCCAACGCCCCAATCCTCAACCACCAGATCATGTGGCAGGAAGCCGGTGTTGATTACGTGAATCGTCTGCCCCGGCATGACGTCGACTTCCTTCGGATCGAAGGCGAAGCTATCCAGCGCCTCAATCGTGATCGGCTCGCCACTTCCGGCTGCCGGAGTCTCACCCGCGGGGGCTTCGGCAGTCGCCTCGTCCTCAGTGGCCTCTTCCGTGCTTTCATCAGCCGGAGGAGCGGCGGCACCAGCCTCTACCACGGTGAAAGTACCGGTCATACCGCTTTCCTTATGACCCGGTACCGAGCAGTGGAACTCCACTGTCGAGCCAACCGCGGCATCGGCTGGAATCGTGATCTCCTCTGCCTCGTCGGTATTAAGCTGCGCTGTGCCGATACCCCAGTCATCGACAACGAGATCGTGGGGGAGGAAACCGGTGTTGTGAACCTTGATCACCTGACCAGGCGCAACCTCGACATCGCTCGGTTCGAAGCTAAAGTTATCGTGCGTCTCAATTGTGATCGCTTCCGCGGTCCCGCCATCCCCAGCCGGGGCTTCCGCGGCATCATCCTCGGTCTCGGTTGGAGCCGCTGCACCTGCCTCAACGATCGTGAAGGTACCGGTCATGCCGCTTTCCTTATGACCGGGTACGGAGCAATGGAATTCGACCTTGGCGCCGATCTCGGCATCAGCCGGAATCGTGAGTTCTTCTTCCTCGTCGGTATTAAGCTGCGCTGTGCCGATACCCCACGCATCGACAACGAGATCGTGGGGGAGAAAACCGGTGTTATGAACCTTGATCACCTGACCCGGGGAAACGTCGACTTCGTTTGGACTGAAGCTGAAAGTATCATGCGTCTCAATCACCAGGGCTTCGGGGGCTTCACCCGAACCCGTCTCACCGCTACCGGAGCCCTCCGTTTCGCCTCCAGGAGCATCGGTAATCGGAGCGAGGGTCGGCGGCGCGCCGGGGACATCCGGAATCTGGGTGGGATTCAGCTCTTCCTCGGTGAGCGGTTCGTTACCACAGGCAACCAGCACAGCGCTGACGGCCGTCACCGAACCAGCAGCCACAAAACGACGACGATTCAGGAATTTCATACCGACTATGCCTCCCTGCCCAGGATGAAATTGTTCGCGATGCACACGTATGATTGACGCCCAGTTATGCGCCCACTACATCGCCTACTCGGTCTATTGTACCGTGATACGTGAATAGTGCAGGAATGCTGCAATTGGTCAAACGGAGCAACAAATGGATCAGAAAAACCCCTACAGTCGCCGTCTAGTGGTCGCCAATAGCGATGCAGATATCGCCGTGACCATGTGGGAGGGCAATGGTCCTCAGATACTGTTGATCCACGGTATCGGCAGTAGTAGTGGTGATTTCGCCAACGTGGTACCCGCGCTATCCGAGTTCTGCCAACCGATCACTCTCGACTTGCGCGGCCACGGAGACTCCTCCCGTCCCGATCACGGCTATCACTATGACGACTACGTCCGTGATCTCGATCGCGTGCTGGAGGAACTCGATCTGGAGCATCCGATCGTGCTCGGGCACAGTCTCGGTGGCATCATCACCCTCCTGTGGGCAGGTGCACATCCCGAGACAGCGCAGGCGTTCATCGTGGAGGATTCGCCACTCCGTTCAGGTGCGTCGTTTGCATCCTTTTTCGATGGTTGGTTGACGCTGAATGCGCTGCCGGAGGATCAGGTACGTACCTGGTATACCGGCGAGAATCCGAGTTGGAGCGACGCGATTCTGGATCAACGTGCTCATGACATGGTGAACACATCCCGCACGGCGATCGAAGAACTGCGAGACCTGTCGCTCTCGGGCCAAGGGCTGGATACCGCTGGCGATCTCTCCATGATCACCGTGCCACTGTTGTTCCTCCACGGTGATCCCGATGCCGGGAGTATGGTCCATCCGGATGATCTCGTCGCATTTGATGCACAAGTACCGCAGGCCGAGATCGTGCGGATAGCAGGTGCTGGGCACAACATTCATCGTAGCCACGCAGAGGAATGGGTTTCTCAGGTAAGAGCGTTTACGGCTCGATCATCTTGTCCATAGTGACGATCTCATAGCCTTCCGCCTGATAGGCATCCACAAGACCGGGGAGCGAGAGGTAATCCTGCTCCTGGGTGACGTGGAAAAGGATGATCGCACCGGGTCCACCGCGCACGGGATCATCGGGGCTGCACCAATCGACGATCTCGTCGGCCATATAGCCGTACCAACCAAGGCTGTCACAGGTCCAGTAGAGCGTGTAGTCGTACCCCAGGCTCTTGAGGAGCACCTGACCTTCTTGATCCCAGGCGCCATAGGGCGGACGCCAGAACGGCTGCATGTTCCAATCCGCCACATCCAGTACCGCCTGCTCGGCACCAAGCACTTGATCGGTGCGCTCCGCATCCGTCAGAGGTTCGGTGTCGGTCGTTTCTCCGGTCCAACTCCGGTGGCTCTCACTGTGATTGAAGAGCATATGCCCCTCATCCAGTATGCGATTGACGAGATCGGGGTTCGCCCGCGCCCACTCTCCAGTGGCTCCGAAACTGCCATGAAGTCCACGTTCCTTGAGGAAATCCAGGATCTCCGCGGTGTACCCGGGGCCTTCTCCAGCATCAAACGTCAATGCGACATACTTCTTGTCCCTTGACCCACGTTCGATAATGATCGAGGCACCGGTGGTGTTCTCGGGCACGGGGAAGCTCCCTCGTCCCTGCTCCGGCTCGGGAGTCGGTGGTACCGTGGGGACCGGTGTCGGTGGTAATGGTGTAGGCGTCGGCGGTTGGGTGGGTTCGGGCGTCGAAAGATCAACGACAGGCGGTGCGGTCGTTGTCGGTACCGCAGCGACCTCCGCTGTCGGGGTGGGTTCGTTGATGGCGGCCAAATGTCGACCACCCATCAGAACCGCGCCGACCAGAAGGATCAGCGCGGCGACTCGGAGCATCGACGCGGCGGTATGTGATGACACTACCAGATTCCGAGTTCGTCCCTGGCCTCTTCGCTCATCATATCCGGGCTCCAGGCTGGGCTCCAGACAAGCTTGACGTCCGTATCACCGATGCCGGGCAGATCACGGAGGGCGTTGTTGACTTCCTGCATGATCACCGGACCGAGCGGGCAACCGAGCGAAGTCAGCGTCATCGTGACCAGCACATCGCCGTTCTCTTCGATATCGCAGTCGTAGACGAGACCGAGATCGACGACATTGATGCCGATCTCCGGATCGTAGACGTTCTTCAAGCCTTCGTAGACATCATCTTTAGTGAACTCTGCCACGTGGATACTCCTGTGGGGATACGATGCATTCCTCTACCGAAAACCAGTGTACCCCGTTTACCAAATGATGAGAGACAAGCCGCCGAAGAACGGTACCGCTACGACCGCGAAGCGCAGTAGCCAACGAGGAGCACGGCGAGTGAATTTCGCCCCAACGTATGACCCCAATGTCATGCCGATGGTGACACCTACCATGTGCACCATCGAGACCGCTCCATACGATGCCAACGCCAGACTCCCGCTCGCGCTGATAAAGCAGAGCGCCAACATGGTGGTACCAAGCGCCTGGATCAGAGGGAGACGTAGCACGGTCAGGAGCGTCAGTTGGACAAACGGTGCCATGCCAACGCCAAAGAAGGCAGAAGCGACTCCACCCAAAAAACCAGCACTGCCTCCGACCATCACCTGTTTACGGGATATCTCGACGGGGTCCCCTTCCTGGAGCGAAATGATGCGGCTACTCAACCGCATCCGCAGCCATACGAGGAATGCGAGAAAGAGAAGTGCAGCGCCAGCCGCCGGTTGCAGGATATGCTCTGGAATCGACTGGCTGAGGTCAGCACCGGCGATAGCACCAATCATCCCTCCCAACCCCAGCAGTACACCGGGTTTGACGACAACGTTTCCCTCACGAAAGTGGGAGATCGAACCGGAAATCGTTGTAAACACCATGGCTGCGAGTGCGGTGCCGACCGCGGTATGAATCGGGAGATCGAACACGAGCGTGAGCATGCTGACCATGACACCAGCACCACCCGCACCGATGAAACCGATGATGACACCGACGCAGAACGTAATCGCGATGAGGGTCAGGAGGAGTTCTATGACCGTCTGTCCCGTTTTAGCTCTTCGAGTTCGATCACGATCTCGTCGGGATCAACCGGACGCTGGGTGGTCGGGCCAAACAGGTCGTCCAGATTTCGGGTCGATCCCAGACTATTCCAGGTAATTACCGTCGGCTCATTCGCCGAGGTTCGACGAACGCGCCACCAGAAGAGAAGCGCCAGGATGAGCGGAATCAACAGCACCACAAGCAGTCCGAAACGCATGACTGCGCTGACAACACCACTGAAAAGCCAGCCCAACATGATTCCCAGCAGGAGGCCGGCGACAAACGCAACCTGAATACGGCGGGAGATAAGCGATCGGACGGAGGTGGCGTTGCTCTGGTAGTCCATGATGTCCTTTCTCGATCGGTGTCCACTTCGACCACGATCATTCCAGCAAGTATGCTGTACGTATAGTGTAGATCGGGCATGTAAGCGCGGGAGCAGGTATGTCGGAAGAGATCGTCATCACCACATCATTCGAGATCGTGGAGCCCCTGTTCCTGCGGTTGGCAGAGCGACGAATTCTGGATGCTGGCGGCGCGGTGACGCGGGCGTCGTTCGGTGTCAGTCCGGATGCCTTCGGGACCTACACAATGGCGGTTGAAGTCACACCCGCCGATCTCGAGGCTGTCCAGGACGTACTCGTCACCGAATTGCCGATCGAGACGATGATTCTGAACGGTGAGCTCTTGCGCATCACGCACGAGGCGGTCACTGTTGCGACCAAGTTCGGCGATGTCGCCATTCGTGATCGTGTCTGGAAGGGTCGTGTGATCGGTGTTACACCGAACCTCTCGGATTGCGCCACGCTGGCCAGGCGATTCGGTGTCTCCGGCGCGATGGTCTGGCATGACGCGCTGCGGTTGGCCGAACCGCGCATCGGACTCAAGCGATAGCGGCCCGAACTCGCTGCGGCAATCGCGGCAGCACCAGCTCACCCAGCTGACGCACAACCTGCGGCGAGGTCCAGTTCACCAACACAGCATAGGCAGCAACGAAGAGCATACCCGGGATTACCACCAGTACCAGGCGCCAGCCAATTTCCGGTATAAGCGTTACCTGTGGTTGCAGCCAGTCGAGGTTGTACCAGGCCAACCAGGCGATGGCCGAAGCTCCAAGCGAAGCTACTGCGATACGCGGCACCATGCTGCGTAACGGCATTTGCGGTGACCAGCCAAAGGATCGTCGTCCAAACCACCAGATGACGATCGTGTGATAGACGAACTGGGCCGAGTTCGCGAGAACGAGCCCCATCATCCCCCAGCTATCCACCAGCGTGAATGCCACCGCGAAGTAGACGAAGACCGCGGTAACGCCGATGAGCACCGGCAGCTTCGTGTTCTGGCGAGAATAGAACGAGAAGATGAAGACCTGATCATAGGCGGCCATCAAAGTACCGGGCAGGTAGCCAAGCAGCGCCAGCGAGATTTGGTCAACACCGACCTCGGTGGTGGCACCATAGCCGAAGAGCAGCCTGGAGATCGGATCGGAGAGCGTGGCCAGCGCGAATGTTGCGGGGAAGATAAGCACCGTGACCATTGTTAGCGCCTGGCCGAGCGTGCGTCGGAAGGAACCGGCATCGTTGCTCTGGAAGTGGCGAGCGAGAGTCGGCAATGCTGCCAATGAGATCGCCGCGGCCACGATACCGAGCGTCAGTTGCACCAGGGTGGTGGCGTAGCGCATCGCCCCGATCGCGTCCTCTCCCGCTCCCCAGGCCAGTCCTCGATCAACTACCACGGCAATACTATTGAGGATAAGTCCGAGAAAGACCGGTATGTAGAGCGCACCCATCTGACGCAGCGCTGGATGTCGCCAGTCGAACGCGGGTACCGGCAGGATGCCATTGGCGATCAACGGTGGAATCTGAATGAGGATGATCGCCGCGGCACCAATGACGGTACCCCAGGCCATTGCCTCAACGCCCCAGCGCGCGCCGAACAGCGCGGTCACCAGCACAATAGCGAAATTGCGCACTGCGGTGGAGAGCGCCGGGGCGGTGACCTTCTCGATTGCATAGAGCATCGCCTGCAGCACAGTCGCCAGACAGAGCAGTAACGCCGCCGGAAGGACGATTCGCACCAACCGCACAGTCAACTCGACCGTCTCGGGTCCACGAGCCTGATCATCACCGGAGATACGGATGAGGGCATCGACAACATGCGGCGCGTAGATTTCGCCCAACAGCACTGCGGCGCCAACAACAACCAACACACCCACAACCAGCGTGCCGCCAATGCGTTTGAGTTCGTGTCGCTTCCCGAGCGCTGGTGCTGCCCACTGCGCCAAAACCGGAATCAACGCCGCCTGCAGGGCACCGCTGGCGAGGAGATCAAAGAGTAAGGTCTGGATATTGTCTGCGACGGTGAAGGCGGCGATATCATCACCGGTGCCAAACAGTCCGGCTGCGAGCTGCTCGCGAACGAGCCCCAGAACGCGACTGAGCACGTTGCCGAGCATGAGAATAAGGGCGGCAATCGCAATGCCACCCCCCTTCCGCGGAGACTCGCTCACCTAAAACGCACCCAGCAAATGAGATAGCAAACTGCCACGAAGATCAGACTTGGCACGATCTGCAGTTGGAGCAACTGCAGCGAAAAGTCCCTCGCCAGGCGCAGGTGATCCATGGTGATGCCATAACGATCGGCCAGCAGTATGCGACTGAGCACAAGCCCGATCGTGACAAGAACCATCGAGAGTATCTGCAGATCAAGGCCACGCTTGTTGTTTGTGGCCCAGGCAACCGTTTCAACCACGCCGAATCCGAGAAGAAGCGCCAGGTAGAACTCCCAATTGGGGAAGAATCGCCACAGCACAGCGACACCAACCGCAACACACAACCCCGCGAGTGACGCCTTGAGCAGCGCATCCACGGGCGTTCGCACTGTACCGACCATGCGTACGCCTGCGCAATCCGGGCAGCGCAAGCCAACCGGTGTGCGCACGGAATCGAGCGGACAGATGGGCTTGCCGCAATGATTGCAGCGCAGGCCGGTCATAACATCGGGATGATAGGAACAGGGCACTTGCCCTGATATGAAGTCCATGCAGGCGATTCCACGGAAGCTCGGTCGGTCGGTCCAACCACTCGGGTTATTCTACGCGACCTCGGAACCCTTGCGTGCCGCCTCGGCAACTTCCGATATCCTCCCTGCTATCGGGCATTACGCGGGAGGTCACCTTTGGTACGGATGAACTCGATAAGGATCAGCATCACGAACTGCGGCAGGACCAGTTGTCGCCGCCAGCGCCATGGTTCTCGCGCCAGACGATAGAGCCACTCCAAACCCAGCTTCCGCACCAGCGAAGGTGCCCAGGGGACATTACCGGAGATGTAATCGAAGGCACCACCGATACCGACGACAACGCGAACACCGGCATCTTCAAGCGCCGCTCGATTGCGGTGAATCCAGTGGATCTGCGCCGGTGCTCCATAGGCGACCAGCAGGATCGTGGCACCACTGGCGCGGATACGCGCATGCGACTCCGCATCGTGTTCGGCGCGCGGCGTGCCGTCATCCCATGTTCCCGCGATCACAGCTCCGGGATGCTGTTGCACGAGAATGGCGCCAGCCTGCTCGGCGATGCCAGGTCCCGCACCCAATAGGAACATCCCGGCTTCGATATCCGCCGATATGTCCGCCAGATCATGAGTAAGCATGACACCGGTGAAGCGTTCGATGGTAACGGCTGGATGCAGCATACGCATGGCCAGCGCCAGGCCAGCACCGTCGACGGTGACGATCTCGGACCCGGTCAACGCCTCAGCAAACGCGGGATCACTCCTGGCGAACATGACGTATTCGGGATTCGCCGTGGCGATGTGCAGCAACGTATCACCGTGCATCAGATGCGCGGTGATATCGGAAGGCATTTCGGTTCGGGTACCGGATGTTACCCCGGTACCCAGTACGGTCGGACGAGACTCAGCGATGACGCGATCATCCGAAGCTGCTGCTTCCGCCGCCACCGCCACCTCCTCCGCCACCACCGCCGGAGAAGCCACCGCCTCCCCCACCGAAGCCGCCTCCTCCGCCACCGCCGCTGTTATCGCTCATCATCTTGGCGGCGGTACCGATCATTCCCAGTAAGCTGGCAGAAGCACCACCGAGGCCGCGGTGCGCGGAATCGCTACCGCTCTGAAGATCGGGGACATTCCATCCACCACCGGAACCACTACCAGACGATTGATTCCAGGGGCTGGAGGCACTATCGCCGACAACCCATCCGCCACCACGATGCTGACGCCGACCGCCGCCGCCTGTGGTGACGACCACCGGACCACCTCCGAACCACTCCGGTGTCTGCGCCCCGGCACGCTCGAACTTGCCGACCCAGCCCTTCTCGATGCCAAAGGCAACCGCGAACGGCAGATAGCGCTCGAATATCTCCTTGCTCGCTTCGAGATCGATATTCTTGTCGATATCATCCAGATAGCGCTTGAACGCATTCCATTTGGCTGCGGCTTCGGCACCGGCCATCGTCTTCCGCACCATGGCGTTACTAACACTCATGCCCAGGAAGAACACGAATGCGGCCGCCGTAAACATGAACCAGAGCCAACCGCTGTCGCCGCCGTAGAAAACCCCGGCACCAAGCCAGACAACGACCGCGATGATCGGCGCGAAGATACCCATCTTCATATAGCGGCCACGCACCTTGCTCGGCGATTTCTCAAAGTAACCGTGCTCCACCAGCTCGGCATAGATGCCTTCCTGGATCTTTCCGGCCCTGGACAGGATCCGCTCATTCGCCTTCTGCATCGGAATCGATTTTCCGACCTCGAGACGACCGTCGAAGATCGCATCCAGGAGCACAAACTCATACTCTTCGCGGGGTTTGGCGAGGTCAGTTATCTCAATCGTGTAGGTGGTGTTCGCACCAAAACCGGCAAAGCCACCGGATGTCTCTTCATCGATATGAATGATGCCGCGTCTTCCAAGATCGACCATCGTAGCCACGATATCGCGTGTATCGGCCTTTTCATCAACCAGGGTGCCAGCGGCACCGGGATGAAGATCATCGGGCGGTTCGCTGTAGATATCGGCGATGAGACCGATCTTCGGATCACGACCAGTTGTGTACCATCGCAGGACAACGAAGAGCGTGCCGCCAACACCAATAAGTAAGCCCGCCATGAGATAGGCAGTGCCAGCGACGGCATCCTTGCCTTCCTGCTCCTCCACCGCAGCCCGCCAGGCATCATCGCCTTCCTGCCACGAGGGAACCGCGGCGGCGGTGATCATCGGGAACTGGAGTCCGACTTCGAAGTTTGAACCAGACGCAAGATTCGTCTTCGTCCAGGCCCAGGTTTGACCGTCCGTCTCGGCCGCCGCAGGCGACCAGACGGTGTCCTGCTCGTCCACGCGCTCCGGCAATGTGATCGAGATGGTGGAACTACGGACATCGGCGCTGCTGGTGACATCGCTGGAGACACCGATCCAACGGAGCTGCTGGTTGGCAGGAACCTCGTTCGGATAGACGCGGATACCACCAACGACATCGTACTCAATGGTGATAACGCGATCACCACCGGAGTTCGTGGGTTCGAAGTAGTAGCGAATCAGCGTCATCCGGCTACTGGTGTTGTTGACCCAGAAGGTACCGATATCGCCTGTATCCCAGTCTGATTCCTTTAATGGCGTGCCAGACATGTTGGGATTGTTGGAGACACTGACCTTGACATTCTCTAGAGACTCCATGCGTTCCGTGGGAATCTCGCGCGTACCGAACTTGAAATTGCCGGTGAAATCAACCCACTGGGTTTCGACCACATGGAACGTGCCGTCCTCATTGACGGTGATCTCGGTGTTGTACTCCTGCCAGAATGCGCTGCGGCTGGACTGGGCATCCACGCCGGTGTTGACGGCAACACCAGCAAGCAACAAGATCACGGCGACGAGCAGGACACTCCGGAATCGATTTAGCATCGTATTCTCCACATCAAGCGATCATGATCGCAGTATCTTCATTCTAACGTGAACCAGATGCCTGCCGTTCCAGCCGGGACCGCAAGCCGTATACTGGTACAAGGATTGAGAACGAAACGGAACGGAATCCTTGCACAGCCAAGAAACCCACCTCACTGAAATCGAGATTGAAGATCGCCTGAAGCAGCATGGCTATCGCCTTACCGCTCCACGCTCGGTGATCGTTGAGGCGGTTCTCCGCCACAATCGACCATTCACGGCGGAACAGTTGGTGGCCGAGCTCGGCGACGGACCAGATGCGATCGGCCGCGCCACCGTCTATCGCACATTGGAAGTCCTGGCCAGCGTGGATGTGCTGACCCGCATCGTCTCGCCGGACGGCCATCCCAGCTACATTTCGGGAGCGCCAGGACATCGGCATCATCTGCTCTGCGAGGAGTGCGGAACCACGGTGACCTTCACCGCCTGTCCGATGAACGACCTCATTGATACCCTCGCCACAGACACTCACTTCCTGATCAAGGACCACACCCTTGAGGTGTTCGGTATCTGCCCATCATGTCAGGAATCCAGGTCATAGTATTGACACCATGTATCAATACTGATAGGTTAGAGTCCGCACGCCGGTGTGCAGATCTCCTCCGCATCAGGATTCCTCGTTGATCATGACCGTTCACCCACCCATGCTCGCCTGTACCGACCTCACCGTGCACTATGACAATCGATCCGCGCTGCGCAGTGTGAATGTAGCCATCCGCGGTGGCGAGGTTACCGCGTTGCTTGGTCCGAACGGTGCTGGTAAGAGCACATTGCTGAAAGTGCTTTCCGGAATGATCTCGCCGAGCCATGGCTCAGCGACCTTCGAGGGTGCACCGCTGACCGGTCCTCACGCTAGCATCACCTATGTGCCACAGCGATCGGATGTCGACTGGAAGTTTCCGATCTCGGTGCTGGAATGCACGCTACTCGGACTCATCCGCAGCCGATCCCGATGGGCACCATTCTCCCGGTCCGACAAGGAGGCGGCGATGGCGGCACTCCACAACGTCGGTATGGATCATCTCGCTCATGCCCAGATCGATGCGCTCAGCGGCGGTCAGCAGCAGCGCGTCTTCCTGGCCCGCGCGCTGATGAACCAGGGTAAAGCTCTGCTGCTGGACGAACCATTCACCGGTGTTGATGTGCCGACACAGGAGATGTTGGTCGCGATTCTGGGGAGGCTCAAAGACAGCGGTACAGCTATCGTCTATGCCACGCACGATCTGGCTCAAGCCGCTCAAACAGCCGACCACGCGATCCTGATCAATGGCGAGGTCATTGCCGATGGGCCGCCTTCATTCGTATTTACGGAAGACAACCTCGCCAAGACATTCGGTGGCGCGATCGTGTCGATCGAGTCACTGCGGGCGGTGGCACGATGATTAACTGGCTCACCGAACCGTGGCAGTTCACCTTCATGCAGCACGCCTTCCTGGCAATCCTGCTGGTTGGCGTGATCGCAGGTGCAATCGGCGTCTTCGTCATCCTGCGCGGACTCTCCTTCCTGGGTGACGCACTCAGTCATGCGGTTTTCCCCGGTGTGGTCATTACCTTCATCCTCGGCGGCAATGTCGTCATCGGTGCGATGATCGCAGCGATCATCATCTCGATCCTGATCGGTGCAGTGAGCCAAAGCGACCGCATCAAGAACGACACCGCTATCGGTGTGCTCTTCGCGGGATCGTTCGCACTAGGTGTCGCTTTGATGAGCCTGCAATCAGGCTATGTGCGCGATCTCAACTCGTTCCTGTTCGGTTCGATCCTGGGAGTGAGTCGTAGTGATCTCTGGCTCACGGGTGCGGTCGGCGTCATTGTACTGGGCTTGATCCTTATCTTCCGTCGCGAGATCACATTGATCTCATTCGATCGTGTCTTTGCTCGTTCAGCCGGACTCAATCTGTGGCTCTACGACCAACTCTTCCTCGTCCTGCTGGCGATGGCGATCGTGATCTCGCTGCAGATGGTCGGCAATGTGCTGGTGCTGGCCATGCTGGTGACACCCGCAGCAACAGCCCGACTGCTGACCGACAGTCTGCGTCGAATGGTGGTTCTGAGCAGCTGCATCGGTGCCATTTCCGGACTGATCGGACTCTACATCAGCTACTACCAGGGCGTGCCGAGCGGTGCGGCGATTGTCCTGACAGCAACCGTGATCTTCGGGCTAACGTTCCTGTTCGCGCCGCGCACGGGCGCGATCTTCACGCGCGTGCGCTATCGCATGCATCGAGATCATCCGGAAGACGATCTCGATGTCCTGCCGGATCAGCCAGCCAGCTAATCAGGAGACGAAATGCCGAATCCGGACATCGCGATCGCGATGTCCGGATTCGGTTCTCCCCATGTGTGTTCGCTATAGGTATCGGACCGACGCGCGGTTACCAGTGAACCTCAACGCGCATATCCATTTGGGCGAAATCATAGAGTTGATCGATATCGCCAGGTCCGAGGGCAACGCAACCACCGGTTCTACCGCCACCATTGGGCAAGATGTTGCCGTACTCGTCCTTGGAATAACTGTGAAAGCCGTTGTAGCGTTCGGGATCGAACGCCACCCAGTCTGTGATCCACGCGTCAGCCCAGGCAGTGTAATGCAGCCAATGCTTGAATCCATAGATGTAGTAGGTTCCGAGTGCGGTCGCGTAGAATCCGTAATCCGATGAATCGAAACCCAATGATCCCCAAAACGCACCGGCGACACCATCGCCGATCATCAGCCGCACCAAACCGCTCGTGCGATTGACATCAATCCAGTGTTCCTCGCTGTAGTTTGCGGTCGGAGCGGAGTCCTGGTTCCCGGAAGACGCGGCGGAGCCACCGATGGAGAGGTACTCGGCCCAGATCCAGCCATCGGTACTGTAGTACCGAATCTCATACATACCGTTGTACGGTCCATAGAGGATATCGACCGGTGTACCGGCATCCATATAGAGAATGGCCGACAGATTGGTCGGATGCACAAAGAGTTCCGCTCCCTGGACATCGACATAACCGATCGGACCGCTTGCCGAGGCAGGTTGTGCCGTAGTGGCGATTCCGGTGGCGAGTGCCAGCGATGAGGCACACGCTCGCTTGACAAAAGATCGTCTGGTGGTCACAGGCGTAGCCACTGCCTGTTTGCGGATTCCCATGGTCTCATCCCCGAGGGAGCACATCGCTCTCCCATGTGTCCGATCCCGGAAGTGTTGATGTAACAACGACTCTCGGTCTGCACGTACTGTACGTACACTGACAGCACAAGCATATACATGATGCTCAAACAATGCAACACCTGAAATTACTAAATAGGTGAATCTGTGCCGTTCCGTCATGCAATGCCATTGCCATAACAACCTTATTTGTGACAATTAGTCACAAGATACGGCATTGTGGCGTGATGTAGACAATCCACAGTTGTGATTACGTCAGGCACAGCCTATAATCTGGGTACCGCCTTACGAACCGGCTGGCATCGCCACCCGGTTTTTGTTTATAGGTGAGGCGCTACCGGTGATGACCCCGTTATTTGGCGGGGCTTTTGTACAACTGCCGCTGGATGCGGTCTCGAAAGGACATCATCATGGCGCACAATCGCCTGGAGATCACCCGTGAGGGGATGAGCAAACTGCAGGAAGAGTTGCGTGTATTAGAGGAAGAACGCCTTAAGGATCTCTCCGATCGCATTGCGGAAGCGAGCGAACAGGGCGATGTCTCCGATAACAGCGAGTTCGAGGACCTCAAGGAAGAGTACTACTACGTTGAGGAACGCATTCGTGAGGTGAAGGGGATTCTCGCTCGCGCCACGATCCTTGAGGAAGGTTCGGCCGATGGCACCATCAGCCTCGGCAGCCGAATTACCGTGAAGACTGATGATGATGACGAGCAAGAAACCTGGCTGCTGGTCAATGAGGAGGAATCCTCGGCGATGGATGGCCGCATCTCGGATGAATCTCCGGTAGGATTGGCATTGCTGGGTAAACATGCCGGCGATTCGGTGACGATCACCACACCTGATGGCGATCTCACCTATACCATCATCGACGTAAAATAGTTCTGGAGTCATCCACCTGGCGGCGGGATGCGATCCCGCCGCTTTTGCTTTAATCCGCCAATCACACCCAATCCGGAGTATGCGAATGGAGCTCTCTGATCTGCAGGCAATCCGACGTGCGAAGGTCGACGACCTGCGCGAACTCGGTATCGAACCCTATCCCACCCGCACGGAGCGGACCCACACGAACACCGATGCGATTACGCTATTCGAGGCCGAGGAGACCGCTAGTGCGTTGGACGGGAGCGGGCATTCGACCCAAACGCTCTCCCTGGTGGGACGAATCGTCAGCTTCCGCCATATGGGGAAATCTGTCTTCGCTCATATCCGGGATGGTGCGACCGAACTCCAGCTCTACATCCGCAAGGACGTAATCGGCGAAGAACTCTACCAGCAGATCCTCAAGCTCTATGATGTCGGCGACTTCGTACAGGCATCCGGCGAGCTCTTCCGCACCCGGATGGGCGAGGTCTCGCTACGGGTCACCACCATCACCATGTTGTCCAAGGCGTTGAACGCGCCGCCGGAGAAGTGGCACGGATTGACGGACGTGGAAACACGCTATCGTCAACGTTATGCCGATCTGATCGCAAACGACGAAACGCGACACATCTTTGCCACACGGTCAAAGGTGGTTTCCGCCATCCGTCGCTTCATGGACGATCACGGATACATGGAAGTCGAGACACCCGTGCTGCAACCGCTCTACGGTGGTGCGGCGGCGCGACCATTCACGACGCATCACAATACCCTTGATCAGATCTTCTACCTGCGAATCGCCGATGAGCTCTATCTCAAGCGCTTGATCGTTGGTGGATACGAGAAGGTTTACGAAATCGCCAAGGACTTCCGGAATGAGGGTATGGACCGAAACCATTCGCCCG
Source organism: Thermomicrobiales bacterium (assembly GCA_023957015.1). Classification (GTDB taxonomy): domain Bacteria; phylum Chloroflexota; class Chloroflexia; order Thermomicrobiales; family UBA6265; genus UBA6265. The sequence goes on along the minus strand of JAMLHR010000009.1, from coordinate 9,345 downwards.
AGTTCACGATGATGGAGTGGTACGAGGCGTATTCCGATTACGAGCAACAGATGGACTATGTGGAGCGGCTGATCGCGCACGTGGTTGAGTCCGTTTTCGGTGGCAGCACCTTCGAGTTCCAGGGTCACACCATCGACGTGACAACGCCGTGGCCACGACAGACATTGCGGGAAGCGATTCTGGAACGAAGCGGTATCGACTACACCGAATACCCCGATGCCGAGGACCTAATCAAGGTCGCTCGCGAGAAGGGTGCCGATATCGAAGCTGGCACGGTCTGGCCACGCGTCGTCGATGAACTCCTCAAGCAGTTCGTGCGCCCATTCCTGATTCAGCCACAGTTTCTGACCGATTACCCGGTCGAGCTCAGTCCGCTGGCAAAGCGCAAGCTGGATGATCCGACGCATGTCGAACGTTTCCAGCCGTATATCGGCGGCGGCGAAATCGGTAATAGCTTCACGGAACTCAACGATCCGATGGATCAGATGGAGCGATTCCTGGAGCAGAAGAAGGACGCCGATGCCGGTGATCAGGAGGCGATGCCAATCGATGAGGATTTCATCAATGCGCTCATGTATGGCATGCCGCCGACCGGTGGTGTCGGTGTCGGTATCGACCGTCTGGTGATGCTGCTCACCGATCAGCCCACGATTCGCGATGTCATCCTCTTCCCTGCGATGCGACGACTACCGAGCGAGAAGACCGTGACCGAGGAAGACGAGTAGCGAAATCCGTTATATTCGCGCTATGCTGAGCGCATCAGAACTGTGCAGATCATTGGAGGCATCATCATGTCCATGAAGCAGAATCTCGAGAATCAGACCGGTATCTACAAACTCGGATTCAATCCGTGGTCGTTCCTTGGCATTGCCTTGGCGGTAGGTATCCCGGCAGTTGTCGGTGGCATCCTGGCATTCATCTTCGTCCTGTAGAACGCGGATTACCGAAACACCCGCCGATTCGTTGGCGGGTGTTTCGTGTCTATTCGGGATCCTTGTCCACCACCGCCGTGGCAGCGTACTGAACCAGGTCAGGTGGCAGATATTCCGCCGCTTCTTGCAGCTTGGTGTTCAGTGATCGATCGGTCGTTGTGGCACGGAAGACGATGCTGATGCTGACATCGTGTGGCGGGCGATGGATAACCTCAATCGGGTCGCCAGCCTTGATCGTGCCGGGTGCGATCACCTTGAAGTAGGTACCCGGTCGCGCATCGGCGGTGAACTCCTTAATCCACTTCGGCTCCGAGATCACACCCCGAAACGTGGTACAAGGAATCCGTGGCGAAGTGACTTCCAACACGAGATCGTCACCGATACACCAACGCTCGCCGATTAACGCCTCATTGACATCGACACCTACCGTTGTCAGGTTCTCGCCGAAGGAACCGTTTGGGAACGCGCGTCCCTTGATCTGCTCCCACCGATCGAGGTCCTCTCGAGCAAAGATATAGACGGCCTGGTCATCGCCACCGTGATGTTTGGGATCACCAATGAAATCGCCCGCCAGACCACTGCCTGAAACTCCGGGTGCCGAAACATATACCGGTTCATCGATCGGTCGCTTGTGAATACCCGTTGATTCCGCCTTCCCGTGAGGATTCAGTTCACGTTGGCCGATATTCACGGTGAGAACACGTGCTTGCTCCACTACCCCACCTCGCTGATCTGCACCGTTCGCTGCTCGGCGGCCGATACCTCGGCCGCAGCGGCCATGCGGGTGAGATCAAGAGCAACTGCGACATTCTCGGGATCCTGCTCGCCATGCTGAATATGCTGCACCCAGCGATCGAAGGGTGTGGGATCGTCGGCAGGCAAGGCGCGCTGTCGCCATGATTTCTCGCCGCGACTCTTCGTGCGCAAACCATCATCGAAATCGAACACCAATGAACCATCGGCACCGTGAATCTCGATGATCATACCGACGGCTCCACCGAGGAACGATGCCTCAGCTACGCCAGTGATCTTGTCGGGATACATACAGACAACCAGCGCCTGATCCTCGACCTCGTGACCGCTGGTGCTGAGGTAGCTGGCATTGATCGTTTCCGGCAACCCACCAGAGAAGTGATTCACCAGATAGTAGGGATGGGCACCGAAATCGATCATCGCACCGCCCATTGCCTCTTGGCGATCAAAGAACGTTTCCGGCAGCCACTGAGGATTGCCATTGCGGCGAATTGCGCCATCGTGCGAGACCCGAACACGCACATAGGAGATCTCGCCCAGCTCATCTGCGGCCAGTACCTCATCGATCGCCCGGGTATAGCCGGTGTAAAGCCGTGGTAGTGACACGGTCAGCACGATGCCAGCAGATGCTGCTTCCTGAGCGATCGCCTCGGCATCCGCTGGATCGGCGGCGAGGACCTTCTCGGTGAAGATATGCTTGCCAGCCGCAATCACCTTCTCCATCACTGGGCGATGAATCGATGTCGCGGTGGTGGTGATGACACCATCAAGCGACTCATCGGCGAGCAATGCATCGAGATCGGCAACAACAGGTACCGACCATTTCTCGGCGGCCACTGCTGCGCGATTCGGATCATCGTCCCAAACAGCCACCAAATCAGCATGGGGATTGTTGGCACAATCTCGAGCGTAGTCGTTGGCGTGAACGTGCCAGGCGCCCACCAAGGCAATGCGAAGGTTGTCAGACATGAAATGCTCCTGCAACGGAAACGGCACCCGTCCGCGTTGGATCGGGTACCGTCTCAGCATAGCGCCCCCTGCCACTTAGCGGCAGAGCATTTAACAGATTATTCGTCTTGTGCTGCGTTAACTGTGGCTTCCTGAATCTGATTCACCACGTCCTGATTCGCCAGGCTGGTGGTATCGCCCAACGTCTGACCGTTCGCGATATCTCGCAACAGTCGACGCATGATCTTACCGGATCGCGTCTTGGGAAGATCCGGTGTGAACATGATGCGCTTTGGTTTGGCTATGGGACTGATCTTCTTGGCGACGTGATTACGCAGCTCCTGACCGAAGGCGCGCTCATCCTGATGATGAGCGCGGTTCTTGAGCGTAACAAAGGCGAAGATCGCCTCACCGGTCAACTCGTCCGGCTGACCAACAACGGCGGCTTCGGCGACAAGATCGTGGCTCACCAGCGCGGATTCGATCTCGGCGGTACTGAGGCGGTGGCCGGAGACGTTCATGACATCATCGACCCGACCGAGCAGCCAGTAGTAGCCATCCTCATCGCGAGCGGCACCATCGCCAGCAAAGTACATATTGCCGAACTTACCCCAATAGGTATCAAGGTAGCGCTGATCGTCGTTGTAGAGCGTGCGCAGCATACTGGGCCATGGCTTCTTGATGACCAGGAAACCGGCGTGACCGAGCGGAACAGAGTTTCCTTGCTCGTCGACGACATCGGCATCGATACCCGGCAGCGGGAACGTCGCGGAACCAGGCTTGGTCGTGGTCAGACCCGGCATCGGCGAAATCATGATTGCGCCAGTCTCTGTTTGCCACCAGGTATCCACAATCGGGCAGTTCTCGTGCCCAACGTGGCGGTGATACCACATCCATGCTTCAGGATTGATCGGCTCACCCACCGATCCGAGCAGTCGCAACGAGCTGAGATCGTGCTTGTCCGCCCACTGATGACCTTCCTTCATATGGGCGCGGATGGCGGTGGGGGCACAATACAGGATGTTGACCTTGTAGCGCTCCACGATCTCCCACCAGCGATCCGGTGCCGGATAGGTCGGTGTTCCCTCGTACATCACGCTGGTGGTGCCATTGGTCAGTGGTGCGTAGCAGATGTAACTGTGACCGGTGACCCATCCCACATCGGCGGCGCACCAGTAGACATCATCATCCTTGATATCGAAGATGGACCGGTGCGTATAGCTGGTACCAACCAGGTAGCCACCGGTGGTGTGAACGATACCCTTTGGCTTACCTGTCGATCCGGAGGTATACAGGAGATAGAGCACATCCTCGCTATCCATCGGCTGGGCTTCGTGCTCCGTGCTCTGGCGCTCAACGATGTCATGCCACCAGTAGTCGCGACCCTCAACCCAATCGACATCCTGACCGGTGCGCTTCACCACCAACACCTTCTCGATGCTGGGTGCGCCTTTGATCGCCTCATCAACATTGACCTTGAGGCCGCTCGGGCCACCGCGACGATAGCCACCATCGGCGGTGATGATGATCTCGGCGGAGGAATCGTTGATACGATCGCGGACGGCATCGGCACTAAACCCACCGAAGACCACGGAGTGCGGTGCACCAATGCGGGCGCAGGCCAGCAGCGCCACAATCAACTCAGGGATCATCGGCATGTAAATGACGACGCGATCACCCTTGACCACATCCAGTTCGGTCAGCGCGTTCGCGAGTTTGCAGACTTCGTCCTTGAGTTCGGAATAGGTGATGACACGCTGATCGCCCGGCTCGCCCTCAAAATAGTAGGCAACCTTGTTGCCGCGACCGGCTTCAACGTGTCGATCAAGGCAGTTGTAGGCCACATTCAGCTTGCCGTTAACGAACCACTTGGCGTGTGGAGCCTCGCTCCAGTCAAGCACCTGATCCCACTTCTGGAACCAATGGATTCTCCCGGCCTGCTCAGCCCAAAACGCTTCGGGATCGGCGGCAGCGCGCTCATACACGGCGGGATCGTTCACGTTGGCGTTGGCCGCGAACTCCGCGGGTGGAGCGAACTCGCGATTCTCGTACGCTATGACTTCGACGAAATCATGAGAAACATCTCGCAAATCTGACATGAAGAACCTCCACCTCCCGTTATGTGGCACCTCTACCGATTCGATCCATCAGCATATCTTTGGCAGGACAATGCATACAGTATCGTGATCGGCGTTTGACATACCTGAAGATACAACGAAGTCGGGGAATCCGCACGCCTTCACAGCTTCCTGGTCCGGAAAAACCTATACTAATCAGGCACCCGGTGGGGGGTGGCAGTGCTACAGGAGTTCATAGGCATGTCTTCAACCGTTCACATGATTGTCGGTTCCCTGACGCTGGTTCTTTTCGTGATCAGCGCTATCCTTTACGCCGTCGAGTGGTTCCGGGGACAAGTGATTCCACAGCATCGCCTGATCGCCTTCTCGGCGGCGACTCTGCTACTGCTGCAGTATGCTCTGGGCTTCATGCTCCTGGGTGCCGGTAACTCCGTCAAGTGGACACATGTTGTGTTCGCCCTGGTGGCGATTGTTCCGATTGGTATGGAACACGGTATGGCCGCGAAGGAGCCCGGAATCCGCAAGCGAGCGCTCATCGGTCTGATCGCCAGCGTTCTCACGGTCGCACTCGTCTTCGCGGCGTACTGGATCGGCGAGAAGAACTCTTAGTCAGGATCAGATATCATGACGATCCCATCGGTCGATGTCGCCATCATCGGTGGCGGCATCGCTGGTTCTTCACTGGCTATCGTGCTGCAGCGAGATGGTCTCAGCACTGCGGTGATCGAGCGCGAACCAGCGTTCCGGGACCGCGTCCGTGGCGAAGCCTGCCACCCCTGGGGCGTCAAGGAACTATATGAGCTCGGGCTGGAGTCCTTCGTCTTCGAAGCTGGTGGACAACGCATCCCCAACTGGACGCAGTACCGAGATCGAGACGTCGATTCCACCTTCGCCTGGGAGGAAGCGTTCCCAGGAATCTATCCCGAAATCGGCTTCAGTCATCCTGCCCTGCAGGAAAGACTGCTAAGAGGTGCTACGGAGGCAGGTGCGATCGTCCATCGCCCTGCGCGAGCCTCGATTGCGCGACAGCGCGATAGTTGGCTTCTGCAGATAGATGGACCAGATGGTGTCTATGACCTTCAGGCGAGATACCTGATTGCCGCCGATGGCAAGACCTCGGCCACACGCAAGCTGTGGGGCTGTGAGACAGTGATAGATCCACCCCATCACCAATTCGGCGGATTGCTGGTAAAAAACCTCAACCTCGATCCAACGTCATCACACCAGGGATTCCACACCGCTGGATTCTTGATGATCTTCCCTCAAGGTAATGACCTCTGGCGCGTCTACTATGTCGGTCCAGACAATCCAACGGAAGCGTTCGGTGGTTCCGATCGTATCGGGACATATCTGAAGGCATGCGCTGCATGTTTCCCGGAGGATGCATTCGCTAACGCGACGCCGTCCGGACCGCTGGCGTTCTTCCCCAACTCCCATGTATCCGCCACCAGAATCGCTGGCGAGATGGCAGTTGCCATCGGTGATGCCGCTGGTGCACCCGATCCCTCTCAGGGACACGGGATGTCGCTGCTCTGGCGGGATGTGCGAGTGCTACGGGACTTGCTGCGGACGGAATCGTGGCAAGACGTGGCGGTTTCATTCGCCGTAACACGCCGATCCTACGAGACAATACTGCGCACGCACGCCGCCTGGGTAGCACCGCTCACGACTAACGTTTCGGAAGCTGGCCTCGCCTTACAGGCACAGGTTGAGCTGGCGCGAGCAGATGATCCGGAGGCACTCGGGTATGCCTCGATCTTCGCGCTTGGTCCCGATTCGCAGCCTACAGACGATGATGCACGCGCGCAGTTCTTCGGTGAACATAAAGCTGAGCATCCTATTCGCATCGATACACCTCTCGACAAAATCGACTAAACTGTGCATGATTGTCACAGTTGATTTGATCGAACGTACATCTGGCGTTGCTGGCCTGGTTCACGTAGGCTGGGAGTAGTGTTCGGATTCCGGCGGCTGGCTGCCCCGGAATCACAACGGTTCGGATGGGATCACGAGCACTATCAATGACACACGCCAGCGATTCCGCCAAACCACCGGTGGAAGAAGGAGGAGGACATGGCGTCTATGAGACGTTTTCGCGCAGCTTTAGCCGTCGTAATGTCGGCCATTCTCGGATTAGGAATTCTGGGATCCATACCAGCGAGTGCCGCTGGCGTTGACGCATGGATGACCGTAGACACCAACCACCCGGCTGCGGGCTGTGTGGTTGATACCAGTGTCGAAGTGCGGTCGGGTGGCGGTCCTTTGGCCGGTGCCGAGGTCACCATCGTCCTTTCCGACGATGCTTCGTCTTACATCATCGACTCCATGTCTGGTACCACCAATAGCTCCGGTATCGCCTGGTTGGCGTTCGATACCTCAGCAGCCTGGTCCGCAAAAGCCTGGCTCGAAGTGCAGGTGAATGGTTCCTACCTGGGCGGTCGCACGATCTGGATCGATGGCAGCAGTTGCAGCGGTGCTACCAGCGTGCTCGATCTCAGCGGCGATGTCCCGATCGTCACCGACTCCTGGGTACCCGAGGCTTCCAGCAGCAACTCCAGCATCGCCGCCGATGGATCGTTCATCACGCCGGTGATCTACGGTCAGCAACGACCCCTCAGCTGCGAGTACGCCGCCGTGCAGATCGCGACCGGTATGATTGGGTACACCGTGAGCGAGTATGAAATGGAAGCAGTCACTCCGCTTTCGGACAATCCACATTGGGGATATCGTGGCAATATCAACGGCAGCTGGGGGAACACGGACGATTACGGCATCTATGCCAATGCCCTGACTCCCGGCCTGAACTATTACGGATACGCCGCCACATCGTTCTATGGTGGAACTAACACCCTCACCAATGCCATCGATAACGGCTTGCCGGTCATCGTCTGGCTCGGTATGCGTGGCGATCTTTCCCACAACGAGTACACCGCCGATGGCACCCGCTATCAGGTTACGGCCTATATGCACGTGATGGTGGTGTATGGCTATGACAGCGATGGCGTCTACCTTTCCGATCCGGGCACCGGCTCGAAGAAGTACTACTCATGGGGTGACTTCCTCTGGATGTGGGATGTCATGGATGAGATGGGTCTCATCGTCGGAGCGTAGACCGAATTCACAGTAATCCAACGAGAGGGGCATTGCAGCCCCTCTTTCGTGTATCTTCACAACGAGGTACGGGACGATGTCACACACCACCGGTTTGGTCTACGATCCTGACTATCTGCTTCACGATCCCGGCGAGTACCTCATTCGCTATAGCGAGCACTTCCCTTTCGATGAAGTGGAACCTCATCCATCCGGACCGGTTGTCGCCCGCCGTACACACAAGCTGCTCTCCGCGATGAGGTATCTGGATCACCTCCAACTCCTCAATCCCAGATATGCCGACACCGAAGATATCGAACGGGTTCATTCGCGTGAGATGCGAACGCGGATCGAACGTATCAGCGCAACCGGCGGTGATGTCGGTATCGGGGCACCGATCGCAGCCGGAGGCGAACGCATCGCCAGACTGGCAGCGGGTGGTGCGTTAGTAGCGGTGGATGCGATTGTCCACGGTGATGCGCGCAACGTCTTCGGACTGATTCGACCACCGGGACATCACGCCACTGCCGAGCAGAGCCTGGGATTCTGCGTCTATAACAACATCGCCATTGCAGCCAGGTACGCCCAGAGTCAACATGGACTCAAGCGAATCGCCATCATCGATTGGGATGTCCATCACGGCAATGGCACGCAAGATATCTTCTGGAATGATGACTCGGTGCTGTTCATTTCTATCCATCAGGACAATCTGTTCCCCATCGATTGGGGGAAGGTCGAGCACTGCGGTGAAGATAACGCCCGCGGAACAACGGTGAATGTCCCGTTGCCGCCGGGTTCCGGGAATGCCGTCTACCTGGCAGCAATGGGCGAGATCGTTCTACCCATCATGAAGCAGTTCGCGCCTGATCTGATCATGATTTCGGCCGGCCAGGATGCCAGCGTTCAGGATCCGCTCGGCCGGATGACCGTAACCGTACCAGCGTATCGACAGATGACGAGGATGGTTCGTGATACGGCGAACGCATGCTGCGATGGTCGCCTGATCGCACTGATGGAAGGAGGCTATAGCAACTACTACGCTCCCTTCTGCACCGCCGCGATCATCGAAGCACTCATGAGCGATCCGCCAGAGATCGTAGACGATCCTTACTCGCCGCGGAGCGAGGTTCAGCCGGGTGCGACAATCGTTAGCGGCGACCAACGCATCGCACTGGATGAGGTCAAGCACGTCCAGTGGGAGTTTTGGAACCTGTAGACTCGCACCGAGCGGACGCGTTGAGACAGTAACTCAGCGACAATCATCTGCGTCCGTAAGTTGTGCGGGGTCATACTTCCCCAGCTACCGGCCGTGCTCGGCAGGCCACACGGGATAAGGTGGAGCGTTCCCTTACTAGATTGTTCCTCCCCTTCGCTTTGCTCAGGTTTCGGAATGACATGAGCCCACTTGCATATGGCAAGGATTGCATGCCATTAATCGCGACACGATGCTCCGCATCGTGGGTGACCACAAGGGTCACCACCACCTATCTAGAGCACTCTTCAGAGGTATTGACAAGTGGGCACAGGTGGTGTTCGCTTGGGTA
>JAMLHR010000089.1 GCA_023957015.1 Thermomicrobiales bacterium | reverse complement strand
TGACCTTCCAGCAATGCAAACACATCATCCACGGGGTTGTGATCGGTTGCGAGTGGCTGATCGATCGTCGACGTAACATACTGCTCCACTTCGGCTTCCGTCGCGAAAACCGGGAACTGCGTCAGGATACGATACTGCACCCAGAATGGGTCTGATAACGCCCATAGTTGACCCCAGGTAGCCGTCGGAAGGCAATCAAGATAGGTTTCCGCTGCAGCCAGTGCTGCATTGAAATCATCCTCGGCAGGCTTGGTCCTCTCTCCCATCTCAAACTCGAAAGCTGTTGGCCTATAAGGTAGCTCGAACAGTTCCTTTTGGGGATGGGTAATGGAGTCCACATATGTCGTGAAGTATGCATATGGGTTCTTCACGATAAGCATGACTTCGTCCACGGTAAGCGATTCGACATCGCATGACATCGCGGCGGTGGGTGTAGCCTGCACCAGGGCAAGTTGCTGACCGTCGTTCGGAGGAAGATTCGTGGCCGCGAACCAACCGCCAAATGCCAGGACTCCGACTATCGCCAATGTAGCTGCCATACTCACGAAACGGCTGAGGCCGTTGCTGTTGCGCCCGGTGTTGATACGTCCGGCCGTCGAAGGTATCGAATACGTTGGTGTCATGCTCATGATCGGTTCCTCTCTCTTCTGATTGCTGGACACCTGAGACCGGGCTCGCTGCCACACATCCGCCGCGGGAGCATACGCACCGGGAAAGGCGCGATGGGCACCTTCAACACGGTGCTTCAGTTCATTCAGTTCGTGGTCTGTCATCGAACCACTCCTTCGTTCAGGTGAGCACGCAGGGTCTTGAAAGCGCGGGTCTGTGCCATCTTCACCGCACTCTCACTGGTGCCCTGTATCTCGGCGATCTCTCGTATGCTCAAGCCACTCAACCGCAGTTCCACGATCTCCCGCTGCCGCTCCGGCAATAACGCGAAGGCCGCTCGGATCTCGTCCATTTCCGTGCGATGGATCGCCAGATCCTCCGGTCCGGGTCGGTGGTCGACCAAATGGAGCGGCAGCGATGTCGGTCGATAGCGCCGCCAGGAGTCACGGAGGAGGTTTCTGGCAATCGTGAAGAGCCAGCTCCGAAAGCTCGACGACTGCCGCGGCTGGTATCGGTGCAGGTTCTGCAGCGCCTGCGCGAATACCTGGGCGGTGAGATCGTTGGCCGCATCCACATCACCCGTCTCGCGAAACATCCAGCGATAGATCGGACCGGCGTAGCGTTCGTAGAGTGGCGCAAAGGCGTCGATATCATCGCGTGCGGCGATCGCGATGGCATCGTCCCCCTCCTCGTTTCCGTCATGATGCATCGCACTCCTCCACCGACTGCAGTACAGAACGTATGGGTGGGTAAAGAGTAACGGTGGATTAACGAAAGAGACCGAGACGGTGATGTCTCGGTCTCTTTCGGATCTATGCATCTATCGATCAGGGGATCAGGATATCGTATACGTACCACTGGCCATCGAACGTCGATTTTACGAAGAAGACATTGCGGGCAAATCTGGTCTGTCCGGCACTACTGCCAAATGGAATACCAGCGAACGTAGGAGCACTGGCGACGCTGCCATCCGCGTTGCTGAACAACACCGGAGCCCCAATCACTTCGGTATAGAACCCATTGCGATACGAGAATCTCGAATCAGCGTAGATCAGCCGAATGTCAGGATTGATCTGCAACACCTTGTCGGAGATAAACGTGAGTTGCTCTGGATCCGTCCAGCCATACCCAATGGCGTCTTCCCGCAGGAGATCGGTCAAGAACGCATGGGTCTCATCCTCACTCATGAAAAGTGGTAACCGATCACGCAGGTAGTTCTGTACGACAAATGGATCCATGAGCGCCAGCACTTGCCCGACTGTCCCGTGCTGAATGCAATCCAGATACTGATCACCCAGTTCCAGCGTATCGGCCCATTCCTCATCGTCGATCTCGTTGACGGAATCGTGGGTGAAGATCTGAAGCATTTTGGTGTGATCTGGGGTGGCGTATTCCTCGGCAGACATTCTGGTATGCATTCCGCCCATGTCGTAAAGGGTCAGATCAATGGCATGATAGGGATTCTTTATGATCATGATCGCCTCTTCGGCGGTGAGCGCCGGGACGGCACACGACGCGTCAGCAATCGGTGTTGCCGGAGCCATGGCCGCCTGATGACCACGATCATTGGGTGACAGATTTACCGCCGCAAACCAGCCACCAATCGCGATGGCGGCAACGAGAATGACACTCGCTGCGAGGTTCAGGTATCGAACGATTACCGTCTGCTGACTGCGCGCCGGCAGGTGCACAACATCAAGTGTTTGAGGAGTGTTCAAGGGGGTGACCTCCTGTTGCGGGACCGCAGGTACCTGCGATCGCACTCGCATCCATATCTCTTCCGGAACGTCATCTCGTCCCGTGAATGTGCGGTGGGCCTGATTCACCACCTGCTGCAGCTCATCAAAATCCATGTCAGTCATGTCTTGACTCCCTGGTGAAGGAGCACCCGTAGCACTTTCATCGCCCGGGATTGCGCCATTCTCACTGCGTTTTCGCTGGTTCCCTGGATCTCAGCGATCTCACGGTGGCTGAGACCACTGAGTCGTAATTCGATCGTTTCGCGCTGCCGCTCGGGCAAGGATTCCAGTGCCGCGCGAACCTCGTCCATAAGCGTTCTGTGCAATGCCAGTTCCTCTGGTCCTGGCCGCTGATCGATCATCTCGTCAGGCAGTTTTCCTGGCTTGTACCGCCGCCAGTTATCTCGAAGTAGGTTGCGGGCGATAGCAAAGAGCCAGGCGCGAAACGATGCTCCACGCCGGGGATCGTACTGGTGGAGGCTCTGCAGGGCCTGCACGAAGACCTGTGCGGTGAGATCGGCGGCGAGCTCTGCATCTCCGGTTTCGCGGCACATCCAGCGATACAGGGGTAGCGCATAGCGATCGTAGAGCGGAGCAAAATCATCGACGTTTTCACGCGCCCTCAACACAATGGCATCATCTTCCATGGACAGATCAATCCCGCTGTGCATCGTGCCAGTCCTCCACCGCTTGATAGGTAATACGAGTGGGGGCAGTAAACGTAACAAAGACGATGTAGCCCAACGCAAAGAGACCGAGGCGATTTTGCCCCGGTCTCTTTGCGTTGATTACGAATGTTGGTTTATCCAACTGGAAGGTTGAAAGGAAAGACGATATCTATGACGTACCACTCAAGATCAAGAGACGACTGACCATAGATGACGTTCATGGAGAATTGCTCCATCTGACCAGGATCAGAAAGGGAACGCCCTTGTAGATCAGCTTCCATCTTGACCGCACCGGATGAGTCAACGAACTGCACCGGACTGATGGCGTAACCGGAGAATCCGATGAAGTCAGTTGCGGCAAAGTAGCGAGTCTGCTCGACATCAGGATTCAATCTGGGGAACACGCTGACGATATCAGTCTGTGGATTCATGGGCGCAAATGTGGCGGGCTGCGAGAGCAACTCAGGCAAGAGTTCCCTGGCTTCTTCCTCCGAGGTAAGTGTCGGAAGGGCAGACGCGATCCGGAACTGAACGGTAACAGGGTTCATCAATCGCCACTCCTGACCGACGGTGCCAGTTTGCATACAATCCAGATACTCGTTGATCACCAGTTGAGCCTTGGCAAACTGATGTGATTGCATCGCGACAGCATAGGAGTCCGAGCGGACTGCCGCGAAATACAGGTAATAATTCGGCGCCTCGATCTGCTGCCGACCAAAGAACTCAGCTGGATAACCGACGGCGACAGGATCATCGAACTCGGGCACAAGACTCCCGAGGGGGTCTCTCAAGATAACGATGGCCTCATCAACCGAGAGCGGCTCGACATCGCAAACACCATTACCAGCACTATCAGTTTGCAGTCCTAGTGCA
>JAMLHR010000088.1 GCA_023957015.1 Thermomicrobiales bacterium | reverse complement strand
CGCATCGCGCAGGATGTTGACGTAGCAATCCTCCTGCGGCAAACCGTTGGTGAGTGCTTCCCACTCGTTGCCGCCGCTGCGGCTGCGATAGACGCGCAGCTTACCCTCTGGAGGGAAGTGCTCGGAGTCGCTCTTGATCGGGACGACGTAGATCGTCTCCGGCTCGTGGGCGTGGACGGCGATCGGGAAGCCGAAGTCGCTGGGCAGGTTGCCGCTGACTTCGTGCCAGAGATCGCCGGCGTTGTCGCTGCGCATGACATCCCAGTGCTTCTGCATGAACAACACGTCCGGCTGCGACGGGTGCATCGCGACGCAGTGGACGCAGTGGCCGACGTCGGTTGTGCCGTCGGGCAAGACGTCGTCGGAGCGCAGCCCCTGATTGATCGCGCTCCAGCTCTGGCCACCATCGTCGGTGCGGAACGCACCGGCCGCCGAGATCGCGATGTAGAGTCGATTGGGGTTACTGGGGTGCTGCAGAATGGTGTGCAAGCAGAGTCCTCCCGCACCTGGTTGCCAGCTGTTGCCGGTGCTGTGATTACGCAGCGCGGGTAGTTCCTGCCAGGTAGCACCGCAATCACTGGACTTGAACATCGCCGCATCTTCGACGCCAGCGAAGATGGTGTTCTCATCGTGAATGCTTGGCTCCAGATGCCAGACGCGCTTGAAGTCCCAGGGATGCGGTGTGCCGTCGTACCACTGATGCGTACCTGTCTCGCCATCATAGGCGAAGGTACTACCGACCTGTTCCCACGTCTTACCACCGTCCGAGGAGCGGTGGATAATCTGACCGAACCAGTCGTTGGCCTGCGCCGCAAAAACCAAATCAGGATTTAGCGATGACCCCTTGATGTGGTAAACCTCAGCGCCTGGGAAATGGGGTCCATTCACCTTCCATTCCGAGCGGGTTTCATCAGACTCTAGAATGAAGGCACCCTTGGCGGTTCCAACCAGCACTCGTACTCCAGCCATTGTGATCATCCTTCTGGTCGTTAGCGATCGTCTGCCCGCATGATACGGGATTGGTTTTCGATGGGGCTTCTCCGATCTTGCCGAATCACCGAAAACCGGAAATCTGTGTCACGATAGACAAGCAGCATGGCACGAACCCAAGGGAGAAACCAATGTATCCACTTCGATTCGGATTCAAGACCGCGCAACAGCATGACACCTGGGAGAGCATCCTCGCCGTGTGGCAGGAAGCAGACCAGATTCCGGACTTCACACACGGTTGGCTCTTCGATCACCTCAATCCGATCGACAACCCGGATGGTATCGGGGATTGCTTTGAGGGCTGGACGATGCTTTCGGCGCTGGCCGCCAGCACGAAACGACTTCGCCTCGGATTGCTCACCGGTTGCAATACTTACCGTGATCCCGCGTTACACGCTCAGATGGCAGCTACTGTCGATGTGATCAGTGGTGGACGCGTCGATTTCGGTGATGGTGCTGGCTGGAATGAGTTCGAGCATCGCAGTCGTCATATTGAGCTACCGACTCCCGGCAAGCGTTTGCGTATGCTGGATGAGGCGATGCAGATCACAAAGGCGCTGTGGACACAGGAGACGGTGGACTTCGAGGGTAAGTACTACCAGCTCTATGGTGCCCGTATGTCTCCCAAACCGTTGCAGAAACCCGGTCCGCCGATTCTGATCGGCGGTAGTGGTGAGCAGCTGACGCTGAAGGTCGTGGCCAAACACGCCGATATCTGGAATTACAGCGGTGGTGATCTGGAGACGTTCAAGCACAAAGTGGACGTGCTAAAGCAGCACTGTGAGAATGTTGGTCGGGATTTCGCCGAGATCGAGCTTAGCGCCCAGCGCAAACTCGATCTGGAGAATGTCGAACAGTCCGTTCAGGAGATACAGGCGTTCGTCGATGCTGGTGTGACGCACATGGTGCTGTACCTTGCGCCGCCGTACAAGGTTGGCGAGCTGACCAAAGCTGCCGAGCAAATCTTGCCGCGTATCGAAGCGAAGGGGTAGGAGCCGATCGCTATTCCGGTTCAATCCTTTCGACGCCGGGGTAGCGATCCATCTTCTTGTCGAAGGTAGCGATCCTGTTGATACCGAGTGTATGAGTGAGAGCAAGATGATAGCAGTCGATGAAGGAGAGTGGTGATTGCTCAACCCAGAATTGCATTGCATATATCACGGTGTCTCGGTACTCGATAGAGACCTCTGGCTGCTTGAGAATGATTGACAGCATATTGACTGCGTTCGTGCGAGTGTGACCGAAGGTCCTGGTGAGTACTCTGAGTGTCTCGTCAACTGCGGTGACGGATGTATGAGCTTGAATCCGCCCCTCTTCGACGTCCTGAAGGAAGCGAGAGCATCTCGGTGAATGATCAGGGTGGTTGTTGGTTAAGTGATACACAAAGACATTTGTGTCGATAAACACTCTGCTCACGAAGGCGTGCCGAATTTGGAGTAGGCGTCGATTAGCGCCGCGGCTTCGATCAGTTCCTCAACTTCTTCAGGCTCCAGCGGTGGATGCTTCGAAGGTAGCGCGCCGCGAGTCTGTTCTACCCAACTTGGTCTTTTCTCTACAATTGCCGTATTGTCTTCGATCCTGATGGTCACCGTCACTCCATCGGCCAGACCAAGTTCCTCCTGGACTTTGGAGGGAATAACCAACTGTCCTTTGGCAGATACTTTGTGTGCGTAGTGAGCCATTTGGATCTAGTCCTTTTCCTTCCGTTTTGATGCATATACTATTTGATACCGTTCTTCCTCGGTGGCTTTCCGTAAGATGAGACCTTCAGGCCTTGATTCGAATATCACAAGATCACCCTCTTCAAGCCCAAGATCTCTTCGAACTTCAATGGGTAACGTAATCCTGCCCTGCTTGCCCACTTTTACATGATAGATTTTCATTTACCGTCTCCTCAGATGCTACCAGTATAACAGGTAGCATATTTCCTCCCCATGTCTTCCTTCTTGACACGACACCATGCGGTGTCCTATCATCCACACATGACACCATTTGGTGTCATGTGTGGAATTTCGCCGGTCAAGGAGCAGACGATGCGGGATGTCTTCAGCGCCATCGCTGATCCGACCAGACGCGAGCTGATCGAGATGCTGGCTACAGAGCCAGACACGCCCCTGCACGAATTAACTACTCGTTTCGCTATAGGTCGGACGGCGGTTTCCAAGCACCTCGCAGTGTTGAAGGAAGCAGGCTTGGTTGAGGAGCGCAAGCAAGGTCGGGAGACGCTTTATCGTCTCACGCCCGCACCACTTAGCGAGGTGCAGCAGTGGATCGCTCACTATGAGATGTTCTGGACAGCCCGCCTCGATCAGCTCAAAGCACTACTTGAGGAGAATGAATCATGAGTGAGTCTGTTGTGCTCGAATACGAACTTACCAGCCCGATCGAGAAGGTCTGGCATGCGATCACCGATTCCGCCACGCTATCCCAATGGATGATGTTCCCCGTGAATACATTCCGCGCCGAGGTCGGTCACGCCTTTCAGTTCAGTGGTGCACCGGGGTATGACGCCTCCATTGAATGCGAGGTGCAGGAGATCAACGAGCCGCACAAGCTCGTCTACACCTGGCAAGCACCAGGTGTCGATGGTCAACTGAGCACGACGGTCGTCACATTTACACTGGCCGAGAGTGCCAGTGGTGGCACATCTCTGCAGCTTGAGCAGAGTGGTTTCCGTTCCGATGCCCGCCAGGAGCTTGGCGGCGCGAAGTACGGTTGGCAACATATGCTGGGGCAGCTGGAGGGTGTGTTGGCGGAGTAATCCTGGCGTTAATCAACCCGGCAGGAGCGCTCATTGAGCGCTCCTGTTTGCTTTCAGAAATCAGGCTACTCTGGTTCGACGCGCTCTACGCCCGGATAGCGATCCATCTTCTTGTCGAACGTATAGACCTTGAAGATTCCCAGTTCCTCGGCTAGAGCCAGGTGAAGGCAATCGGCGATATCCAGCTTTGGTTGTTCGGGCCAGAATTCAAGAGCAGCAAGAAGCGATGGTCTGTGTTCTGTACGAATTCCGGGAAAGCTAAGAACATTCCTCAAGGCTTCTGCTTGCCGGTGTCGAGGGACACCGAACAGCTTGGTCATGACGTATATGGCTTCCATGACCGCCGTTTCCGGGCAGAACAATACCTCGTCACCGGAAAATGCTCGTCGGATCAGGCGGGATGAGCGAG
>JAMLHR010000087.1 GCA_023957015.1 Thermomicrobiales bacterium | reverse complement strand
CCACCACGGTGCGATCACCGCTCAGGCTGAGCGAGTATGGCGCGTTCCAGCTAGGATCGAGCGCACCCATCAAACTACGATTTCGCTCCACGGTGCGCGCAACCTCACCCGGTAGCTGGCTGACGGATGAATAGATCGGGATGCGAGAATCACTCGTGGCGATCACTCGCCCCCGGGTATCCGCGATCAGCACAAGCGATGGGTTCTGTTTCGAGACGGGTGAGATTTGCTGTAATCCGGGAACCTCTCCCCGGGCGATCGTGAGGAGATCGTTATTCAGCGAATCCAGGCTACCAAGATTCCATGGGAATCCACTAATCGTCTCGGACACCGTGTCGGGATCGAGCCATTGCACGTATGCGGCCGAACGCTCACCAAGATACGGATCGATCGTAACCTGATCGGTGGAAAAGAAGCGATCGCCAGGATTGAGCAGAATGCTCCCCAACACCGTGGCTTCAAAGAGGATAAGCACCAGCAGCACCATCGCCAGATAGCTGACGATCATCTGCACGCTGATCCGCTCGCGCCAGACACGATACGGCCACGCGATCCATCGCCTCAGCGTGGCGAATGCTGGCCACCTATCCGTCATGCGTCCACGGTATCCGGCTTCTCGTACTTGTATCCCACACCCCAAAGGGTGACGATACGTTCGTCGACACCTTCCGCCACACTGAGTTTGCGGCGCAGTCGCTGAATGTGCGTATCCACCGTGCGTTCGAAACCGGTGTAGGTATCGCCCCAGAGATTATCGAGAAGATAGTTACGACTGAAAACGCGACCGGGATTTGATGCGAGCAGATACAGAAGATCAAACTCCTTGGCGGTCAGTGCGATCTGGGTGCGATTGAACTCCACCTCACGTCCCACCGGATCGATTCGTAATCCCGATTGCTCTATCGCCGCCGCGTCCTGATTGGCGAGGCCTACATTGGCCATCATCTCCACCCGACGCAGAATCGCGGCAACGCGCGCCTGCAGCTCGCGCAGGCTCACCGGTTTGGTGATGTAATCATCGGCACCGAGTTCGAGGCCAAGCACCTTGTCCAACTCGGACGACTTCGCGGTCAGCATAACGATGGGTGTGATGTGATTCTGGCGAATGCGCTTGCAGAGCGTGAGGCCATCGACGCGTGGCAGTCCAAGGTCGAGGATGTAGAGATCGGGTTCGGCCGCGGATGCATCCTGAATACGATCAAGCGCAAACTGACCGTCGCGATAGACCTCGATGGTGTGACCATCTTCCTTCAAGGTGCTGGCGATCAATCGCGCCAGTTCCTGCTCATCCTCAACCACGATGATATGTGCCACGTGCATCCTCCCCGAAACAACTCACCCTGGAGGTATTGTACTGACCGGATTCGTCAGGATATGACGGAGATGTCACGAATATGTAGCCTCCGGGTGCCGAAGGCAGTCACCGGACATAAATCCATCGGTACCGACAAAATCAGAGAAGATCTTGGTGCGGACATGTAGACCCGGCGCCGATCGGGCGCGATCGAGAGAATTGTTGGTGACCTCCAAGGAGCGCCCGTGAGTTGCCCGGGTTCAACGTCTCAACACCACCCTTCCAGTCCTCTCGATTCATGGCCACGACCACCAATCCAGGAGGTCGGAGGTGAAGTTGGGCTCCGGCGAGATGTCAAACCCGCCCAATTCTGCCGTAGGCGGCCGAGGCGCAGCCGAGCAGCAAAGCGTGCCCTTGCGGCGATGCCGCTCGAAGGACGGGGCTACGTTCACCGAGCACCACCTCAACCTATTTTCTCGGTACGGATGCCATTTCAGGCCAGCGCTACGTCCTGTCGCCGGACCAACAATGTCAGAGCCGTCAAACACGCCATCGCAGCTCCACTGAGTGCGATTGATACCACGAGTGCACTGTTAGCCCCTGGTCCCTCAAGCATGCGCGCGAAAATGGGTGGAGCGACGGCAAACGAAAGATTCAACGGCAGCGCCAGCTTGGCGGAGGCTCTCGCATACGCTTCGCGCGGGAACATCGTCAATGGCAGCGTTGCCCGCACAATCGACATCAATCCCGCCGCAAGTCCATAGAGCAGGATGAAGGTCACAGCCATCGCCAGCGAACTCCCGAAGTAGAGCAACACGAACGCGGCGAACATACCGCTGGTGGATGCGATGGCCGAACGTAAGGGTGTGACGCCGCCGATCACATCGATCGAGCGGGCGGCGATGGAGATCAACCCGAGCGACGATGCCAAAGTGACCGCCTGACCGTTGTCCAATCCCTTCTGCGTGAGCAGCGGGATCAGGGTCAGCGAGAATCCCCAGGTGATGAATCCATTCAGTGCGGTCACACCGGCCACCAGCACAAAGCGGACGGGGTCAAGTCGCTGCGAATCGACCGGATCTGTCTTCGCATCTGCTTTGGGAAGTACTCGGCGGCTGACGCCAACCTTCCAGATCAAGGGCACATAGATCAGCATCAACGCCGCGGCACCAACCGCTGTCGTGGCGCGCCAGCCGAAGGAGTTGTCCATACGGGAGACGATCGGCCACATGATCGTATTGGACAGACCACTGACCAATGACATCGCGCTGATCGCCTGGCGGGCACGATCGCCGAAGATATCAGCCAATGCGATCTGGGCGGCAGTCGATAGCGATGCGGCACCACCGATACCGAAGAGGATCCAGGCAGTCAGATAGACCTGTACCGTGGGAGCAACCGAGATCACGACCAGACCGACCGCCATCACCGCCGCACCGGCGATCATCAGCGGTCGGGCACCGAAGCGCTCGAAGAGCGGTGCCATCCACCAGGAAATCACTGCCAGAATCGTCAGCATCACCGTCGGACCGAGCAGGACGACGTCAAGCGAGGAGTCGAAAGACTTCGCGACCGAGGTGCCGATCACACCCGGCAGATTGAAGGTCACGCCCCAGCCGATGATCTGGCAGATACCGATTGCAAGGACAGTCGGTGCCATCTTGCGCTGAGTTGAGGGGATCTCCGCCACTATCACACCAGGTTGAGCTTCACCGCAGATAGAACGGATGATCTATCGCCGGTAGTATCTCACAGGAATCCGATGCATGGTGAAGTGAACCGACCACGTAACCTGAATGAGGAGTACCTCACGAACCTCAGGTGATCAGACAAAGGGATGCAACGGTTTGGCTTTCGCTCAGGAAAACCCCCTGGATGCCGAGTTCAAGGCAATGATGGTGTGACATGGTATCAGATAATGAGTGAATAACGAGTGCGAACAATGTCTGAAAGATCGTCGCGGATCCAATTCGCAACGTTTATGAAGTGTGAATGCGAGAGCCATGCGTCCCGATGCTTCCAATGGTCAACAACAGGAAAATGAGGAAGCTTGCCTGGATTGAACTTCAGACGGTTTTCGCGGTGACGCAACGAATCGGCCAACACTACCAAGTCCATTCGGGTCCGCATAACGATCACACTTCGGACATTCTCTCTGATCTTCGCCCAGTCCTCGTCTGACCGATGGATAGCAGGAGTATGCAACAGTACGAGCATCTTTATCCGTTGGCCCATCGCAAGTGAGTTAAGGGCGACGTTTCCTCCGTGGCTGTGGGCGTAGACAGTATCGAGCCAATCCACATCCGAAACGACATCGCGCCATCGTAAAAGGTCACTCGCGCCACTAGCACGATCTTGATCGGAGTATCCTCCATTCCATATGTAATATTCGTTCCCATCGTACAGATTCCCCGTAACTGTCGAACGCAAATGATGGTGCATCGGAGAGCCTGGTTTGTGCCATCCGTCGTCGGTGACCAGTCCCCAAGTGCCATGAATGAGCGTGCTCGTCGGATCGATTAGTCTAAGATCGGGCAAGGATGACTGCATTGTCGACTGCGCCAATCCATCCGACCCGCCCATGAAAGCTGTAGCAACGCCTCGAGTGAGAGGATCATCTGATCCACTTCCTCGCTGCAAAAGTTCGGATTGGATCGTTGCCTCATTCCGAGTGATTACACCGAGACTCCCCGCAGCCGAGACCGCCTCAAGCTCTTGGTCGCTGCGCTGCGCATAGTTGAGCAAAGCAAGCAGCGTTGTGGGCAAATGGTTGGCGTTAAGCTCTTCCCACAATGCTGCAGCACCTTCGGGATCGTAAGACCCGTCCCAGCTCCTTCCCCAATGATGCCTCAACGCCGAATCGGTTATGTCATCGAGAAAGCCGGGTTCAGACCACAGCTGGAGGTCAAGTGCCTCATTTCGAACATGTGGAACAGCCAGGATATTGGCATCGTCCTGCACGTTTTGGGCGAGATCGTCGCCACCAAACGCATATGCAGCCATGCCGAGGTATTGAGCGGCACGGCTCGCAATCGCAGAACGTGAAGCATCCGAAAAGGCTGCTACACCTACAACAGGTTCAAGAGAATCGTCGAAGGACATGACAGCGGACATACGCACCTC
>JAMLHR010000086.1 GCA_023957015.1 Thermomicrobiales bacterium | reverse complement strand
GCGATGCCCGATCTGCGGTGGTGCGCTGAAGCACACCATGATTCGCTCCCTGGGTTCGGTAACCCCTCATACGCGCTGGGAATTGCATGCCGGTGAGTGCAGCGAGCATGGCTGGTTTCAGGCCGAGATCGTGGGCAAACCACCGCGAGATATCTTCGCCGTTGCGCGACCATTCGGCGCCAGCCGCCGCCTGGTTGTTGGAGGGCGTGAGGTCTATCAGTTCCCAACAGTTTGGAATGATGTCGAGTTTGACACACGCATGAACAAAGAGAAGCCGGTCGATCCGCTTGATGCTCAATACTGGAAACCGCGAGCGGTCGAATAACGGAACGCACACGTACCATCATCGCCTTGGCTGGACGTGTTCCGCCAGGGCGATGTTGATCAGGCGGACAGGATCGCATGGCAGCTATCACCTCCCGAACCAACCCACCTCGCCAGCAGCCGGAGACAAATGGCGGTCCGAAGTTGACGCCGATGAGCTTACTCCTGGTGTTGGTGGTCTTTACGCTCCTCACCAACCTGACCTCACTTATCGTGAGTGCGCTCATGGCATTGTTGCTCGGGACCATTCTGGAGGGGCCTGTCCAGCGTTTGCAGAAACGTGGATTTCCGCGTGGAGCCGCGATCGCGGTCTGCTACGTCGCGATTATCAGCGCCTTTGTGGCGATGGTCCTGGTGATTCTGCCAGTCGTTCAGAACCAGGCAAAGGAGTTCCGGGAGACATTTCCGGAGCAGATGCGGGAACTCCAGGCAGACTGGCTCTCCAGCAGTAACTCGTTGCTGAACAGTACCGGGACCGATCTGTTACAGCGCGGTATTGATTTGGTTGAAGGCAATGGCGATGGCGCCCCGAACGTCACCGGCGAAGCCGCTGCCGCCGCGATTCCGATCGTTGGTTCGCTCATTGGTGCGATAGCGTCGATCATTACCACGCTGGTCGTAACCTTCTACTATCTGCTGGAAAAAACACTTGTCCGACGCGTCGTTGTGGATCAGGTCTCGCCCAACCTACGGGAACGTGTGGATGCTCTGTGGTCGGATGTGGAGCGCAAAGTAGGTGGCTGGCTGCGGGGGCAGTTACTGCTCTGCGCCATCATCGGTACAATCGCCACGGTTTCCTACGGCCTCATCGGGCTCAATTTCTGGCCATTGCTTGGTTTGTGGGCTGGTGTCACCGAAATCCTGCCGATTGTTGGACCCTGGATCGGAGGCGTGCCGGCAGTAGTTGTCGCACTTGCCATGGGGTTCGATAAGGCGATTATGGTCGCCTTGGTGATTCTGCTGATGCAGACATTGGAGAACTGGTTCCTGGTGCCGCGCGTGATGCGTGGCGCCGTTGGTTTGACACCGCTGACGGTGTTCGTGGCAATCCTGGCGGGAACAGAACTTATGGGATTTGTGGGCGCTGTTCTCGCTATTCCGGTCGCGGCAGGTCTCCAGGTCATCCTCACTGACATCATCAATCGCCGTCGGACGGATTCCATCGATGAGCGAGGCAGTGTCAGAAGCTGGCGTTGGATGCTTAACCGGGCCCGCGAAGGAAGTCTGCTCGAAGGTGATCAGGACTATGGCACACAAATTGAGAGCGATGTGTCCTATGCGGTTGATCAGATGGACGCAGTCAACGAGGGTACGACGGACGATGAGGAAGCACCGATCGTATTCGAAGAGGCTCCTCGTATTCTGACGGAGGAGGACCTGGCGGGTGATAATCCGGTGCGAGCGGCCGAAGCGACCTGGCCATCGAATCCGTGGAAAGCATCGGGGCCAGTCTCACGTGAGAGTACACCCTGGAAAGCTGCCTGGAAACCGGAAACATCGGACAACAAATAGCCTTCGTTCAGTTGCATTAGGGGACATCATGCCAAACTATCCGATTCGCATCGCCGTTCAACTTCAGCAGCAGCACGCTACGTATGCGGATATTCGCAAGGCGTGGATCGCCGCCGATGAGATGGGTGTGGATGTGATCTTCAACTGGGATCATTTCTATCCTCTTTCCGGCGATGCCGATGGGGCTCATTTCGAGGCATACACGCAGCTGGCCGCGATGGCTGAGGTGACCAACAATGCGGTGATTGGATCACTGGTTACCTGCAACTCCTATCGCAACCCGCATTTGCTCGCCGATATGGCTCGCACGATCGACCATATCTCCGAAGGCCGTTTCATCCTCGGGATGGGATCGGGCTGGTTCGAGCGTGACTACTTCAACTACGAGTACGAATTTGGCACGGCAGCCAGCCGCTTACAGGATTTGAAGCGTGATCTGCCGAAGATTCAGCAGCGGCTCGCCAAGCTCAATCCTGGTCCGGTCAATGGTCGTATTCCGGTGATGATCGGTGGTTCTGGTCCCAAGGTGACATTGAAGCTGGCGGCCCAGTATGCCGATATTTGGCACGCGTTTGGTTCGCCGGAGGATATGGCGGCCAAGAGCGTGATTCTCGATGAGCATTGCGCCAGTGTTGGTCGCGATCCGGGCGAGATAGAGCGCTCGGGTGCGGTCAGCAAGGACGCGCTGGAACGCGCCGATGATTACGTTGCGAATGGTGTCACCCTGCTCACACTTGGGGTGAGCGGCCCGGATTATGACTTGGGGCCATTGCGAGAATTGCTGCAGTGGCGCGATACCGCCAGAAAGTCGCAGGAGGTTCCGTCATGACGGATGAATCTCGCACCTATGAAGTCTTCAATCTGGATGATATCTCGGAGCGATTCCCGCCCGATCCGGAAAGCGTGGCGCGCCATCGCGCCGAGATTCTGGTGAAATCGGATACGTTGCGAATCGTGCTCATGACCGCCCTTAAGGGAGCGATTCTGCACGAGCACAGCGCGCCCGGTCCGATTACGGTGCAACCGCTCGAGGGCAAGTTCACCTTCACCATCGATGGCGAACCACGCCAGCTTGGCGTCGGTGAGATCGCCGTTGTTGCGCCTGGCATTCGCCACGCCGTGCGCTGCGACGAGGATGGCGCGTTCCTGCTGACCATCGCCCACATGAGCCGCAAACCGGATCCGGGCGGGAATTAGGTCGATCCTCTAACTTACGGGGTAGTGCTGGCCGATGATCGATTGCAAATCGACCGCGTCATCGACCTGACTCTCATCCTCAGGCTCGTCGTCAACCTGGTCATCAGCTTCGATTTGCTGCTGTATCAACGCGTTGTCCAGAACGCGGTTGAACCAGAGAGCGGCGATTCGACCGTCGCCGATTTCGAACTCGTTGGGTTGTCTATTGTGCGCTAAAGCATTTCGCACGTTAGCCAACCCTGTGAATCGACTTTCGAACACGGCTTTGTCACCGAAGCAGTCTGTGAAGATCGACCAGTTGTCCTTTGACTTGATGATTGATTCAAGGATTCTGAGATCTGCGTGGTCCAGAATTTCTCGGACTCCTATTTGATGGAATTCCTTCATTCCGGGGGTTCTTTTCCGTGTAGATTCGTATCGCTCTTTGACTCTGTTTAGCTCATATCCGTTAATGCGTGATCGATCCTCACGCAGATGAAACGCAACGAGATCTCTCAGGCGGGTTTCGATGGATTCGATATCTGCTGCCATCGTCTGTATATGCAACTCGATAGGAGCTTCTCTCCCGTCACTGAACGGGACAGCAGGTTTACCGGTCGCATCCACAATGAGATTTAACAAGAGTTCGCGACGAGCAAGCATGAACTGATCCCAGTCGTCAGTAGCCAATAAGCCAGGCACTATTGCATGGCTGAGAAGAATCTCGTTGGCATTGGCTTCGCCCAGATCCGCTCTCATCTTGGCAACATATTGGCTCGGCAGCTGTCCAGAAATCCGCAGATTTGCAGCGGCACTTATGAGCGTCATGTTGATAATCGACTCTGTCCGGTCGTCCGCTACGCCGAGTTTCTTGACCGCTGATCTCGGGAAAATATGATGGTGATGTTGAGAGGTCTTTTTGTACAGGTTTGTTGTTAGCTTGCCACCACCACTGAAATCCCTGGCATTGTTACGTGCGAGCAAACACAGGATACCTTTATACAGGACGCCGCGGATGGATTTCGCCTGCTCAAGCCGATTGGCCTGGAAGGAAAAGTCTCGCACTACGTCTGGTTCTTTATCGCCATTGACCCAATGGAAAACTTGCTCGGTATCTTTGCCGGCGTTAGTGTCAACAGTGCCACTGTATCGACCGGAGAAGACGCTGCACCAATACCATTGAGATAGCTTCTCTCTGCTCACTCCCAGTGCATTTGAATCTCCTCTGGACTTGATACTGCCAATGATTCCCGCCAGGGGGACAAGAATTGTCGAGTACGGGAGTATCTGAGGTGCAACAATACCCTCCTCTTCCATGAAGAAGGAAGCCTCTCGATATGCATCTTCGGCCACCTGCCACCAGCGATTTACCGTATCGGCAGTGAGGTTGGTGAGTTCATCGCGTCGACAACTGACTGCGATGCGTGCGTTTGGAGACGCAAGCTTTCTATCCAGCGAGTCGAGCAGGGCGATGACCTGGAGAAAATGTGTCCCGTCGAGTTCGCCATGCATGCGCAGGAGGTGCTCTTCGTGAAATCTCTGTTGAGTGGCTCGCCAAAGCTCGTTGAGGTGAACTCC
>JAMLHR010000085.1 GCA_023957015.1 Thermomicrobiales bacterium | reverse complement strand
GAGTACGTGATCCTCAGCGTGCCACATGAGCCTTTCTTCTGTCTGGCGAACGCCGCTCGCGGCAAGAACCTGGATATCACGCCAAAGGGTAGTGATCCGGATCATCGCAACTTCTGGAGCAAGGGCGGTTTCGGCGAGTTCGTCAGCCAGGAGCTGGATGTGGTGCTCCTCACTGGCTCCATGCCATGGACTATCTGCGTCGGTAAGGTGCGGGGGTAAAGTCTTCCATGCCATCCATCTTCGATCATCCCAACATCCGAGTAATGACCTACAACCTCAAGAATGGTGGCGATCTACCTCACTGGGAACAGCGGAAACAGGCGCTGGTCGAGACAATCCGCAGCCAGCAACCGACGATTCTGGGGACGCAGGAGGGGTATGAGTACCAACTCGCCTACCTGCGCGATGAGCTGGAACATTACGACATGTTTGGTGAGGGTCGCGATCCCGCCTGGGGTGGCGAATACGCCGCTATCTTCGTCGACCGCCGCTGCTGCGAGGTGGCGGCAACCGGTACGTTCTGGCTCAGTCCTACGCCGGAGGTACCAGGCTCACGTATGCCGAACGAGGACCTGCCGCGCATCGCAACCTGGGCCAGGATGACAGTGAATGGCACTCCCCTGCTCCATATCAACACGCATCTGACGTATGTGGTGGAAGGCATCCCGGCACAGATGGCGGTTCTGGTGGACCAGATCACACCGCTCATTGATCCGGCCATTGAGACGATTATCGGTGGCGACTTCAATATCGGCCGCCATCGCGAGGCCATGCAGAAGCTGAATACGCTCGGTTTCACTGATGTCTGGTCGTTTGCCGCAGACATCGAAGGACCAGTTATCACCACACCGGAATGGGATACGTGGGACGAGACTGTCGTGCATCCAGAGGAGTACCGGATCGACTGGATCTGCGTGAGACCAGCCGACGGTGACGCGCTACCAAACGTGACTGTCGAGACCGTGCAGACACACTTGCATCAACCGGTCCCGAGCGATCATTTCCCGGTGGTGGTGTCAGCGCACGAGTAGCGCCAGGCCGGCGCTACAACCCTGACGAGGATATGGTTTCACCATTTAATCTAGTGACCCGAAGAGTAGAGATGATGTTTCCGCGAAGGACCAAAGAGGCGACGTCACTCAGAGGCGCGCAGCGCCGTGGAGTCCTACGCGAAGCGGAGTGTCTTCCACGGTTTGACTCTCGCCATGACCAATGGTCGAGACTGCCTGCGGCAGATGCGCTACGCGCGGAGATTCTTCGCCGTTATCCGGCTCTGAATGACATGAGCACGTTGGTGGTAACCAGAAATATCCTGGGAATACCCGCAACCGGCTTGCCAACACCTCCCTCGAACTTTCCGCCCAGTTTCTCGGTACAGCTGCTATTTCAGCCTGGCGTTACAACCCTGAAAACACCTCATCTGCGGCTACGATTGTGCGGGCGATGTCGCCATTGCTATGGGCGCTGCTGAGGAAACCGCTTTCGTAGGCCGATGGAGCCAGATAAACTCCGCGCTCCAGCATGCCGCTGAAGAAACGGACAAAGCGATCGGCATCGGCAGTCCTGGCATCGTCGTAGTTGTGAACTGGCTGATCGGTGAAGAAGAAGCCAAACATCGTCCCGACTGCCTGAGCCGTGAAGGCGATACCATGCTTCGCGGCAGCCTCGTTCAAACCGGCTGCCAGCGTCGATGCCTTGTCAGCGATCCCTTGCCAGGCACCGTCCTCAGATAACAACTCCAGCGTAGCGATACCAGCGGCCGTTGCCACCGGATTACCACTCAACGTCCCGGCCTGATACATGGCACCCGCGGGCGCGACGTTGCTCATGATGGTAGCGTTACCGCCATATGCGGCCAGCGGGAAGCCACCACCCACCACCTTCCCGAAGGTAACGAGATCGGGCTGGATGCCGTAAAGACCGACCGCGCCATTCGGTGATACCCGGAAACCCGTCATCACTTCATCGAAGATAAGGGTTGAACCATATGCGTTGATGATCTCACGCAATCCCTGCAGAAAACCGGGAACCGGCGGGACCATACCCATGTTGCCAGCAACTGGTTCAACGATCACGGCAGCGATCTCGCTTCCGCGCTCGTCGAAGATCGCACGAACGGCTTCGAGATCGTTGTAGGGCACGACGAGTGTGTCCTGCGTGGCGCCAGTCGGTACACCCGGCGAGTCCGGCAGTCCAAGCGTGGCGACACCACTCCCCGCCTGCACCAACAGCATGTCGGCATGACCGTGATAGCAACCGGCGAACTTCAGAATCACATTGCGACCCGTCGCCGCCCGGGCCAGGCGAAGCGCGCTCATCGTCGCCTCGGTGCCGCTATTCACCAATCGCACCTGGTCGACACCCGGTACGGCATCGACAATCAACTGTGTCAATCGCGTCTCGGCGACCGTTGGCGCGCCAAAGCTGGTGCCGCGCTGCATGGCTTCGGTGGTGCGCGCGATCACATCTGGATGGGCGTGTCCGAGAATGAGCGGTCCCCAGCTGAGGACATAGTCGAGATAGGTATTGCCATCGATATCGGTGATGGTACTGCCCTGACCGCGATCGATGAATATAGGGCTGCCACCAACGGAACGAAACGCGCGTACTGGCGAGTTCACACCGCCAGGGATGACTGTATTCGCCTCGGTAAATGCCTGGGTTGATCGGGTGAGATCGAGGGTCATGAATGCTCCTTACAACGATTCGCGTTGTCATGAAGCCATTGTATGGGGAAAGATCACACCTGCCGAATCAACTCCGCAATGATTGAACAACGCTAGTCCTCGCCGCACGAACCGCCGGAGCGAGACTCGCAACAAGGGACACGGCCAAGGTTGCCACAACTCCCAGGAGAGTGGAAGAAGCAGGGAGTGGGACGAATCCTGGCGGAGGAAGATCACTCGGTATAACAAGCCCAATAAGCACCTGGAGCAATACCAACGCGACCGGAATCGCAATCACGACAACAATGATGCCTTCGACCACTGACTGCATGAGAACCGAAAGGAAAATCCGGGTTGTAGAAGCTCCGAGGGCACGTCTCAACCCATACTCCTGAGATCGTTCACGGACAGAGGCCAACCCCATACCAAGAATCCCCAACCCACCAATGACTAATGCAACCCCAGAAACATACAAACCCGTCGTGCTTAGTTGCGTGAGGACAGCGGAAAACTCGCCAATCTTGTCGATCCGCACCGCTTGACCATCGATGAACTCAGCCTCGGTGTTCTCCATCCAGACATGAAGAATCTGATCAACTCGTCCAACATCGTCAGGTTGAACCCGGGCTATCAGGCTCACACTGTTGGCTCCCCAAAGACTGTGGTTTGCTTCTGAGATCACGAACAGCATGTCCGTTGGATCTGAACTCGTCTCCCAGGTACCTACGCCATTAACGACTACCGTCAATGTATAGGAGTTGACCAGCTCGGGATCCACGTAACTATGGGTAACGGTTGTCGAGACAGCTAAAGACTGTCCAACGGCCGTTTCTGGCGTCCATCCCAAACTGGATGCAAGGCGTTCGGAAATGACCACATGCGGAACCGCTCCGTGAGAGGTAGCTTTCGGGAAATCTCCTGCGGTCATCCTAATCACCCGAATCTGCTGGTACTCAGGCGAAACCACTACTCCACTGGTCTGCAGAAACTCATCCCCTTGCAAAATGAACACTTGCGTAGTGCCTGTCACGCTCACGATATCGACGCCATTGGATTGAAGCGTCTCACGTAGTGCCCAGCTCATATCCGAGTATCGCGAGTAATCCGGTTCTGACGCCCAACCCAACACCGCCTCTTGCTCGAGAGACACAGAAATGGAAACCGTTGCTGGACGGCCATATCGACTTGCTATGAATCGCGTCGTTGAGTCATGCGACACTTCACTGAGTGCGTTGACCAGGATCACCGCAATAATCGCCGCGATCATGCCAGCCATGGCAATTAGCGATCGAAATGGGTTGCTTCTGACGTCAATCCAGGCCGAAGTCAACATGCCACGGACATTGTCACGAAGCATGGTAATCCTGCAGCTTTCCGCGTTCGAGGCGTAGAATACGATCGGCTCGAGAAGCAATCTCCATATCATGCGTGACCAGGATCAAAGCGGTCTCCTCGACCCGGCAAACGTCAAGAAGAATGTCGAGCACGATCTCACTCGTATCAGCATCCAGCGCTCCGGTCGGCTCATCCGCAAGGAGAATACTGGGACGGCGGACCAATGCCCTCGCGATCGCAACGCGCTGCTGCTCGCCACCGCTGAGAATGCCAGGCAAGGCGTCCAAACGATGAGCCAGACCAACAGATGTCAACAGGTCACGGGCTCGCTCACACCGCTGATCCATCTCGACTCTAGTGCCATAAAGAGTCGGTTCCGCCACGTTCTCCAAAGCCGTTCGTCTATCCATGAGGAAGAACTGCTGAAAGATGAATCCGATAGATTCACCCCGCAGCCTGGCCCGCTCGGTATCGGAGAGAGTGCTCGACCTCCTGCCTTCTATCCACACCTCACCTCCGGTCGGGAAATCGAGAAGACCAATCTGATTCAAGAGAGTTGACTTACCACTCCCTGACTTGCCGACAATCGCCACAACTTCTCCCCGCTCAACACCGAAGTTGATATCGGAAAGAATGCTCAGATTATCTCCGTTTGGTAACGGGAAGAACTTACTCACCTGTTCGAGTTGCAGTGTCAGAGTCATTCGCCGCTATCCCTAACAAGATCTGCTTCGATAGGGAAGAGGTAGATGGACTCATCTGCATTCAGGCCATCCAGAATCTCTGTATATGTTGCATCCGATTTTCCCAAAATCACCGAGCGAACACTGGTGTTCCCTTCTTGATCAACCACGACAACCTGACCCGCTTGACTCCGACCAATCACAGCAGAAGATGGAACACCCTGCACTGTAATGGGTTCCGACATCTGGAGAACCATCGTGCCCGTCAGTCCCGAGATGACACGTACAGTTGCCGGAATCTCACATCGCATACGCATACCTTCAGGTGTTTCTCTGAGTCCCTGCCAGGCACAATCGAACCCTGCCGGTCCCCCGTCAATTCGCGCCCTAATAGCAACGGGAGAATCCAACAGTCGGTATGCGAGATCACTTTGGGCTACGGCGCTTTCAAGATAGAATCTGTCGCCGTCTTCAACCACCTTCCCCTGACCGGTAACGGTCTCCTGGAGCGTGACTACTTGAAGCTGAACGGTTTCTCTCTGTCCGGAAGTAATCGGGGCGATAGACTCGTTTCCTGTGTCACCTTCGCCAGGTGAAGCATCCATCAGAGCCAAAATCAGGAGAGTGACCACGAGAGCAACAATCGCAGGCACGAAAACGGATTGCAGGAGCACCGAACGTCTCATGTTATCCCCCAATCCCGTCGGGAACTTCCTTGATGGGAACAGGAGCACAACCCCTCAACGCGGCCATAAGGTCAGCCGGATCGCCCAGCTTCGCATTCTCCACAGCGTTCTTTCGCGTAGTGACAATACCTGGACTATCTCCAGCCGGATAGCCCGTCTTATCTTGTTCAAAACGCAATGCGGGACCTCCAAGGTAGTCCAGCGCTTCGTTGACCTTATCTGTATCACCGACTGCCCTCGCCTCAACCCAATAGGTTAGCCACACACATACATTGGCTCCCGACACCAGGTTGTGATCCATGCCCCTCTGAAAACTGCCAGGTGGCA
>JAMLHR010000084.1 GCA_023957015.1 Thermomicrobiales bacterium | reverse complement strand
TCCAGTTCTGAGTGGTGCGAAACTCTCCAGGCGCGCGAGTTCCACCACGCACACCCTGCATGAGTTCGCGATGTATCTCTCGGATGAGTCTTAGAGATAATGGCAACTGCTCAAGACGATCCAGACCGTAGTTCATGGCACGAACGTAGTTCACAACCTCTTCGACATCGTCAGGCAATTTGACTTTGCCGGGTTCTAGTTCAAAAGAAAGAACGTCCTGCAGGGTACTCTGCGTGCCTTCAATGGCCGAACTGTTCACAGCTTCACGACGAACATACATCGCGACAAACAAATCTGGGTTAGGCAGCGTAAGCGAAATCCCATCCAGGCGCGCCACGGCTTGATCCGCCTCTGAAAGGAGACGCACCATAGAGCCATCCATCTGGATCGAAGGTTGTGGAGGCAAGGTTGTGGGAATAAACGCCCTGATGTCAGCCGATTGTCTGACCCAGGTTCCCCCTCTCCCGACTCTACTCTCCATTGCTTCCTCCATCGAGTACCTAAGCCGTTATTCCATTTCTCGAGCAGAATCTGGAATAACGGTATACGGATTCACTCCTTGTTCTACGAGAATGGAATAACGATACCAGATTTTCGGCGTTATTCCATTTTTCGGTAAAAAAATGGAATAACGGACCAGATATCATCCCGTTATTCCACTGAGATGGAATACCACGATGAGCGCCAGACACTTCGGCGTCAGTGCGATTGACAGATTCCGGGTGTCAACTATGTGTCCGGTACGTCGGTCAGAACCGCCTATGGCGGATGCCGAGTCCGAGGCCAACATCTGCATAGGCGCCAACGGAAAATCGGACCCGCCTGGAACGACATTGTTCCAGGCGGGCAAGAGAGTCAGTTTTGCGAGGACAACTATCCGACCGCGAGCAGCATCGGGTTCTCCAGGTACTTGCGTACCGACTGGAGGAATGAGGCGACTTCGGCTCCATCCAGCGCGCGGTGATCGGCGCTGAGGGTGATGGTCATCTGATGGCCGACCTTGATCTTGCCATCACGGACAACCGGCACCTCTGCCACGGAACCAACGGCCAGAATCGCGACCTGCGGTGGATTGATGACGGCGATGAACTCATCGACATCGAACATCCCCAGATTGCTAATGGTGAAGGTACCGCCCTGGTACTCCTCCATCGAGAGGCCACCTTCGCGGGCACGTTTGCCGAGATCCTTGGCCATCTTGCTGATGGTACCGAGGCTCTTCTGATCGGCGGCCGGAATGAATGGAGCAATCAAGCCACCATCCATCGCAATCGCGATGTTCACATCGATCGAATCCTGCTGGTAGAGTTCACCACCAACAAAGGATCGGTTCACGTTCGGGTGCTCGACCAGTGACAACGCAGCGGCCTTGATGATGAGGTCGTTGACGCTGACT
This sequence comes from Thermomicrobiales bacterium, assembly GCA_023957015.1. GTDB lineage: Bacteria > Chloroflexota > Chloroflexia > Thermomicrobiales > UBA6265 > UBA6265. Next base: position 4,413 of record JAMLHR010000084.1, on the reverse strand, counting down.
TTGATGCCCGCGGATTCCAACTGGGCGTTGATGATCTTGCGGAAGTCCAGCGCGGCGCTCATATCGATGCTGGCGCTGACATAGTAATGCGGAATGAAACCCTTGCTCTCGCTCATGCGATCGCCGGTGACGCGCTTGATCTTCGGCATATCGACCTTGGTGCCAGTGACGGCATAGGTCGGCGCCGCAGCACGAGTCGGAGCGGCATCGGCCACGGGAGCCGAAGCCTCACCCTTCGCGGTCGGCAGCGCCTTGGATCCATCCAGGTATGGTTGGATATCCTTCTTGACGATGCGTCCATCCGGACCGGAACCAGAGACGAGACCGAGATCAAGCCCGGCGTCCTCGGCCAGTCGCTTCACCAGCGGGCTGGCGCGGAATTTCTCGTTACGCTCCACCGCTTCAGCTTCGGCGGCTGGCGTCTCACCAGCAACGACGGCGGCCTCTTCATCGGCTTCGGCCGCAGGTTCGCCCGATTCCACTACAGCCTCAACCTGGGCTGCAGCTGCGGCGGGCTTCTCCCCCTTGCCGATCTCATCCTGCGCACCGATGGTGGCAACAACCTCACCAATCGGCACAACGGCACCTTCATCGGCAAAGATGTTGGTCAGGAAGCCACTCTCCTGGGCTTCCATCTCCAGCGTGATCTTGTCGGTCTCGATCTCCGCGAGGGCGTCGCCTTCGGCCACCTCGTCACCAACGGCCTTCAGCCATTTGATGAGAGTGCCCTCCTCCATCGCATCGCCCATTTTCGGCATGATTACTTCAGCCATGGCGGTTACTTCTCCAGATACAGCACGCGGCGAGCGGCACTTATGACATGATCAATGGTCGGGAATCCGGCGATTTCGAGGTTGCGCGCATAGGGCGCCGGAACCTCGGCACCGGAGACACGTTCGACCGGAGCATCGAGGTAATCGAAGGCTTCGTGCTGAAGCACGGCGCAGACCTCGGAGGCAACGCTGAAGTAGCGCCACTGCTCCTGCACCACAACCGCACGATTCGTCTTCTTCACCGATTCAACGAAGGTCTCGGTATCAAGAGGGCGAATCGAACGCAGATCAATGACCTCGGCGGAGATATCCTGCTCGGCCAGCTTGTCCGCGACCTTGAGCAGCAGCGGTACCTGACGACCATAGGCGATCAGGGTGACATCGGTGCCCTCACGCGCAACGCGTGCCTTACCGAACGGCACCACTTCATCGCCTTCCGGCACCTCACCCTTAGTGCCATAGAGGGCACCGGCTTCGAGGAAGATTACCGGATTGGGATTGCGGATAGCCTCGAGCATCATGCCCTTCACATCCGCCGGTGTGGCCGGGGAAACGACCTTGAGGCCCGGGAAGTGACCGTAGAAACCTTCCAGGCTGTGGGTGTGCTGCGCCGAAAGCTGCACACCACCACCGTTCGGACCACGCACGACCAAAGGCACATTCACCTGGCCGCCGCTGAAGTAATGCAGCTTGGCGGCGGTCTGAATGATCTGATCGGCGGCCAGGAACGAGAAGTTCCAGGTCATCATCTCGACGATTGGCTTGAGACCGGCCATCGCCATACCGATGGCGGCTCCGGTAAAACCACCCTCGGCGATGGGGGTGTCGATAACGCGCTTGGGGCCGAACTGATCGATGAGGCCATTGGTAACCAGGTGGGTACCACCATAGAGACCGATATCCTCACCCAGCAGCACGATGGATTCATCGCGCTCCATTTCTTCAGCCATCGCACTGCGAAGCGCATCGCGATAGGTCATGACGGGCATGAGCTGAAATCCTTTCCTACACCACGGTGGCGGCTGGCCACTCGCTGAATTGCCAGGTGATTAACCGGCCGGCTCCACATAGGTGTCGTCGGCGTAGACATCGGTAAGGAGTTCGGAGAGATCCGGGTCCGGGCTCTCTTCCGCGAACTTCACCGCTTCATCGGCCATGGCCTTGGCCTCGGCACGGATAGCTTCGAGGCGCTCCTCCTCAATACCCATCTCGATCAACTGACCGTGAAGTAATGGGATCGGATCCTTCTCGCGCCACTTGGCCACTTCTTCCTTGGATCGATATTGCTCCAGGAAGTCGGCGGCACCGTGCGGAACAATGCGATAGCCAAAGGCCTCAATGGCGTAGGGCTTGCCGGTCTCGCGCACGCGCTCCTGCACCTGCTCCGCCACCTTGAGCGTCGCCTGGATATCCATACCGTCCACGCGTTCCCACTCGATGCCGTAGCTCTCGAATTTCTTGCCGAGCTCGGTCATCGCCGTGGCACGCTCAACCGAAGTACCCATACCGTATTGATTGTTCTCGAGGATAAAGAGGGTTGGACACAGACCGGACTTGCCCCAGAGGCCAGCGAGGTTCGCGGCTTCATGGAAAGCACCGTTGTGGATGGAACCATCACCGAGGTAAAGCTGCACCACGGCTTCGCCACCCTGGTAACGATTGCCATAGGCGTAACCCGGACCGAGCGGGATGTGACCACCCACGATACCGTAGCCACCCAGCATTCCGCCTTCCGCGTGGAAGAGGTGCATGGAGCCACCCTTGCCCTTCACGATGCCGGTGCCCTTACCATAGAGCTCCGCCATCACGTTATTGGGATGCGCCCCGAGCAAAAGTGCGTGCGCGTGAATGCGATAGGCTGCGATGGCAACATCGCCCTTGTCTCGATTCATCGCGCCCAGAAACGCGGTACCGGTGGCTTCCTGGCCACTGTAAACGTGGAGATATCCACCGATCTTGCCCTGCCGGAATGCCTTGGTTGTGGCATCCTCGAACAGACGGATCTCCACCATCTTCTGGTAGAACCCAACAAGGGCTTCTGCATCATACGCCACTTGCGCCTGTCCTTCCGTGAACGTATCGGCAGGAGCTATGATCGGCGCCATCGCCGCCTCTTGCCGATTATCAGCACTCGAAATCGCGTTGTCGTGATCGATCCCCTGCCCCGTATGCGACGGCCTGGCGGGGACAGGAGGAACCGCTTTCGCGGGTCCATCTGGATCACGCACCATGCTCATGGTTGAGATTGTACCGTATGTTGCGCTCTTAACTCTCGTAGCTCTTCTGGCCGCTTTCATGAGAATAATGAATACAATTGCGAGTAACAGGTACTGATAGCGCATCGATAATCACCTTCTTCATTTACGTAGCCAAAGTGGCCTTTGAGGCAAGAAAACGCGCCGTATTGCAATCGCAAAACAAGGAACCAACTGCTGCAATTATGCACGAATGGTGGCTACCCGATAGATACCATTGCCAGCTATCCCACTACCCCGCGAGAACGAGAGGCGACATAATACCGATAGCACCACAATGATGTGGGGAAAGTTGAGGAAACATGGCAGTGCAACAGAACAATAGCCCGTCCTGGGTCACTCGTATCATCTGGTTTATTTTCGTGGGATGGTGGCTTTCCGCCATCTTTATGGTAATCGGCCTGGTCGGCATCGCGTCGATCATTCTCTCGCCAATCGGATTCTGGTTCATCAACCGGGTGCCGTGGGCACAAACGCTCCGACAACGCAGTACCCACTACAGCTATCTCGAAGAGAACGGGCAGATGGTACTGACGCAGCATGCGCCGCAACAGTATCCTTGGATCATCCGGTTGCTCTACCTGCCGATCGGACTCGTGCTCGGGCTGTTTTGGCTTGGCGTTGCCTGGTCGATCAGCATCCCGATCATCAGTCTGCCGATTTCGATCTGGATGGTTGATCGGGCTCCGTCAATCATTACACTGGAGAGGTTCTAGCTGGGTACGTAACTCCGTAGAGGTAGAGCCCAGCCTTACACATCCATCAACAACGCGGGCAGCGCGGTGACAACCGGCGGTTGCAGGGGGTGTGGCTCAGCGTATGTCAAGTGCACGCTGGCCACCTCCTCGCCGGGATGAATGTTGAACACGTCAGATGACGCCACCAGCATCTGACTGGCAGGCAGCAGATGCTGTAACGGATCGTTCTGGGTCGGGACGGCGGCGCTGAGCACCGTCCAGGAACCATAGGGAACGTATGGCAGCTCAAACGGACCCGGTTCCGTCAACATGCGACCAACCACCGGCCGCGAGACAGCGATCCGGGCCGGAAAAACACCCACGAAGATGCTGGCACGGCGACCTTCCGGGAAGGTCATCGTCCCCTCGATCCTTCCCCGGATATGGAGGTGGCGCGGATCCACCCGGAAGGTGGAACGGCCGAAATCGAGATTGGCGACGGCATCCGGCATACCGCGAAACTGCGCCGGAGAAACACCGACCATACTCTTGAATCGATTACTAAAGGTACCCAGGCTGCCATAGCCGACCTCGTAGCAGATCTCGGTGATGCTGGCCGGTGTGGTGAGCAGCAGGTGTTTCGCCCGTTCAAACCGAAGGCTGGCGGCAAACTCACCCGGCGGGATACCGATCTCGGACTTGCAGACG
>JAMLHR010000083.1 GCA_023957015.1 Thermomicrobiales bacterium | reverse complement strand
ATCGGGCAGCAGTCCTCGTAGTTTCTTACCAATATTGCCGATCATTACCTGGTCACCATGAAGGACAACCGCGTACCACTCCAGCATTGGTACCAGGTAGATGTATCGCATGTCGTAATCCAGCACCCACTTTGCGGACAGTAACTCACCCCGGATCAGGGCCGTAACAACATATGGCACACCAATGAAGAAATCGTTGACCAGCTTCAGATACTCAGCAGACGTAGGCAAGGATCGTCGGTAGCCAATACCGGTCGAGACGGGCCATCCCGTAGTTTGGCTCTCTTTATCGAGCAGTACCTCATAGCCAGCATCAAGCTCCGCCGGAAGCGCTGGCTGCTCCCGCAGCCAATCAACCATTTCAAGCGGCCAGAGGGTGAAATCGATCTTCTTCGTACCGGGATAGTAAACAACGTTACCACTTATCTTGTGTCCGGAGTCCTCATCGGTGTAGAGATCATCCCAATAGGAGATCACAACCTCGCCGAAATCCTGTAGCCAACGATCATCGTAGCGACGAGCAGCAACATCGGTACAGAGGAGCACCACATCGTAATCGGAGAAACGATCAATGGTGCCGCCCGTCGCTCGGGTACTGGTCAGGAGCACTGCGCGAACATCCGACTGCGCCTCTCCCCATGTCACGAGTTCTTTGATGATGTTATCCACGAATGACGTTCCCATCTATGTAGACCCGTCCTTCGAGCCGCACCGCGGCGCTGAATGGGGCGGGTTCACGAGGACCAGCTCACCGAGGGTATATCTCGCCACCCAACCCGCCCGATTCTCCGACGCTCCGCCAACCGTAGACCCGTCCTTCGAGCCGCACTGAGGCGGGTTCCCATGGACCAACTCACCGAGGGCATACCTCGCCACCCAACCCGCCCGATTCTCACCACCTCCGGTGGTTCGAAGGACGGGTCTACGAATCGCTACGCAACTCGTCGCTCTCCCACCGGGCGACGTTCGATGCCACATACTCTCGCAGAATGTCCAACTGCCGATCATTTCGCACGACATGATCGTGATACCCCTCTTGCCATACCTTTCCATCGTATCCAGGCCAACCCAGACTCTGTACCCCATCGGTGTATCGGCGATGGGTGGTGCTTTTGAACCAGTGCATCACATCGATCAGATTTGTTTCACCCGCAGTATCTTCCAGGCGGACAGCAAGGCCAATCAGAAGATGCACATGATTTGGCATCACAACGTAGCAATCAATAGAAGTGTTGGCGAAGTTGTTAGGAAGAGAGCCTGCCAGGTCACTCACCATCTTCCCTGGATCGGACAATCTCATCTCACCAGAGCGTATGTAACCAAAGTAATGATTGCGTTGATGAGTACAGATGGTGATGAAATAGTAGCCGGGCGTTCGGTAATCGTAGTCCTTGATGCGCACGCGACGGGGCGTACCGGGTCGGGTTTCACGGCGATCAGGGTATTTCATCTGGATACCGATCTTTCAGATTTACCACCCATCGTGGACCAGTCCTTCGAGCGGCGGAGCCGCAAGGGCACGCTACCGGAGGTGGCAGCTTGCTGCCCTTGTTGCCCGGCTGCGCCTCGGCCGCCTACGGCAGAATCGGGCGGGTTGGTGGTGAAACTCATCCACTGCAGGTTGGTTCATGGGAACCCGTCCAACTCGGTCTGCGGACCGAGGAGCGGATCTACATACGTGCACCAGACGGAGTGATAATCGCGCCTACGACCGGATTCTCGCCAGGACCTCGTCCACTTCCTTTTTGCTCGGAACCACACCCACGCCAACTTCACGCAAACTCAAACCCGCGACGACGTTCGCAAACTGCCCCGCCTCCAGAGCACTGCTATCCCGCTCCGCGGCTTTCATAAAGAATGCGGCCGCAAAGACATCGCCAGCACCGGTCAGGCTCTTCACCTTCACGTTGATACCGGGGATATTGACGGTCTGATAGTTCTTGGCTCCAGGGCTAACATCCCCGCCACCAGGACGACGATGATAGATAGTGGCACCTTCCGGACCGCGCGTGACCACGCTCATGCGGCGTTCACCGACACGCTCAATGATCTCGCGACACTGGAAGATCTCTTCGTCCGAGACGATGATCGAATCAATGCGATTGACCAGATCAACCGGCAGCCGCAACGGTACGATCTGCACGATACCACCACGCTCATGTGGCCATTGCCGCATCCAGCCCTGCGGTGTCACACCGAGAAATTGCGGATGAATACCCGTGATATGGCGAGGATCGATCTCATCCGCCACTGGACCAAGATGCACGATCTTGGCGTTGCCCCAGTGGGTCGGCATACCACGGAGATCGATCGGTCCTGCCCAGTGCTTAATGTGCTGGGTTCGGCGCGTACCGATGTAGCGGTTGGTAAATGTCGTCGGGACATCGGCATCCTGGACGATGATCTGGAGTTTGTCAGCGTACTGCTCCAGACCCGGCACCTGCATGCCCTTGATCTCGCCACCGAACTTGCCGCGCGTCAGAATCGCGACCTTCGCACCCATATTCGCGGCCGCGAGGCCGCTATAGAGCACCGTACCACCGAGCGCGACGGTACCATCCGCCTCCAAATCAGCCGTAATGTGACCGATCAGCAGATAATCCGGCGCTTTCACACCCTGCAGGGATGAGGTGCTGAACTGATTTCGGAATGGTGTGCGCTCGTTCTTGCGGCGCGAACTTTCAGACTGATCGCTCATGCGGGCTCCACAGTGATGCGCCGGGCACTCCCCTCGCCATCGCTGTGGGTGACAACATCGGGATGTTGCTTCAGCGTGAGGTGGATGATTCGGCGCTCGTTCGCCGGCATCGGCTCCAGCACGATGCTGCGACGGCTCCGGGCAACCTGCCGCGCGACGCGCTCGGCCAAACCGACCAGCGATTCCTCCCGACGGGCACGATAGCCTTCGACATCGACGATGACACGCGTCCAGTCATTCAGCTTGCGATTGACCAGTGTGTTGATCAGGAACTGAATCTGGCTAAGATGATCGCCGCGACGACCAATCAACATACCGAGATCACGGCCATTCACATCCAGGAAAATCGTGGTCGGATCATCGGAGCTCAGCGGAACAGCGCTCGGGTTATCGGTAGCAACAACGCTGGCATCAACACCCATGTAGGCGAGGAGGTCCTGCAGCAAATCCTTGGCGATCTGCTCATGTTCGGCATCGGCGCGCTCACGGGGTTCGCCGTTATCCACGGGTGGTCGACCGCGACGGCTGGGACGATCGCCCGGTGTGCGACCACCAAGCCAATCCCGATTACCATTACCGCCACCACTACCACCTCGGCCGCGACGGCGATTGCCCCGATCCTCGTTCGCGGCTTTCTGCCCTGGAATCGGCTGGCTGGCCATCCCCTTCGCAGTTACCCGAACGAGCGCCTCGGCATCTTCATCCGGGCCTTCCTCGCTCAGGATCTCGATATCAACATCCGCTTCGGTCAGCTCCAGCTGCTCCAGGGCCAGCCGCACAGCATCCTCTACGGTGACTGCCTGAATCTCTACACTGGTTCGTTTCGCCATGTTCACACCGCCTTAACGATTCGTCCGGATGTATACAGTCTAGCGCTTCTTCTTCTTTTGACCTGTCGGTTGCTGTACAGGTGTGGATTCCACATCAATCACATCGCCATCCGTCTTGGCTGCATACTTGGTGGCTGCATCCACGCGACTCTGATAGTCGCTCCGTTTGGCCGATTTCGCGGGACCTTGTGGGCTGGTTGTTCTCGTCGGTTTCTGCGCGGCCGCTGCTTCGTCGCGTCGCTTCTGGGCAGCTTCCTGCTGCTGACGAGCCTTCTCCTGCTGCGCTTCCATAAACTGGGTGAAACGGCTCTTCTTCACGGAGTTCGCTGGTTACCGCAATAATCCAGTGGACGCGGGGCATGGCCGAGGCGCTTGTGCTCTGGAAAGCTCGGCATCCTCAGATGTCGCCAAAGGCACCCCAACCCGTGATCAGCCTAACACCACAGGTAGACGGCTTGCCCAGTAAAGCACCGGACCAGAGCCAAACCCCCAACCGAATGCAATAACCGTCAACGGCATGAAGTTCATCATCGTGTTCATCATCTTCTGCTGCGGATCGGTCACCACCTGATTGGCGGGTCGCATCATGCGCGCCTGGATGAACTGGAACAAACCTGCGAGCAACGGCAGGATGTGAATCGGATCTGGCTGCGCCAGATCAGGAATCCACAGAAAACCATCAGCCCAGTGACCCAAACCGCTATCGGCCAGAGGATAGATCGCCCGATAGATACCGAAGAAGATCGGCATCTGAATCAGCATCGGCAAACAACCCGCCATCGGATTGACACCGTATTGCTGATAGAGCGCCATCTGGGCCGCCGAGGCAGCCTGGCGGTCATTGCCGTGCTTCTTCTGGATTTCCTTGATCTTCGGCTGCAGTTCCTGCATGGCCTTGGAGGAGCGGATCGACTTGATCGTCAATGGCAACATCAACGTCTTGATGATGATGGTGAAGACGATGATGGCGACACCACCACTGTGGAAGATATTGGCGAGCTCGTTCAGGAACCACTTCAGAAACTGAACATACTGGTCCCAAATGATGATGCCGGGCACCATGGTACCCAAACTCGAGGTGATATCAAGCACGAACCACGTTCTCCTGCTGAGATGCTCCAACGCACTGGTTTGATGGACAGCGACTTATTCGCGCAGCGACGCTGTTCGCCTGCGTTTGGCCGATGAATACCGACCACGAAAGTAAAACGGACTGGTGTGTGATCACGGTACCGGATCCCAGCCACTTCCGCCGAAAGGATTGCAGCGCAGGATGCGCCAGATCGCCAATCGACCGCCCTTAAGGATACCGTACTTCTCGACTGCCTCGTAGGCGTATTCCGAGCATGTCGGTTGATATCGACAGGCTGGCGGCAAACCGGGCGAGATTCGCTGCTTGTAGAACCGGAGCATCGCCAGAATCGGACGCTTTAGCACTCCGTTCGCTCCTCATTCGCCTGGTCATCTCGCCACGATGCCGTAACGGCAACACCCACCTTCGGCAGTTCACTGCCGGGTTGAATCAGGTCGGTGCGGTTGAGGATAGTGGTCAGGTATTCCTGCGCGGTGCGTGTATCCGGCATTTCCTCGACACCACCACGACAAACCACGGCAATATCGTGTCCTGGCACCAGGTAGGGGTGGTAGCCGCGCAAGGCTTCGCGCACGATGCGCTTGAGGCGATTTCGCTGCACGGAGTTGCCACAGCGCTTGCCCGCGATGACGGTGTAGCGATTCTGAGGTGGCTCAAGTGCGTTCGGCATATAGCGCAGCACGATGGCACGATGCGCCACAGAGCGACCACGGGATCGCACCCGCTTCACCTCGTGATCCTCTCGCAGCCGGTACTTGCGCTCAACCATGCATGATCCCATATAGACGGCGAACGCCGGGCTGACCGCCCGGCGTTCGAAGAAAAGGCACTCTGCCTGCACCAGTCTTCCCGGGCCAAAGGCCCACAGGATTACCGGTTCTGGGTGAATTTGCGCTCTTCGGCCACCGTCAGGGCGTGACGACCCTTGCGACGGCGAGCGGCCAGCACATTGCGACCACCAGCGGTGGACATGCGGGAAAGGAAGCCAAACTTGCGGATGCGCTTGATGCGCTTCGGCTGGTATGTTCGCTTGGTGGACACGCGGATTCTCCTCTAAACGTTCAATGACATCCCGTCATATCAGGGTCATAGCTGGTGTTAAGCCGCTTGGCGGCTGGGGGATGATATGGTTGACGCCGGATTGCTCGGCACACACGCCCCATCACCGGGTGTTTTCACCCGGCACATACAGGTGGTGAGTATAGGGCGTAGGCAGATTCCGCGTCAATGTCGGGTATACCGTACGTCCGCATTCGTTCGCAACGACACCATCCTGCGAACCGCTACGCGGTTCCGCAGGACCTCCCGATTGAGCCACAGGCGAAATCGGTCCAAAAACCCACCGACCACGTGTTCCCGGATACCTTTTGCCCGGACAACTCACGGGCGCGGAACGTTGACCACAGAAAGCGTTCGGTATCGCGCCCGATCGGTCCAGGCCTACAAAACCTCGCGCACCCATTCCGCCTCAC
>JAMLHR010000082.1 GCA_023957015.1 Thermomicrobiales bacterium | reverse complement strand
GATGGATTTGCGGTCGCGCTGACCCCCGCCAATCTCGGTTGGGCGTTGCTGGGTGTTCTGCTTGGCACCTTCGTGGGCGTGCTGCCGGGTATTGGTCCGGCGTTGACGGTCGCGTTGCTGTTGCCAATTACGTATTCACTTGATCCCATTCCGGCATTCATCCTTTTCGCCGGTATCTATTACGGTGGTATGTACGGCGGTTCCACGACATCGATCCTGTTGAACACACCGGGCGAAAGCGCCTCGATCATCACCGCCCTGGAAGGCAACAAGATGGCCCGTAAGGGCCGCGGTGCGGCTGCCCTGGCCACCGCGGCCATCGGTTCGTTTGTCGCCGGTACCATCGCCACGATTGGTTTGACCTTTGTCGCACCAACCATGGCCGATTTGGCGCGCAAATTCGGTAGCCCCGAGTACTTCATGATCATGATGCTGGCGTTTATCACCGTCAGCACGTTGTTGGGAGATTCCCGGGTTCGTGGCCTGGTTAGTTTGTTTATGGGCCTGGCACTCGGTCTGATCGGTATCGATCTGCTCACGAGCGAGCCTCGCTATACCTTCGGAAATCAGCATCTCATGGGTGGCGTCGATGTCGTCACCATTGCTGTCGGCCTTTTCGCCGTCGGCGAAACGCTCTGGATTGCTTCGCACTTGCGCAAGGAACCCGGCGAAGTCGAGCCAATCAAGGGCAGTAAGTGGATGACGAAGGACGACTGGCGTCGGAGTTGGAAACCGTGGCTCCGTGGTACCGCGATCGGCTTCCCGATTGGATCGTTGCCCGCCGGTGGTGCCGAGGTGCCAACGTTCCTCAGCTACTCCGTGGAGAAGAAACTCTCAGAGCACCCGGAGGAATTCGGGCATGGTGCTATTGAGGGCGTTGCTGGACCCGAAGCCGCGAATAACGCGTCCGCTGCGGGTACGCTCGTGCCATTGCTCACACTTGGTCTGCCGACAACCGCCACTGCCGCGATCATGCTGGCCGCGTTCCAACGCTATAACCTGAATCCCGGACCACAGTTGTTCGATCGCTCGCCGGAGTTGGTCTGGGGGCTTATCGCCAGCCTCTATATCGGTAACTTCATGTTGCTGATCCTGAACCTCCCACTCGTCGGTGTCTGGGTGAAGCTCCTCAGTATTCCGAGACCATGGCTCTACAGCGGTATTCTCGTTTTCGCCGGATTGGGGACCTGGGCCCAGAGCCAGAGCATCACCGGTCTTGTGGTGCTCTATCTGCTCGGTATCATGGGTTACATCATGCGGCGATTTGGTATCCCGGTGGGACCCTGTGTGGTCGGTGCGATTCTTGGACCATTGGCGGAGAAGCAGTTCCGTACCGCCATGCAGATCAACCAGAATGACTGGACAGTTTTCTTCACCCGCTCGATTAGCCTGAGCATCTTTATCATCATTGTGGTGGTAGTCGTGGCTCCCTTCATTGTTGGTCGTATCCAGCAGATGCGCCACGCCGCCTGATATGACTCGAATCATTCTGGTGCTCGAGGGAACTGTGAGCATCGGTGAACGCGATGCGTTCGAGGCATTCCTGTATGAGGCCAGACCGTACTACGAGTCGATAGGCGATGTCACCATGCGGGTGATGTGGCGAGATGAACGCCGCTTCCGGGAGATCTTCGAATACCACACCGAGGCCGCCTATCACGCCGATGACGAGCGGGTGACCAGCGATCCCGTTATGGCAGGGTACCTGACCCGATGGCGATCATTCCTTGAGAGTGGTCCAGAGGTTTCAGTCTGGCGTGAGATGGATTTAGGCGAAACGTAATCCCTGACGAGAAGATGCGAATACCTTTGAGGATATTGCGCGTTCGCGGTCCTTGGGCTACAAGGAATCGCGTTACGTTGATATGTGTCGCCGATAGAGGACCACGATGACCACACCAGCACCCGGAAAATCAGTTGGATTCGAGCGCGGTGCCCATCGCATCGTGCAGTTGCTGGTTGGTCTGTTCTGCTATGGAATCGGTATTGCGTTTCTCGTTCGCAGTGCGCTGGGGGCGTCACCGTGGGACGTTTTGACGCAGGGTATCTCGCATCATGTCCCCCTGTCCTTCGGCACGATCACCGTTATCTTGAGTGGTGTTGTACTCCTTCTCTGGATTCCATTGCGGCAGAAACCTGGCGTCGGTACGATCCTGAACGCACTTCTCGTCGGACCTTCGGCGGATATCGGATTTCGCATGATCCCGGAGGTCTCGGCGTTGTGGCTGCGGATTGCGTTTATCGTGATCGGTATCATCGTCGTCGGTCTGGCGACTGGTCTCTACATCGGCTCGCGATTCGGACCCGGTCCGCGCGATGGCCTGATGACCGGACTTCACCGTGTAACCCGTCGCCCCATCTGGCAAGTACGGGCATCAATCGAGTTGGTCGTGGTCGCGCTTGGCTGGCTGCTCGGAGGCATTGTCGGTGTCGGCACTGTAGCCTTCGCCGTGCTAATTGGTCCGGTCTGCCAATACTTCATGCGGATCTTCTACATACCGCTATCAGCGGACGCTGAACCGAATGTCGTTGCGAGCGTGGCTGATGAGACCGATCTGATGGTTGAGGAAGCGCCGTCGTACTGATCCATCTGTACCGAGAAAACGGTTTCACGATGTGATTTGGTGACCCGAAAGGTTGGGATGATTCTTCCGCGAAGGACCAAAGAGGCGGCGTCACTCAGAGGCGCGCAGCGCCGTGGAGTCCTACGCGAGGGCTCGCTATCGCTACTCCACTTCGTTCCGGCCGCCTTCGGCAGCGGAGTATGTTCCACAGTTTGACTCTCGCCATGACCAATGGTCGAGGCTGCCTGCGGCAGTGCGCTACGCGCGGGGATTCTTCGCGCCGAAGGCGCTCTGAATGACGGGGATACATCGGTCGTAACAAAAAACATCCTGTCGCACACCCACAGCCAGGTCGCTGACACCTACCCCGAACCCTCCGCTAGTTTTCTCGGTAAGAATGTCCTTCTAAGTCCAACCGGCCGCTAATCGGATTCCGGAGTCGATTCCTCGTCCGTGAACTGCCGGGGCGTGCCCGGTCCAATCAGGAACTCGTCGCGCTGGGGCTCGAAATAGCTCCAGAACTCCCACGGATTCGACTGACTCTGGAACTGGACAAGCTCACCGTTCGCCCGAATCGTGCGCACGGCCTGGATATCATAGCCATTCTTGGCCCAGCCGACCTGTTCACGCTGACCCTGGGCGAGCTTGTCGGTCTCGGTCTCGACCGGATCGCCGGGTTTCCTCGGCTCGCTGATATAGGGCACCTGAACATCAACATCCCAGCCCTGCGGTGTGCCATAGATGCGGCAGAAAGCGTGGACATCGTCCGTGATAACCTCGACCAGAAGCCAGTTATCAGTAGTATTGACAAAGGTCAAATCCTGCGGCCAGTCGTTTGAACCCTCGTTCGGTTGGTAAATGGCGGCATCCAGACCTGGCGGCCAGCCGTCGTGCTCATACATCGTGAGTCGCTGCGAGTGGTACTGGTGTTTGATCGGGAACCCCGCCTTCAGCGCCGCCCGGAATACCGTGGTGCTAGCCTGGCAGGCACCACCACCGATATCGCTGACATACCAACCACCGCGAATGATCTTTCCCGGGACGAACCCATTCACCTCGGTAATCATGCCGATGCTGTCGAGGAAGCTGTAGGTCTCGCCGGGTTTCACCATGGTGTGATTGAGATGCCGCGCCGAGACACGCACGTTCTCCGCGCGCTCCCAGGATGAACCGTCGAAGTTGGAATCCCCCTCGGCGACGAGATCGATAATACCGAGGCTGTCCAACTGCTGGCTGTTCACCTCGGCGAGTTTCTCGGTGAAAACCGCACTCACCACACGATTGGTCGATTGCTGCGCGATACCCGCCACCGCACTGGCGGTGGCCTCGATATCCAGCTCGCGACCTCGCACATCGGCTTCGACCACAATCAGTCCGCCATCCCACCCGAGGGTGGCATCCGCTGGCTCGCGGTAGGTCGCGGCTGCCATTTCGTCCAATGTCTGGCCGATGATGTTCTCGTCAAGCGTCGCATCCGCGAGGACGCCTTCCGGAGGCAAAACCAGTGCGGCCCGAAGCGTGCTCTGGGAGACGGTCCACAGATCCTCACCGGTATCGATACGGATGGAGGCGTTGATCATCGTCTGCGCCAGTTGCCGCTTGGGTTCGAGTCGCTCGGCGGTTATCTGGCTGACCACAGGCTGGGCGGTGAGTTCTACCGTGCCGCGTTGCGCGCTCTGCACCACGCGATTGGTCGCCGCTGCCGCGGCATCGATATCCAGGGCTCGACCGTCCTCATTCGGACGGATGCGCACCTGATCACCATCCAGATACAGCGCGGCATCGCGGGCGGCACCAACGATCTGCGTCCCCAGATCCTGGAGATACATCTGTAGCTGCTCCGGGTCGCTGGAGAAGATAAGCGGGAATGATTTCACTTCCGGTCGAAGGAAAACGCTCTTGAACTGGGTGGTGCGGCTGGCGGTACGTCCATTTTGCCAGGCGACATCCAGCGTGGCATCGTAGTCGATCGCAAAACCGAGTTGGGCCAGGCTGGCGTTCCAATGTTGCTGCTCGAAGGTGTAATCGACCGCGGTGTTCTCGAAATCGGCGAAATGCGTACGCATCAAGGTTTTCGCCTGCGGCCGATTGAGTTCGCCGATATTCAGTCCCGCCACCTGGGTACCGGGATGGAACGCACCCTCGGTATTGAGGGGCACACCGAACCAGGCGGCGGCACCGATCGCGGCCACACCGACACCAATGAATCCACGTCGGCTGGAAGTGCGACGCAGCTGCAACGGTCGACGTGGCGGAACAACCGCACCCTGCTCCAGGTACGCAAAGGGATCATCCTGGAAATCGGATGATTGGTCTCCGCGTGGTGGCTGTAGCTTGCTGTGCTGCTGGGACATACGAACCTGTATCAATGGCAAACGATGGCATGCCGATTGCCATACTGATCGAGCCTTAGTATAGCCGGGATATGGCCCGAATGTTATCTGTACGAACGCGCAATTGATGTCAGTGTACATTCAGTATACGGTTTCGCGGGAACCAATTCACCCGTACTATAGAGGTGGCACCACCTCGGGTGCCGAATCATGCGCGGGCGCAGAACTTCGGTTTAGCCTGCCAGAGAGGACGTTACGATGTCGATTGATTTTGGTGTATTTGTTCCCCAGGGTTGGCGGATGGATCTGATGTCCATTGACGACCCCGTTGAGCAATTCGAGGCCATGACTCGTGTCGCCAGGGAGGCGGATAACGGTATCTGGGATTCGATCTGGGTCTATGACCACTTCCACACGGTACCGACGCCGACCGATAACACGGTGTTCGAGAGCTGGACGATCAGCGCCACGCTGGCCCGCGATACCAAACAGGTGAATATCGGTCAGATGGTGAACTGCAACGGCTACCGTCAGCCGAGCCTGTTCGCCAAGATCGCGAGCACGGTCGATGTCGCTTCGCATGGTCGCCTCTACGCCGGCTTCGGTGCTGGTTGGTATGAGCACGAATGGCGTGCCTATGGCTACGGCTTCCCGGAGACGAAGGAGCGCATGGCCATGTTCAAGGAGGCCACCGAGATCATCCACAAGATGTGGACCGAGGACAAGCCGACCTTCGAGGGCAAGTACTACACCATCGATGCGCCGATCAATGAGCCGAAGAGCCACAAGCCGGGCTACAAGATCCCGCTTTGGATCGGCGGCGGCGGACCTCAGGTGACGCTGAAGCTGGTGGCCCTGTATGGCGATGCCTGCAATATTGGTGGTGATGTGGCCGCCGAGAAGCTGGAAATCCTGAAGGGTCACTGCGACAAGGTGGGTCGGAACTACGACGAGATCACGAAGTCGTCCTCAATGACGGTGTATCCAATCGCGACCGGTGCCGATCCGGTGCAAGCCACCGAGGCCGTGCGCAAGCTCTACGGCGATATCAGCTTCGAGGACTTCAAGTACTTCGGTACACCGATGGAACCTGCCCAGATCGTTGAGCGCATCCAGAAAATGCAGGCTGATGGCATTGATTACGTCATCAACTACATCCCGGGGCTGGCCTATGATTCCGAGCCGATGCAGCGGTATCAGGAGGAAGTGATCCCGGCGTTCCGGTAACGCAAGGGTATACGTAGATACGTAACAGAGGGCCATCCCGGCGGGGTGGCCCTCTGTGTTCCAGCAGATCGGTAGTAACTATCTGCTTGTCAAGGGGAGTGGCCGGGGATA
>JAMLHR010000081.1 GCA_023957015.1 Thermomicrobiales bacterium | reverse complement strand
CGATAGGCAAAGTCGATCGGGGTGGCTCCACGCGGGAGCTCAATGATATCTCCAGCCGGGGTGAAACAATAGATCATGTCCTGGAAGACATCGGACTTCAGACTCTCGACGAACTCCTCAGCGTCGGCGACTTCGTCGCGCCAATCCATCAGCTGGCGCAGCCAGGTGATCTTGGCCTCCAGCCGCTGATCGCTCTTGGAGCCCTCCTTGTAACGCCAGTGCGCCGCGATACCGTATTCGGCAACGTGGTGCATTTCCCAGGTACGAATCTGAATCTCCACCGGATGCCCACCCGGCCCGATCACGGCCGTATGCAGGCTCTGATACATGCTCTCCTTTGGCGTGGCGATATAGTCATCGATCTCGCCGGGAACCGGATGCCACTTTCCGTGCACCAATCCCAGAGCGGAGTAACACTGAGTCACATCGTCAACGATGATGCGGATACCGATGACATCGTAGATCTCATCGAACGCGCGATTCTTCCGGTTCATCTTGCGGTAGATCGAGTAGATGTGCTTCTGGCGACCATAGAGCTCGGCGCGGATACCCGCATCCGAGAGGAGTCTGCGCAGCTCATCGACCACCTGTTGCAGGGCGATGTCGCTATCCTTGCCGCGTCGCTCGAGTTCGCTGGTGATGTGGTTGTATTCCACCGGGTAGAGATACATAAAGGCCAAGTCTTCGAGTTCAGACTTGACCTGCCAGATACCGAGTCGATTGGCGAGCGGAGCATAAATCTCCATGGTTTGCTGGGCGATACGTACTTGTTTGTCCCGGCGCATGGAGCCGAGGGTACGCATGTTGTGGAGGCGGTCCGCAAGCTTAATGAGGACAACACCGATGTCATCAACCATCGCCAGAAACATCTTGCGCAGGCTCTCGGCCTGTTGTTCACGCTCGCGTTCCTGTCGATTCGAGACATCCTCGGAATCGGGCAACCACTGGATCTTGCCAAGCTTGGTCGTACCATCGACCAACTGGGCGACGCGCTCACCGAACAACTCCTCGAGTTGGTCCAGAGTAACGTCGGTGTCCTCGACCACATCGTGCAACAGACCGGCAGCGATCGTTTCACCATCCAGCCGCATCAGGGCAAGGACATTAGCCACCTCAATCGGGTGGACAATGTAAGGTTCGCCAGATTTACGCACCACACCGTTGTGAGCGGCGTAGGCAACCAGGAAGGCGCGCGCGATCACCAGGAGATCGCCACTGTGCTGGTCTTCGCCAACGGAATCGCTCAGCTTCTGGAGAGAGGCCTGAACATTCTCCTCGAAGACTTCCGGCGGAGCAGCAACCAACGCACTCTCGCTCTCCCTCACAGCGGGATTGCGAAAGCTTGTAATCGTTTGCAAAAGTGTTGAATCAGCGATGGTTGGGGTCATCTACCCTCGTCCCCGAAAACCCGTGCCAGCCCACGATGAGCGCCGCAATCCGGTAATTGCCAAGTTTAAGGAACGCGGGAAACAACGTCAATGCTGATCGTACGTGCTATGCGGTGGTTTGTTGCGGGGAACGCATAAATGTGGCCGCCGCGTTGATCGCGAAGAGCATCATGCCAAGGGCAGCTGGAGCTGTGGCCCACATGACGATCTCAGGTTCGATGTGACCATACATACGCAGACCCATCGTGACCATACCAGCAGCACACCCTCCTACCATCAGGATCAGTTGGGGTGCCTGAAGAAGAGGCCACCGAACATCGGATTGACCTGCGAGATGAGGCACGTAACGATATCCGAATCCACTCATAAGCAGTCCTGCAAATCCAAACAGGTTGGCCATAACATGAGTGGTCCGCAACCGCGCGCCCAACGCAGGATCGATAGCGAAGATCACACCCAGTGTCACACCCACAATCATGAAGATCATCGCCATCACAATGCCGAAGCGAACCGCTGGCGACATCCGCCATGCCACCGGCAGCAGATTGATGGCCCAACAACCCATTGCTACTGCCATAAGCGGTCCGCCAATGAGGAAGAGCCAATCCAGATCCCAACCGAGTGCAATCGCCATTGTTGGAAGACCAATCAGGAAACTGATCTGCTGCACCCGAATGAGTCGAAGCGAGCGAAAATCCCTCTCGGCCCATCGACCGAGGATGTGATAACTGGTACCGGATGCCATTGGGAAAAAGAAGCCAAGCAGCATCAGGTGGGCCCATACCAAATCCCAACGGCCCTGCTCGGGTGTCCAGAAATCCAGTGCCAAATCAAGTCCGGTCGCCAACATCAACACCAGACTGCTGACCATGGTGAACGGAATCGCCATGCGATCGACCTTCTGCTGCTGCGTCCGTTGATCCCAGGGAATGCGCGGCGGACGCTCACCCGGCTGCGTGAAGAGCAGCACCAGGTTCACCTGAAACAGAACTGCTCCCGCAAAGGCCAACAGGTGGCCAATCATCAGCCAAGATTCCAACCGGTGCCCATATCCCCAGGCACAGATGATCGCACCCAACATCGCTGATGCCAGTTGAAGTGCCAGCAACCCCTCAGATCGCCAGGGTTTCCCGGAGTGTACCGGCAACGCATTGAAGTTCACCCCATAGATCATGATGGTGATACCACCAAGGACCGCCAAATGAACGGAGGCTTGCCACCAGGCCGGATGCGTCTGGCTGTAGCCAGCCAGGAAGATGGCGACACCCATCGCCGCCGGAGCGAAAGTAAGCGCTATACCGATGAGGGTGCGTTGAAAGGTACTCATGATTTCGCCGCCGGAATTCCAAGTTTGTTCTTGCCGTAGATACGCGGCCACATCTGGGAGACGAAGATGACGACGGCAATCACCTGCAGAAGCGACGATGCTACCAGCATTACGTCGATCCAGGCATAGTCATAGCCACCGCGATAGTAGGGTTCCGCAATCACTCGACATGCCAACCCAACATTGAGGCAGCCAAGCGCGAAGAACGCTTTGTGTTCACCGTAGCCAAGGGGGAGTTCCGGTAATCGCTTGCGCGGCAGGAGCCAGAACGCAATGCCGATAGCAAACTGGACAAACCAGCCAACGAAGAGAATGTGCCCGTGAGTCGGCTGAAACCAGCCGCGCCAGTTACCGGGAACCAGGTGATCCACGAGCATCAGCGCGCCCATTGAGATACCGATAATCATCCAGCAGAATGACGACTTGACGGCGATAATCGAGAAGCGATCCATGATCTCCCATACTTCGTTGTATGAAACCGTCAGGTTAGCAGCATGCCTCCTGCCGTACCAAGGTTAGTCTGTGCCGGAGAGCACACAATATCTCAAAAGACTACGGCCCTAGCAACCTTGGCTCATGACCGGCGTCCTGGCGTACCACGGAGCTGGGAACTCATAAAGCTGAGGATGCAACTGATCTCGCACGCTGCCAGGCCCAGGAGGAGGGCAGCACTCGCCCCTATGACGGCGGGTGTGGCGAGACCACCCGATGATCCCATCGCTATGGCCAACCCGGCAACACCGGCTGCAAACATCGCAGCGCACGATGCCAGACACGCCAACCCTGCCAAAAAGTCCGGCAAGACCGGGTTTGGATTAGGATAATCTTCCGCAGGTGGAGCAGCGGCAAAATCCTGATAGATGACATCCTGCCACTCGGCCAGAAACTGTTGAATACTGTCCAAACCTCGAGGTTTCTTGCCCTTCACGGATTTGGCTGGTTTCCAGTTGGTCATCTCTTTCTCGAACTTCTCGTTCCCGGCGATCTTCCCGCAACACTCCATAGGAGCCTCAACGTCTGGAAGCGGAGTATCGAGCCACTCCGCGTCCTGGATTTGGAGCACCTGATCATTACGCCTGACCGCCGTACCTCGCATTACTGCCGGTGTATCAAAGAACCCTTCGAGTGTGACTTCGAACGTGAATGCCTTCCCATCACCGGAGATGGTGGAAGAAATAGCGACACCATCGTCGTGACGTACAGCCAACAGGTGAGACACCGTCCCACTGGCATAAGCGACACTGAGTTCCCCTACGATGTTGTCAAGTTTCCGCTCAACAATGTATCGCGTCTGGCTCTGCTGGTTCATCTTTGCCTCCCGTGGGTACATGGTGGTTAAGTGAGTCCAGCATACCTGAAGTCGTCGCGATCACCACATTAGTTCGCAACCGACCGGGTTTGAAGTGGTTCAATCCAGCTGCATGCGGCATAGCCTTCATTCGCAAACGGGCTATGTCGGGAGGCTTGCATGACCACCATCGGTGCCGGAATCGAGACCAATGCACGCTGGGTCACACTATCGCGGTAGCGCAATCCTTCCCGGTGCGGTCCGTGGGTGGCCATCACGACCAGATCGGTGGAGTCGATCAACGATGCCAACGAGGCGTTGATGGGACCAAAGATGATGCTGGAATCGACCTGGACACCATCACGTCGAATCAACTCCTCCGACTGTTGCAGTGCCCAATGCGATGTCTCGCGCAAGTCCTCGATCATGCTCCAGGCATCCGGATCATAGGTATAGGCGGGTGGGATAACCCGGGAAGGATCGATCACCATCACAAAGTGCACCGGTAAGTGCAACCGACGGGCGATACGGCTGGCGACCGGGATAGCCTGACTGGCGGTAGTGGAGCCATCCAATGGCACAACGATCCGTTGCAGCGGGTGCAATGGCTGATTCTCGTGATGCCTCAGTACCAGCACCGGCACACTGGAGGTCATCACGCTCTGGACGATGGTGGAACCCGGAGAGAGGTGCCCATCCTCGTCGGCCTGCAATACCAGAATCAGAAGATCCTGCGTGGAATCGGCGTTATCCATACACTCCGCCAGTTCGGAGAGCGAGCAGTGATCGACGAGTGATCCCGGAAGCATGGATACGCAGAACTGGACACCAATCGCTTCCAACTCAGGACGTTCGGCGGCGAGGCAGACTTTGAGAGACGATGTCATAGCGTACTCCTTGCCCGAGGCATCGTTGTCTCGGAATTGCTAGCTTGATGGTAGCGGTTAAGGGAGCGCGCGTTAAGACGGGGAATGTCAGGGAAATCCCGAAAACATGAAACAGCAACGCCCGCGTATCGCAGTTGATACGCGGGCGTCACGAGCACATCTACTCTTCGATGATCAGCACCGTGACCATACCGAACATACCGTGATCGCTCTCGGCATGCGAGAGGATGTGGCAGTGGAAGGCCCACAGACCGGGTTCCTGGCAATCCACCAACACGTCGAAACGCTGACCAGGTGCCACGTTCACCGTATCGCAAAGATACGGGGCTGGCAGATCCCAACCATCCTGGGCGATCACCAACTGCGGCATACCGTGAAGGTGCATCGGGTGGATCATCAGACCCTCGTTCATATAACGAACGAGCAGCTTCTGGCCGACCTTGGCCACCACCGGATCGGTGGACGGGAAGCTCTTGCCGTTGATGCTATAACCACCGATCGGACCATCATTGAGCACGCAGATCCACTCGACATCGTGGTCACGCTCCGGCTTGGGTTCCTTCGGCTCAACGATGAACGCACCGAGGAGACCCTGGGTCACCTGCTTCGCGGCATTGTGGTGGCTGTGATACATATGGGAACCAGCATTGCCCTCGCGAATCTGGAACTCATAAGTGAAGGTCTCGCCTGGCTTGATCGGTGGCTGGGTCACATACGGAACACCGTCCATATCGTTGGGGACAATCAGACCGTGCCAGTGGATCGCGGTGCTCTGCGGCAGGTTGTTCGTGACCAGGAATCGACACTTGTCACCTTCCGTCACGCGAATCGCGGGACCAGGGATCACGCCGTTGTAGGCCCAGCCCTCGACGCGTTTGTCGACATCAAACTCCCAGTCGATGATGTCGCAGGAAATCTCGAACACCTTGACGTCGCCGTCCATGGTGAACTCCATATCCTGATTACCACGACCTTCCGTCTCGGCCGGGAACGCCTTGACGCCCGCCTCATGGTAGGCATCCATCTCATCAACGGACAGCTCTTCGGCCGTAAGACTGACAGCCTTGGCGTCCATCGACTTCGCCGCCCACGGCGACAGCGTCGCGCCGAACGCACCCGCGCTCACCAGACCAGCAAGACCATTGAACTTGCGACGAGAAACCTTTGGATCAACGTCCGACATCTTCGTTCCCTTCCTCACACACGTCACAACCGATAGGTATCGTAAACCGGTTGATTCAAGTATGCCTACACTTGATTGTGATTCGCGTAGGGATTTTCCTGCTCATCGCATCACAAATCCGCAACAGCCATTGGGTATGATGTCCGCAACCAGAATCCGCTCATCATGAGATGACCCCTAACCCATGAAATCAGGTGACCGCTTTGCCGAAGCCAACTAACATCGACCGTATGCTGCTCCCACACGAAGCGCTGGAGATCATCGCCAATCACATCTCGCAGCTTCCAGAGGAACAGATCCCCTTCCACACAGCATTTGGCAGGATTCTCACGGAGGATATCGTGGCCAGTGAGCCCTACCCTCCTTTTCCAGCCAGCACCATGGATGGCTATGCGGTCATCGCGACCGATGCTTCGCCATGGCGAGAGATCATCGCCACCCAGAACGCTGGCGATACGACCACGGCCGAAGTCACCGAAGGCTATTGCGTCCGCATCATGACTGGTGCGCCGCTACCGCCCGGTTCCGACGCCGTTGTCCCGGTGGAAGCGACGGAGCTTGCGGACGACAATGTCCGCATCCTGCAGGAGGATGTCGCCCCTGGCCAGAATCTGAGGCCGGTTGGGGCGGATATCGCCATCGGCGAACTACTGATCAGGCGAGGGACACGTCTTGGTGCGGCGGAGATCGGATTGCTCGCCAGTCTCGGCCGCTCTGAGATCAGCGTCAGCCGCAAACCG
>JAMLHR010000080.1 GCA_023957015.1 Thermomicrobiales bacterium | reverse complement strand
CCGACGCCATGCGTCGTGAGCGTCCGTCCGAAGCGCGTGATGTGCTCAACGCTATGATCGCCCGTCTGGACGAAGACAAACGGATCAGGTGATGGGGCGCGGACCCCGGGTTGAGCCCGGGGTTCCAATCGGCCGATTTGCCATTGACATGGGTAGCGTCGAGCCTTGTGCTCGACCACGAAGCGCAGCTTCGTCATGATCCGGGGTCGCCCAAGTCAACTATTCCGGGATATACACGTACTCGATCTCACCCTCGGGAGGCAGTGTCGCTGGATCAATTGCGTCTAAAGGAATCCAACCAGTGACATCGTTGATTGTCACTTCCACCCACGTCTGGCCTTCGCGCTCCTCGCGTGAGCCAACGTTGCTGACGATGTTGCCAATCTTCGCATTGCCACGCTCAACAGCGGTAGAGGAGGGCGCACCGCGGAGAGTGACGTCGTTGATCAGAATGGTGTCATCGAGGTTGCCGATCGCATAGAGAGTGCCTCGGTCAAAGGTATAGAGGATGCCATTAACCACGATCGGTGTATTTGTCCAACCGTCGTCGTATGTGAAGCGCCACCGTTCCGTGCCGGAGTTTGCGTCAATCGCATAGAGAGTGCCACTGCGGCTATAGAGGATGCCGTCAACTACGATCAGTGTGCCAAAAGAGTGGTTGCCGGATGTGGAGCGCCACTGTTCCCTGCCGGAGTCGGCGCTGATCGCATAGAGAGTGCCACCGATGCTTCCAGTGTAGAGGATGCCATCAATCGTGATCGGTGTATCTATCCCACCGTCGTCGGATATGAAACGCCACCGTTCGGTGCCGGAGTCGGCGCTGACCGCATGGAGAGTGCCATAGTTGCTTCCGGCGTAGAGGATACCATCAACCACGATCGGTGCGTATATCGAGCCTTCGTCGGATTCGAGGTGCCACCGTTCCGTACCGGAGTTTGCGTCAATCGCGTAGAGAGTGCCAGCGGAGTTTTTGGCATAGAGGATGCCATCAACCGCGATCGGTGTGTATATCGAGCTGCTGTCGGATGTGAAACGCCACCGTTCCGTGCCGGAGTTTGCGTCAATCGCGTAGAGAGTGGCACCATCGCTTATGGCATAGAGGATGCCGTCAACCATGATCGGTGTGTGTATCCGGCCGTCGTCGGATGATGTGAAGCGCCACTGTTCCATGCCGGAGTCGGCGCTGATCGCATACAGATTGCCACCATCGCTTCTGGCATAGAGGATGCCGTCAACCATGATCGGTGTCAGTATCCAGCCGTCGTCGGATGTGAAGCGCCACCGCTCCGTGCCGGAGTTTGCGTCAACCGCATAGAGGATACCACCTTCGCTTCCGGCGTAGAGGATGCCATCAACCACGATCGGTGTGTCAATAGAGCCGTCATAGGATTCGAGACGCCACTGTTCCGTACCGGAGTTGGCCTCAATCGCGTAGAGAGTGCCACCGTCGCTTATGGCATAGAGGATACCGTTCACCATAATCGGTGGACTAAGAATGCTGCTTTCCCATGTGAAGCGCCATAAGACAACGATTGGTCTATCCAGGCTTGGTCCAGATGTTTCGTCGGCCCGGGCAGTGTTACCGCGGAACAAGGGAACGTTGCCGGATTGATCCTGAGCGGTCGCCGCTACTGGTAAGGAAAGGGGGACACTGAGGGTAGGCGAGGTAAGACCAGCAGCGCCCAGTTTGAGCGCGTTACGTCGAGAGATCATGATCTCCTCCATTTTGGTACATTCGTGTGGTCCCTGCCCAAAGAATACACCCGAGGATATGATGTGTCACGTGTTGCTCTGCCGCGGAACGCAGAGGTGTGGTCGGCGATGTTGAGGTATCACCGCCACCGATGGTGGTGCTGGTGCTGGTGATGCCGAGATCCTTCGCGTCTGTCCTACAAACGAACCCCGGGGATCAACCCCGGGGCTACGTTCGGAAAACCCATGTGTTCTGACTGCCCGAGTCGTCCTTCGGTGCGGCATACCTTCAGATCGGGGCGGGCGGGGAACTCGCGTTCTACGGCCGGTCCCTCAAGCCACGAACCTCTGGCTCAACATCAACTGGCTCGTCGTCCACCTGACCAGCTTATCGAAGCGGTGCCGGGCTCGGCTTGTTGCCACCGCTGGTACGGTCGCCCAGAAGCGCGCCGAACATATCGATCGGGATTCGGAAGGCGATCGTCGTGTTCTTCGGTGCCGATCTCGGTCAGCGTCTGCAAGTAGCGCAGCTGAATCGTGACCGGATTCTGCTGGATGATCTCGGCGGCGTGACCGAGCTGCTCGGCGGCCTGGAACTCGCCCTCGGCGTGAATGATCTGGGCGCGCTTGTCGCGCTCGGCTCGGCCTGGCGGGCTATCGCCCGCTGCATGCCCTGCGGCAGCTCTACGTCCTTGACCTCAACCACACTGACCTTGACGGCTCACTTCGCTCGGTCTGCTCATCGATAATCTGCTGCAGTTCCCGATTGATCTTCTCGCGCTGGCTGAGCAGATCGTCCAGCGAGCTCTGGCCGATATCAATTCGCGCAGCGTTGTCTGCGCGATCTGGCTGGTGGCGCGGATGTGGTCCGCCACATTCACCACCGCCGCGCTCGGATCAATAACCCGGAAGTAGGCGACCGCGTTGACGCGCACGGTCACGTTATCGCGCGTGATCACTTCCTGCGCCGGGATATCCATCGTCACGGTACGCAGATCGATCTTCTGCATGCGCTCAATGAATGGCACCAACAGGATCAAGCCTGGCCACGCACACCGGCCAGACGACCGAGTCGGAAGACCACACCACGTTCGTATTCCGCACCACCTTGATGCTACTGGATCAGGACCAGCAGGATGAAGACGAGAACGACACCTAAAAGAATCCACTGCATATCACATATCCTTTGCGTTGCGGCACCATTGCCGCTCGGATTTCGGTAGGAGGGCAGCTTGTTCCGGCCCCTTCATTCGCTAATCGAGGGGAGACAATGGCTCGCTTTGTTGCTCGGTTCCGCCTCGCCACCTTCTCGGTGCTCCCCTGCTACCATCACGAATATTGGCTTACGGGTACCAATCCCCTCGCGACGCGGTGTGTCAGCAACGACATTCGTTTCCGCCTCATCGGTCAGGGCAACGGTCAACCGAATACTGCAGGGATACCAACGATACGCACACTTGTACCCGCCGGAGCGGGATCGCTCGCCTCGAGCGTCGCCTTCCACAGCTCACCATCGAAGAAGACCATACCAGATGGATTCAGTGGCGCACGCACTGTCGCGATCTGACCGATCATGACCTTCTTGCCGGTCTTGGAGCGCTGCGTTGCAGCTTCACCACCAGCATACCGATACCGATGGCACTCAGGAGGACCAGTCCGGCAGCTGTCCAGATGACGGGTCTCGCCACGACACCATAGCCAGGTACCGACTCATCGATCAGCATGTAACTGCCGAGAACAAAGGAGATCATGCCGCCAAACGAGCAGCAGCCCATAGGAACTGACGAAGAGATCGATGAAGAAGAGCGCGAACGCCAGCCCGATGAGCCCGACACCGGTCCAGTTCACCGGGAGTGTGCCGAGGCCATAGAACCCGAGAATGAAGCAGACGACGCCGATGATACCGGGGATAAACGACCCCGGATTGCTCAGCTCCAGGAAGATACCGAGTGAGCCGAAGCTGAGGAGCAGGTAGGCGATGGTAGGATTCGAGATCAGCTGTAGGAAGCGCTCGAAGGCGTTCATGCTCACATTCTCGGTCGATGCGCCAGCGGTACTCAGCACCACCTGCTCGCCGTTATCCAGTGTGACGGTCATGCCATCGATATCGTTCAGGAGTGTGGGGATGTTCGGTGCGATCAGGTCGATCACACCCAGATTCAGCGCTTCGGTTGCGGTGATATTGTCCGCCTCGCGTACCGCCTTGATCGCCCACTCCTCGTTGCGATCTCGCAACTCGGCCAGATTGCGGATACGGGCGACGGCATCATTCGTGACTTTGGCCTCCATCGTATCGGTCATATCC
This sequence comes from Thermomicrobiales bacterium, assembly GCA_023957015.1. GTDB lineage: Bacteria > Chloroflexota > Chloroflexia > Thermomicrobiales > UBA6265 > UBA6265. The sequence goes on along the minus strand of JAMLHR010000080.1, from coordinate 3,458 downwards.
GAGCCATCGGATGATACGGGGCTGGCCGAGCCGATATTCGTGTTCGGTGCCATCGCGGCGATGTGGGCGGAGTAGGTGATGTAGACACCGGCGCTGGCGGCGCGGGCATTGCTCGGACCCACCCAGGCGATGACCGGGACATCGCTGGCAACCACCGCGCTGACGATATCGTCCATCGCGGTGCTGAGTCCACCAGGCGTATCGATGCGCAGCACGATGGCGTCCGCTCCCTTCCGCTCGGCCTCGCTGATACCGTGTTTCACATAGCTCGCCATCGCGGGGGTAATCGTGTCGTCGATCTCCAGGACGACAACGCGATTGCCTGATTGCGCCGAGGCAGACATGAACCCGAGCGCGATGATGAACCCAAGCAGCGCTATGCGGAAGATTCTGATGGGATCAAGGCGGGTAATCATACGTGCTCCGTTGCTTCGCGTTCGTTTCCGCAATTATACGGGGCTGGTACGCTGGGCGTGTGACGATTGTGTGCCGAATGCCCGCGTCAGTCACGTAGGGACGCATCCTGCAAGGTATGCACCCGCATCGACGGCGCAGCCGTCGGTAATGTGGAGATAGCCCATGACCACCAAAGACGATCTGCGTCGTATCGCGTTATCTATCCCCGGTGTCGTCGCTTCGGAGAAGGACGACTACTCGTTCTCGCTCAAGGGTAAGGGCATGATCTGGCCGTATCCCGAGCGCGTGCATCCAAAGAAGGCCCGCGTGCCGCGTTACGATCAATACCTTTTCCGGGTAGCAGATGGTGATGACAAGGAAGCGTTGCTCATGGGTGAGCCGGAGGTGTTCTTCACCACCGATCACTACAACGGCTACAACGCCGTTATCGTCCGTCTGGACGCGATTGACGAGGATCGGTTGGCGGAGCTTGTGCGCATGGCCGCCGATGCTGCACCTCTGTCGACGCGTAGCCGGAAGACTGCTTTGTAGACCTGGGTCGATCGGTCGCGAGAGCGACCGTGAGTTGCCCGGGTTCAGCGATCCGGGAGAATCCAATTCAGCCGCCTGCGACCACCAATGTAGCGCAAAACGGTAGCGTCGACCTTTATGGTCGACAACGAACCGGAGGTTCGTATGTTAGGTTCGATGATCCTGGTGGTTATCTATCACGAGGACCATCGGTCGGATTATTAAGCTTCGCTTCGTGGTCAGCCACGTCATTCAGAGCGCCTTCGGCGGTGCGCACCGAAGGTGGCTGAGGCGTAGCCGAGCAGCGGGAGCGAGCCTTTCGCGCGGAGACTCCACGGCGCTCCGCGCCTCTTTGGTCCTTCGCGGAAGTATCATCTCAGCCCTTGTATGCGGTGACCGCAGCTACCCTCGCATCTCCTTGCGGAAGTTGACGCTACCGTCGGGCATATCCTCCGGGAACACGATCTCGGTGGCGTGGAATCCACACTTGTTGATGTAGAAGACTAGGTTGCCAGTTGAGCGCAGGGGTGTTTCGGTGCTCCACACGCGGGTGTCCGGATAGCGTTCCTCAATCATCTTCCAGACGCGTGTGCCGATACCCTTCCCGATGTAGTCTGGATCGAGAAACATACAGCCGAGAAAGTGTTCCTGGTTCTCATGCAGCCACAGAATCACCGCACCCGCAGGCCTGCTATCCACATCCACCCGGAACGAGGTTGCTTCCTTGTGCAATCCCCATCCGCGCAGGAATGAACCATCGTTGTAGCCTGGAGGGCCACCTGGCTCGCCGGTGTAGCGGAGGGAATCGTCGTCGAAGGAGCGCGTCATGATCGGAGTGAGTGTCTCGATATCGGCCTCGGTCAACGGCGTGAACGTGATCTCCATGATGTCCACCTCAATGTGAAACAAATGTTCGCATTTGAAGTGTAGATGGGCGAAGCTGACATGTTGGGGAGAATGCACGTGGGTTCGGGAACAGGTTCCGCATTGGTGTTAATTGGGGAATCTCACCGCCGCGGGCAGCCTGGAAGTGTCTGGTTCGTTGATTTTGAACCCGGGTTCGCGGCATTTGAGATTGTGGACCGACTACGCCGGAGGTTCCAGAGACGGATCGCACACGATCCGTCTCTGGATGGAGCCTAGATCCCCATCGCATGGTAACCACCATCCACAAAGATGGTGTCACCCGTGATGCCAGCGGCACCATCGCTGCAGAGGAACGCGGCCAGATTTGCCACATGCTCCGGCTCAAACACATGACCGAGCGGCGACTTCTCGACTGCCTGCTCCTGCATGGTGCTGAAGCCCGGGATACCACGGGCGGAGGCTGTCTTGATCGGACCAGCGGAGATCGCGTTGACGCGGATGCCGGCTTCGCCGAGATCGGCGGCCAGGTAGCGGACGCAACTCTCCAGCGCGGCCTTGGCCACACCCATAACGTTGTACTTCGGGAAGACGCGATCGGCACCGAGGTAGGTCAGGGTGACGATACTGCCACCTTCGCTCATGATCGGTGTCAACTCGCGGGCAACAGCCACCAGGCTGAACGCGCTGGTTTCGAGCGCGATATTGAAGCCCTCGCGCGTCGTCTCCAGGAATCGATTCGTCAACTCCGCCGCGGGAGCATAGGCGATGCTGTGGATGAGGATGTCCAGCTTGCCGTAGTCCGCCTTCAGGCTCTCACGTAGCGCGACCATCTCCTCATCGTTACTGACATTGCAGACATAGGTCTTCATGCCCGGCACGGTCTCGGCCAGCTTCTCCGCATTCTTCTTGGCACGCTCATCAATGTAGGTGATGGCGACATCTGCACCGGCGTCAGCCAGCGCGGTCGCGATCTTCCAGGCGATGCTCCACTGGTTCTGCACACCCATGACGACGGCGGTTTTACCGCTCAACATTCCTGCAGACATATGCACTCCCTTGTCGTGTTTTGGCCGGATAATCTGCCGGCAATGCTATCCGCACGTCCACCACGTGCGTAATTGGCGTATGTCGTGCATGATACCGGAAAGATGCACCTGCGCGAATGGCGCAATCACAGGAGACACTATGAGCGAGCACGCCAAAGTACCCGTTTTCGATGGACACAATGACACACTACTGAGTCTGATCAGCACCGGTCGCGACTTCTACAAGCGTGGCGATCTTGGTCATGTCGATGCCCCGCGCGCTGCCGAGGGGGGCTTCATCGGTGGATTCTTCGCCTGCTTCGTGCCGACGCCGGAGGGGGAGTTCTCAACCGAGCTCGATGCACTGCTCGGTAATGGGTTGAAGGGTGTCGAGATCGCGGACGAGTACGGCAGTCCCAGCCTGGCCTATGCCCAGCAGTTCGCGAACGCGATGGTGGCGCGACTGCTGAATCTGGAGGCTGGTGGTGGCAACCTGCTAAAGGACCTGGACAATGAGAACAGCCCGACCTGGACGGACGATCCGCTGAGTGTGGTGACCTTCGTCGAGGATATCGAGGAGAACATCGAGACGGGGACGCTCAGCGCCATCCTGCACTTTGAGGGTGCGGAGATGATCGA
>JAMLHR010000008.1 GCA_023957015.1 Thermomicrobiales bacterium | reverse complement strand
TCTGCGGAACGATGAGGGTCCATTCTCGCAATCCGGCTGTATCTTCTGGCTTTGGTGTAGCCGAGCGACCATTCCAGGTATTAATCGCCAGGGCGTGCGGCACGTAACTGGTGATGAGCGAGAAATCACTCATGCCAAATCGTTCAAACGCGCGCATATCTCCGAAACCGATCACATCCCGATAGAACTTCCGGGTCGCATCCAGATCGCCGACGTGCAGATGGACATGACCGATCCGGGTTCCGGCTAGCATAGGAGCTGACAGATCGTCGTCAGCGGAGAGCGTGCTTAACAGGTCGTTGACATCCAGAGCCTCTGTTGCACTGCGCATGGTGCCATCGGCCAACATTGCGCCAAAGGATGCGTTGTCTCGCACCAGGTGTCCTCGGTCCGGTGTCTCGAAGGTGATCTCGATACCATTACCATCCGGATCGGAGAGGTAGGTCGCCATCGACTCGGTATGATCGGTTGGCGATTGCTGCCAACTCAGCGAGGCCAGGCGAGCCACAACCCGGGCGAGTTCTACCTTGGCGGGCACATGAATGGCGACGTGATAGAGGCCAGTCCGTCGTGGAACCACCGGACCAGTGACTCCAGGATGGAGGGCGATCAACACCTTGCCATCAACGCCAAGTTCGATGCAATCTTCGCGTTCCGCGATGACACGAAGGCCAATGTACCGCGTCCAGAACAGCGTGCTGTTGGCACCATTGGTGACATCAAGATGAACCGGACCTAGTCTGGTTTCCGGTGTTAGGAGTTGCGGGGCTGCATGAGGCGTCAGGTGTTCGGTTGTCATGGTTGCACCGGTGTTTCGCTGATCCCGACATCGGCTGGTTTCTGTGACCGTAGTGATTTGTGGAACTCAGCCATCACGTCACGCAGCTTTTCCCCGGTGGCATCCATCGTGACCATGGTGGCTTTGCCCTTGCCGACATTCGTCTGCACTTTGATCTCGCCGGTTACGCGCGGAAGCAGTCCTTCCTTGCCACCCATGACGAACATCTGCCCCGGTCGACCAGTCAATCCAGCGCGATAGCCGCGTTCCTTGAAGAAGGCGATTGCGTAATCCAACGTCTCCTTGCCGGAGAGTTTGGAGACGGCCTTCTTCTGATAGGCGGTCCGACGCATCTCCTCGCGGATCGCATCCATGGTCGTTTGATCGGTCACGCTACTGGACCTCAATCGATTCGCCCGGCTGCGGCACGAACGCTTTGCATGACGTCTGTGCTTCGATGTCCCTCGCGAACTGGGCACCATCCTGTTTGAGTAGCGGAAAGGTGTTGTAGTGGCAGGGAACCACAGCTTTCGCTTTCAACAGTTTCGCGGCCTTGATGGCGTCAGCTGGTCCCATCGTATAGTTATCGCCGATCGGGAGAACGGCCAGATCAAGCCCCTCTTCGCCGATGAGGGCCATATCGCCAAAGAGACAGGTGTCGCCGGCGAAGTAGATCGTCTTACCGCCGAAGCGGACAACCAGTCCAGCCGGAACCCCCGGTGCAACCACCGAGCCATCGGGCATGGTGTAGCTGCTGGTGTGCCAGGCGGGGACGAACTTGCTGGTGCCCCCATCGAAGGCCACGGTGCCGCCGTGATTGCCGCCATGAGCGTTCTCGACACCCAGCTTGCCTATGAGCCCAGCCAACTCGGCCGTGGCGATGACCTTTGCACCGGTTCGCTTCGCGATCGAGACGGTGTCGCCGACATGATCGTTGTGGGCATGTGTCAGTAGAATCGCGATCGGATTTTGGTCGTCAGCCGACGCCTGACATGCCGGATTGCCAGAAAACCAGGGATCAATGAGTATCTGTTTACCGTCGGCCTCGAGAGCAAATGCGGAATGTCCGTGCCAGGTCAATGTGACAGTCATGGGAAGAGTCCCTCCTGTGGTCTAGGTGCGCTCGTAGACAACCTCACCATCGGCGATCGTGTAATCCGCACGGACATCTCGCAGATGCATGGGATCGACCGTGCGCAGATCGGTCTCGAAGATGGTGACATCTCCCAGTTTACCAACCTCCAGCGATCCCTTCTCGTGTTCGCTGTGTGAAGCGTATGCGCCGTTCCAGGTGTACGCCCTAATTGCATCCTCAAGAGAAACTCGCTCCTCGGTGAAGATCTCGTCGCCATTGCGATCACGTCTGGTGACCATCATCTGGATACCGATCATCGGGTTCACCAGTGACACCGGCGAATCGGTGCTGGCTGCCGCCACAATACCGCGTTGCTGGAATGTGTTCATTGCATAGGCGTAGCGAACGCGCTCGGCACCGAGATTGGCGAGATAGACCGGTCGCATATCGTAAAGGAAGGTTGTGCCAGGGATCGGTACCGCACCGATCTTCTGAATGCGATCAACCATCTCGGCGGTGAGGATCGAGCAGTGCTCGATGCGGGGTCTGAAATCGGCGACTGGCATCTCTGCTTGCATCCGCTCATAGGCGTCCAGCAGCAGCCAGATCGCGGCATCACCGATAGCATGGTGTCCCTGTTGGAAACCCGCCTTGTGGGCCTTGATCATCTTGGCGGTCATCACGTCTGGGTCTTCCATCCAGAGACCGACATTGCTCTCTTCGTCCTGGTATGGGTAACCCATGCGGGCAGTACGGCCACCGATTGATCCATCGGTGTAGAGCTTGGCGTTGCCTACCCGCAGCCAGGCATCACCCAGCCCCGTCCTGATTCCCAACTCGATCAGTTCATCCAGGGTGTCATTGATCAGCATCATCGCATAGACGCGAACGGGCAATGTCCCGGCTGCATGGGCTCGCTGGAAGGCCGTGAATGCCTGTCCAAAAGGAACACCGGGTCCGGCGTCTGCCACCGAGGTCACACCCTGGCTGCGCCAGATGTTGCCACCGGTGATGATTGCGTCCAGTACCTCGTCGTCGTTTAACTCCGGTTGGGCATCATAGACGGCATTCATTGCTTTCTCGCGCAGGACACCCGTCGGTTCCCCGTGTTCGTCGCGATCAATCGTGCCGTCATCGGGATCGGGCGTATAGGCGTTGATACCGGCCAGCGCTAGCGCGGCGCTGTTTGCTGCCAGAATGTGATGGCAGGTGCGCTTGATCATGACCGGATGATTGGGGGCGACTGCGTCGAGGTCGATCCGGTTCGGGTGACGCTTCTCTGCCAGATTCTCCTGATCGTATCCCTGGGCCACGATCCAGGTTCCGGCGGGTGTTGATTCCGCTCGCTGCTTTACCAGTTGGACGATATCCGCAATCGAATCAACGCGATCCGCATTGACCTCAATCTCACTCGCGGCGACACCTGTTCCGAAAATGTGGGCATGAGCATCATAGAGCCCCGGTGTTGCCATTCGCCCCTTGAGATTGATATCAGTATAATGGGTGCTCATCTCGGCACGGACATCAGCCAGTGAACCAGCAGCGGTCACCTTGCCGTTGATGATACCGACCGCCTCAACCTCAGGTTGAGCCAGATTCATCGTCAGAATCGGACCGCCGTGAATCAACAGATTACCGCGCATTAGTCGTCCTCTCCGTTCTCGGCGTAGTAGGCGTGCCAGGTAGCGGCGATATGCTGCATTGGCGCGATCCAGACATCGCCTCGGGCGATCACATCGTCCAGGAACCTGGTCAGCGTGCCCAGGAATCCAGGGCGACCAATGACGTGTGGATGCACGATGATCGGCATGAAGATACCGCCCTCCCGATACGCATCCAATGTCAACATCCAGGACTCCAGCAAGGAGCTTGGGGGCAATGGTCGCTGCGGCGAGAGCCAGGTCATATCAATGAGGTAGGGGGAGGTGGGGATGAGCGCAGCATTCGGATCGCTCTGTAGCGAAGGAAGATCTCCGGAGCGACCATCGATGAGCCAGGCCATACCGTTGTCGCTACCCCAGTCGATCTCCAACTCGCTGGTTGGAAACCCGGGAATTCTCGCTACCAATCCGTTCACCCGGAGGTCGAATCGATCGGCGATTGCGTCGATCACATCCTCGATTGAGCCGGTGGTGCTGCAGTTACTGACAGCCAGCTCGTGCCCGGCCGCATGGACCTCTGCCAGCAACTCTGGCGTGTCCGCAATGGCTTCTGACGTAAAGGCGAATGTCGCAGTGACATCAACATCAGCAAGGACCCGCAGTATGTGCCGCACACCCTGCGGTGTGTAATCCAGACCGAGCTGATCGTCTCCATCACGGAAACCGTGACCAGGAACATGCACCAGCAACGAGATGGCTGTGCGATGTCCGGCTGGCCAACCAAAGGCAGGGAAGTAATCAGTCATCGGTGCTCCTTATGGAGTAGCGGCGGAGATCGCCTGATCGAGATCGGAGATGATATCGTCCACATCCTCTATACCCACCGATACGCGCAGCAGGTTATCGCGAATGCCCCAAGCCGCTCGCTCCTCCGGCGTGAAGCCGCGGTGGCTGGCTCGTGCCGGATGAAGCGTCACCGAGGAGACATCGCCCAGCGTCGTCGCAGGTTTCAGCAACTTGACGGCTTCGAGATAGCGACCGCAACTTTCCAGTGTCGCGCCCTTGATCTCAAAGCTGAGCAAACCACCGCGATCAGCACTGAGGAATTGATCAGCGAGATGATCCGGTTGCAAACCGGGGTAGTTGATCACATCGATACGATCATCGGATTCCAGCCATCTCGCGACGACAAGCGCGTTGGCGCTATGAGCCTTCATCCGCAGATGCAGTGTGTGGATGCCGCGCACCGTCAACCAGGCGTCCATCGGTCCCGGTATCGATCCGTTGATACGGGCGCGGTCTCGCATGGCGGTGATGTGATCCAGGTTACCGGAGACGATTCCACCCATGACATCGCCGTGACCGCCGATGAACTTGGTGGTGCTATGGAGGACGATATCGGCACCGAGCTCAATGGGTCGTATCAGCATCGGTGTACCGAAGGTATTGTCGATGGAAAGCACCGCACCATTGGCGTGCGCGATTTCTGCCAAAGCCGCGATATCGCTGATCTTCATCAACGGATTCGTGATCACTTCGGCGTGGATCAAAGAAGGCTTGTACTTCGCGGCGACCTCGCGTACCTGATCGAGATCAGTCGCGTCGACCTCGTGGAGCGTCACACCCAGCTTGCAATACTGTTGCCGCATCAAACCCAGGGTGGCGCCGTAGACATCGCGCGAGATAATGACGTGCGATCCCGGCTGTGCGAACACACCGAAGACACCATCGACCGCCGCCATGCCACTGGGATAGGCGATGCTGGCTTCGGCACCTTCCAGCCTGGCCATCATCGTCTCGAGCGAGCGCACCGTCGGATTACCGAAGCGGGCGTATGCATAGCCCTCCCGCGGATCGTCGAAGACGCGATCGAGATCGGCGTAGTCCTCGAATACGAACGACGAAGCGAAGTGGATCGGCGGCACCGTCGGAATCGCCGGCGCGATGGAATCGTAGTCGGCCGCGTGCACGGCGATGGTCGCGAGCTTCTGGTTCTCTGAAACGCCCAAGTTCATACTCCCGTGAAATGGCAATTCGTGAGTTCTGTACCTGATCGAGTCTATGGTGCATCGGTAGGTCAGTCAACGTAAGGGAGACAGTCGACAATGACACCAAATTGTGCGACAAGAACAAGGAACTCGTTCGGCATTGCACGTAACAGGAGATGATCTGCATGACAACCGGAATATCACCATGGGTGGCGGATTCGGCGGAGTACCGACCGGATCGCTATTACACATACGGCCATCTCACCGAGATGCTACGGAACTGGGAGCAGCAGTATCCCACTTTGATCTCGGTCGAGAGCATCGGCAAGACGCTGGAAGGGCGCGATATCTGGGCGGCAACGCTTACCAATACCGCCACCGGTCACCACAGCAGCAAACCTGCCACCTTCCTGGATGCCAACATTCACGCGGGTGAGGTTACCGGCTGCTCCACCATTCTCTGGCTGATCAATCACTTGCTCACCGGCTATGGTGAGGATGAGACGGTCACCCATCTGCTGGATACCGTCACACTTTACACCGTGCCGGCGATCATGTTGGATGGCATGGAGTTGTACCTCACGACTCCCGAGCGACTTCGGAGTTCCGTACGTCTCTACCCTGAAACCGAGCCGCAGGATGGACTCCGCCGCGAGGATTTGGATGGTGACGGCCGTATCCTCTCCATGCGTGTGCGCGACGATGCTGGCGCCTGGAAGGAGCATCCGGAGGATCCCCGCGTCATGATCCGTCGCGGTCCGGATGAGCGTGGTGGCACCTACTATTCTGTATTCGAGGAAGGGCTTATCCGCAATTGGGATGGTGGCAAGATCGCCGTTGCCAAAGAGCATTACGGCCTCGATCTCAACCGCAACTTCCCGCGGGTCTGGGGACCGGAGTGGGAACAGCAAGGCGCTGGTGAGTTCCCACTGAGTGAACCCGAAACGCGGGCACTCGCGGACTTCCTCTTCGCACATCCCAATATCGGCACTGCCCAGCATCTCCATACCTGGAGTGGTGTTATCCTCCGCCCCAGCGTGAATGCCACCGATGCCGACATGAATCAGGCCGATCTCGCCGTCTACAAGGCGATCGGCAAGATGGGCGAGGAGGAGACGGGCTACAAGTGCATCTCCATCCACGATGACTTTGCCTATGACAAGAAGAAGTCGATCACGGGTTCCGTTCTGGATTGGGTTTATGAGACTTTCGGTGTCTACGCCTACAGCACCGAGCTCTGGAGTCTGCCCGCCAAGGCCGGTATCGAGATCACCGACTGGATCGGTTGGGGACATGAGCATCCGGATTCTGACGAACTCGCCATGGCCAAGGTACTGGACGAGTTCGCGGAAGGTGAAGGTATCTTCGATTGGAAGCCATTCGAGCATCCGCAGCTTAGTTCGGTCGAGATCGGTGGGTGGGATTACAAGTTTGCCTTCCAGAATCCTCCCGGACCGTTGCTGGAGGAAGTGACCTCCGGTAATGCCCGCTTCGTTATGCGCAAGATGGGTGTGCTGCCGCAACTGAAGCTGGAGTCGATCAAGGTCGAGAACATTGGTGGCCAGATCTACAAGGTCGGAGCGGTCGTCGTCAACGATGGTTTCCTCCCGACCCACCTAAGTGAGGTTGGCAAACGCACCAAGACGATCAAGCCACCGAAGCTGACGCTCACGGGCGCTGAGATTGCTGTGGGCAAGGACGAGGTTGAGATCGATCACCTCGCTGGTCGCTCGGCACTGCATACACCGCTTGGTACGCCTCCACGATCGGGTAATCTTGCACGTGGATACGGGGAGTGGGTCGTTAAGGCGAATGCTGGCGACGAAATCACCATCACCGCGGTATGTAGCAAGGCGGGCGTCGCGACGGGGTCGGTGACGGTCGAGTAGGGAACAACGTGACACAACCTCTGGGCAACGAAAACGCGTTTCTGGGTGCTTTAGTCGGCATGGCGATTGGCGATGCGCTGGGTCTGCCGGTACTTGGCAAATCCGCCGGGGAGATCGGCGATCTGCAAACGTATCTTGAGTTGCCCGAGGTAGGTGAGGGTGAACCGGTGAAGGGCGTGATTAGCGATCGCACCGAGTTCGCCCTCTGTCTCGTCGAGAGCTTGACGACCAATGGCGGCAATATCGATGCCGAGAATATCAACGCCCGTCTCAACTATCTTGCCGAGAGTGGTAGTCGTCGCTGGATGAGTGAGGCCGTCATCGCCGGTATCGAGGCTGGCTATGATCATGATGGCTTTGCGCCACCCGATGCTGAGACGGTTGTTGAATCCTCTGTCGCTGCGCGGGGAGTGATTATCGGTCTGTTGCACTCGGTGCGTCAGCCGAATCTTGCGGATATGTACGCCGATGCCGGGCTCGTCGCTCGCTTGACCCATACCGATACGGAGTCCGTGGATGCCATTGCCGCCGTGGCGGCACTGACCGATCAGGCGGCCCGGTACGTCGATCGCGATCCGGACTGGACGTTGCCGTCCAATGGCAGCGAGTCTGAAGTGAGCGTCCGGATTGCCGAGATCGGCCAGATCGTGCGGAAAGCCGAGACGTACGAGGATGCTGTGCTGACGGCGGTTCGCCACGGCGGTGATACCGCGAGCTATGGTGCGATTGCGGGTGGTGTTGCTGGTGCCAGATTTGGTGCTGCCGGACTGCCGCAGCATCTGATCGACGATCTGGACGCGCGCATCTATCTCAGCATGGCGGCACCGTGGTTCTATCGCACCGCCATGCAGCGTGCTGGTTTTGCCATTGATCTGCGCCTCATCGAGAACGAGTTCCCGGAGATATAGCGCCGCGTGTGAAACGCGGTGCTCAACGTCATCCTGAGTAACGCGAAGGATCTTGGCGCGAGTAATTCACCATGTGCTCGCTAACGCCATTCATCCCGGCATTGGTATCGTTCCAGAACGGAACAATGCCTTGATAACGGTAGTTGCGACCACCCATCATTGCGGTGGTCGCGGCCGGTATTTTTGCCGCCCAATTCCACAGGAGCTTCACCATGACTACACCTTCACCCGCGAACGATCTCGGCGAATCCAGTCAACTTCAGGCTGCGGTTTCACGCGGAGTCCTAATGCCCATTGGTGGCGCAGAGGATCGGGAAGGGGAGAAGGTGGTTCTTCGCCGGTTTTTTGAATTGGCAGGTGGATCATCCAGCAGAATAGCTGTCATGCCGACAGCGTCCATGTTGGAAACCACCGGACAGTTCTACAAGCAGATATTTGAAGAGATGGGTTCCAGCCATGTGGATGTCATCCGGATTGATACCCGCAAGCATGCCAACGATGCCGCTCGGCTCGAGTGGGCCCGTGAAGCGACTGGCATCTTTCTGACGGGTGGCAACCAATTGCGATTGTCCGTCATGATCGGCGGCACGCTACTCGAGAACCTGGTCACCGAACGCAGCCAGGCTGGCGCCGTGGTGGCCGGCACCAGCGCTGGTGCCTCTATCCTGTCGGATCATATGGTGGCTCGAGGTGCCGGCGGCAGCATTCCAAAAGCCGGTTCAGCGCATCTGAAGGCCGGGTTCGGCCTGATCTCCGGTGTCATCCTCGACCAGCACTTTCGGCAGCGCAACCGACTTGGCCGCCTTCTGGCCCTTGTAGCCTCGAATCCACGCTTGCTCGGCATCGGCGTCGACGAGGATACTGCCGCGATTATTGGCAGCGATGGCATTCTTGAGGTTGTTGGCAATCACGGCGTTACCATCGTTGATGGTAGTGATATGTTCAGCGATTTCTATCGAGTGCCCAATTACGGCGAGGTCAGTCTCGCGAACGTGAAGCTGGCGATGCTTACCAGTGGGTTGCGCTACGATTTGAATGCTCGGGTATTGCTCCCCGAGTGATTCATCGGGTTAACGGCGCAGCCCGATCCCCATCCTTGGCGGCCACTCAACGACACTGAGCCCTCTTAGAGATACGCCCTGACACAGTGGAACCCCGCGCCGGGCGAGAATCGCCTGGCCGGGGTTCCACCTGTTTTCCCGTGTCTTTATGGTTCCGTCACGATGATCGTCGCGGTGTAGGCTATCTCACTGTCGACGAATCTGACTATGATGGTGTACTCACCCGGTTCCATGTTCACGATCGGCAGCACGTTGCGATCCTCGCCACCTACCAACATCCCTCCGCTGGCCCAACCGTCAAAGATGATATTGGTATCCGCGTTCGTGACCTCGATAGTGACCGCGGACTCGGACTCGTTCGTCCAGACAATGCGATCACCCTGTGACACCTCATACATCTTGATCTCGCGTGTGGATACCTCGTTCAGCATAATCTCTACCGTCTCACCATCAAGCGTGGCTTCGGTGGTGAGGTTTGCTTCGTCGAGATAGAAGAACTCGCCGTCCAGCACAAAGACCATCTCGCCGGCGATGTACTTGTCACCATCCACGATCGCGGAATAATCGACGACCCAACGGCCGTCCTCAAGCTCGATACCGTGTCGGACTGAGATCGTCTGCACACCGCTACCGGCATTGAGGTAGACCGTTGCGGCATCCGGATTCCCGATACCCACGCGGAACGCGCGGAAGTGCGGTGTGGAGTTGGTGAGGAACGAGACCGTATCATCATAGTTCATGCAACGCAGCAGACCCTCCGCCGCAGAACGAGAGTTGGCTGCGTTGTCCGGAACTTCAGCTGTGGCGGCGGCATTGAATGGAGTGGGAATCAACTCCGGTCGATCCACCGGTTTGTAACCGCGCATGAGATCGATGAAATCGATCGGGAGTTCTCGATAGATCAGTGGCATGATCTGCGTCTCTGGCGTCTCAATGAGTGGATTAGCCACGCACGGAATCGCGGCGGATGCCATCATCGGCGTGAGCAGGGAGGAAATCGCGAAAGTTGAGGCGAGGACCAATCGTTTTACATTCATCCTGATTTTCTCCTTGATGTCAATCTGTTTCCTGCATCTATAACATATGACGATCCGGTTTCGTTCCGGTCAATACCAACTTGTGGTAAGTTGCTATACTCTTGGGTGCGTAAGCTGAACACCGCGGTGATGTACTTCCGCGGTTTTTGTATGCGATTGGTGCAGATCTGCACCGCAACTCCAAAGTGAGCACATGGCAGAGAAGCGCGATTACTACGAGGTCCTTGGCGTATCCAAATCCGCCACGCAGGTGGAGATCAAGAAGGGATACCGGGCCAAGGCGAAGCAGTATCACCCTGATATCAGTCAGGAGCCGGACGCCGAGATCCGGTTCAAGGAAGTCAACGAGGCCTACGAGGTCCTCAGTAATGAGGATAGCCGGGCCGCCTACGATCGCTTCGGTCACGCAGGCGTCAATGGCCAGGGTGGTTTCGGTGGCGATCCATTCGGCGGATTCGGTGCCCAGGGATCGCCTTTCGGCGATATCTTCGAGACGTTCTTTGGTGGCGGCATGGGCGGTTCCACTCGTGCCCGGGCACCACAGCGCGGTGCCGATATTCAGGTCTCGCTCAATCTCAGTTTTGAGGATGCCGTTTTCGGTACCGAGCGTGAGATCGAAGTGGATCGACTCGAGACCTGTGAGAGCTGCCACGGCACGCGCATGAAGGACGGCGAGACACCGCCGACCTGTTCTGCCTGCGGCGGTACCGGCGAAGTTCGTCGCGTGCAGCAGACGATCCTCGGTCAGTTCATGACCAGCGGTCCATGCCCGACCTGCAATGGTGAAGGCGTTCAAATCACCGATCCCTGTCCCGCGTGTAAGGGGCGTGGTCGCACTCGCAAGTACACCAAGCTGATGGTGACGGTACCGGCTGGTATCGATGATGGTCAGACGATTCGCATGACCGGCCAGGGTGAAGCGGCTCCGGGCAAGGGATCCGCTGGTGATCTGTTTGTCAAAGTGCGGGTTCAGAGTCACAAGTTCTTTGAACGTCGCGGCAAGCAGATCCACAGCACGGTCGGCATCAATGTTGCCCAGGCGGCGCTTGGCGACGATATCGAGATCGATACGCTGGATGGACCGGTGGTGTTCACCGTTCCCGGTGGTACGCAGAGCGGTCAGCAGTTCCGCCTTCGCGGCAAGGGTGTGCCCGATCTGCGTGGTAGCGAGCGCGGAGACCAGTTGGTGACCGTCGAGGTCATCATTCCGAAGAAACTGAGCAAGGAGCAGGAGGAACTCTTCGAGCAGTTGAGTTCCAGCCTGGGCAAGGAAGTCACACCGCAACCAAAGGGTAAGGGCTTCCTCGATCGCGTCAAAGACGCGATGGGCGTCTAAAGCGCGTCTCGCCCGTTCAACACCTCGGTCGCGAGGACCGAGGTGTTGCGTTCCATACATCCACAAGTTGAACCGTAAACACTACCGATTTGCACCTATTGCGTTTTAGCTTAGGCATCTTCATACTGCTGTTACGGAAGTCGAACTAAGAGACATATCCAGTTACTGGATAGAGCGGCTCTTGCCGCAGGTGGCGAGCGGCGTAGTTCGCCTACCTGTCAAAGGAATATGGAGGGACTCGGTGAAAGGTATACGTCGAGGTGCGATCCTACTCGCGTTACTCCTCTCATCAATGTTTGGCATGGTCCTCTCCGCGCAGACGGAGTTGGAAGTGGAAATTCTTCCTCCTGGCGAGGAGTACGAAGGCTTAACGGTGGCCGAATGGGAGGTGCGATGGCAGCAGTGGAATATGAGTTTTCCGCTTGATCTTCACCCAGGGACAGATCCGACGGGAAAATGGTGCGGTGTCGGCCAGTCGGGTCCAGTCTTCTTTCTGCCCGTCCATATGTTCTCCAGCGATGGAATCCGAAATGTGAACTGCACCATTCCGGAAGGGGTGGCCATCCTGGTTCCAATGGGCGGAGCCAATTGCTCGACCGTTGAGCCACCTCCGTACTTCGGCTCGAATGAGGAGGAGCTCTCTGTCTGTGCGACAACGGCTACCGATGCCATCGTGTCCCAGAAGTTGAGCGTCAATCGGATATTCCTTCCGAACACGATGGATCATCGGGTGGTGACACCGATCCATGCACTCAACCTGGCTGAAGGCAACTCCCTGGGTGTTCCACCTGGCACGGCTCTATCGGTCTCTGATTCGTATACGTTGCTGATTCTGCCTCCGGAACCGGGCAAGTACTTCATCGAGATTCAGACACAGCATGATCGATACGGGCAACACCGAACGGTGGACTGTGAATGTCGTCTCGCCAACAGTCAACGTTGAGGAAGAGGCTCCTGTCTCCACTCCGGTCAACTAGGAGCGGTGAGTTCGGCGACAACTCGCTAGCTCCATGTTCCAAGACGATAGAGGAGGTCAGCCAGCGTTGACCTGACCTCTTCCATTCCCGGGACCTGGTTACATCACGACCGCGCATCGGAACCATTGTGAAACTGTGCCGGCATGGGTAGAATGCGGCAACAGGGTTCAATCGGATACGCGATTGTGGCGGGTGGATGCGGTGCGCGGGGAACGATCTGGCCACATATCGGGATTGCTCGGGGGATGAAAGCTGTGAAAAGCTTGCGGCGGTGTATGATCGGCCTCACGCTCCTCTTTTCCACCTCATTGGGTGTCGCCATCGCGGCTCAGGATGTGTTGCCGGTAGAGATCGTGCCGCCGGGAGACGAATACGAGGGCGCAACGGCTGCAGAGTGGGACGCTCGATTCTGGCAGTGGTCGTTTAGCATTCCGGTTGATGCCCACCCCAGTTTCCACCTCGATAATGGTCTCTGCTCTATCGCTCAGTTTGGCCCGGTGTTTTTCCTGCCAAGTGTGTATGACGTATCTGGTTCGCCGGAGTACGAGATCACCTGCGCTGTCCCCGAGGGCACTGCGTTGTATTTACAGGTGAGTGCCGCGATGTGCTCAACGATCGATCCGGAACCATATATCAATCGCAACGAACAGGACTTGCGGGACTGCGCCAATACCTTCATCAGTGACCTGACCGATTCCGTTGTTACCATCAATGGCGTCGAGGTTGAGAATCCACTCCAGTACTGGCATATCACACCGGTCTTCGCACTCAGTTTAGGCCCCGGTAACTTCTCTGGATTGGACCCTGTGGTCGCGTTAGCGGCTGCGGAGGGTTACGGATTCATCATCCTGCCACCGACACCGGGTCAGTACATCATCGAAGTGAGAGATATCTGGGGTGGTTTCGATGATGTTCTGCCAGTGCGTTGGATCGTCAATGTCGTTCCGCCAACGATTAACTTGCCAGGGAGCGTGCCGGAAGCGACTCCCGCCAACTAGGTGCGGTAATCGCTACGAAAACTCATTGAAGCATCATTCCGACACCAGAAAGGAGATCAGGTCAGCGTTGACCTGGTCTTTGTAATTTCTGCTGATCGATCTCCTCGAAGAGGCGAGTGACAGTTTCAGTCGGTGAAACAGAAAGCGCTTTGCAGATCGCAAGAAATTCCAGCAGGGTGACATCTCTATGCGCCCGTTCGATCTTGCTGATCGTAGTCTGAGGTACACCGGTTAGTTCCGACAGCTGTACCTGCGACAATTCTGTCTCTTTCCGAATCGAACGCAACACCTCAGCGAGGACGCGTCTTACTCGACGATCAACTACTTGATCGAATGCGCTGTCGCGTTCGCGAAGATCGTCTGTGACGGCATCTCTCTTCATGACGAAATGGTGTCTGCCATGGAGAAATAGTCGAAATACGACTATTATTCTTTGAATCAATCGGATGAAGAAAAGGGGAGTGATATGAGTCCTAGTGAGCAAGACAAAGAGAGTAGTCAGCGTATAGCGGAGTTTCGCAGCCTGATGGATGCTTCCAAGTCGTTTACGACCCAAGCTATCATCACTCTCGTGCTCTATTTGGTTCTGTGGCTTCCCGGGCTCATTGCGAACATCATTTGGTTCCGGGAAGCTTCTGATCTTGAGAAAAAAACTGGAAGGACCCCTCCTGGTAAAGGATGTCTCGCTTCGCTTCTAGTGGTTTTTGGCGGAGGCGCCTGTTTGAGTCTGATACTGCTTTGGTACCTGCTGGCTCTCGGTGTTCTGTCTCCCTAGGAGTCTGTTGCTAACTGCCGCAATGAGCAGATAACCCAATACTTCAGAATGAAACCGTGACAAAGGAGTTGCGTTTGCATCGCCTCGTATCTTAGCCGTACCATAGAGGCACATAACCTTCGGGGTTTGGTGAGATCGTCGAGCGATGGCGATCAAGTCCTGACCGGCGGTAGAGCCCGCAAGCGCGCGTGATACACAAGCGCATGATTCGGTGAAAATCCGAAGCCGACGGTATAGTCCGGATGGGAGAAGGCCAATACACAACGAGACGAGTCCTCACGGATTACGTCTTCGTGGCACCTCCGCAACGATACTCCCGATGGCTTTCGGCATCGGGTGTTTTTGTGCCCGGCTCGATTGATAGCCGGATGCCTTGGGTGGCGCTGCGACAACGATCATCGGACGATGATCGCTGCTCCATCACGCCATTCCGAATCTCCGCGGATGCGTACGTCGTGATCAGGCTCATACTCACCAGAATCATGCAGATCGTTGCCACCATTTGGCTGGCGAGTAGCGCCGTGTTCCTCATGATTCACCTCTCCGGCGATCCAACCCAGGGGTTTCTCCCTCCCGGTGTTTCTCCCGAGATACGTGATCAGATGCGTGACGAGCTGGGACTCAACGATCCGGTATGGCAGCAATACGCATCCTTTATCAGTCGCGGATTCATAGGCGATTTCGGCGATAGCTGGCGCGATGGTCAACCAGCACTCAATGCTGTGCTGGCCCGCCTTCCCGCAACGCTGCAGTTGGCCACGGCCGCCATCCTGCTGGCGACGATAACCGGTATCGCATACGCGCTGGCCTCGCAGCGGCGAGGGTGGATGCACACCGCACTGCAGATCCTGCCCTCATTGGGTCAGGCCGTACCCACATTCTGGCTTGGCGCGATGTTGATGATGGTCTTCGCCGTGAAGCTGGGGTGGCTGCCGAGCTCGGGTAACCGCTCCGCCTCGGCACTGATCCTGCCGACGCTGACACTCGCTCTGCAACCTGCCAGCTCGATTGCTCGCTTGCTCTCCACCAGCATGGACGACGTTGTTGCTGCCGATTTCGTTCGCACCGCCCGCAGTAAAGGGCTTGGCAGTAACGCCGTCACGAGGCGCCATATCGCTCCGAATGCGTTGCTGCCCACGATTGCCCTCGTCGGCCTCCAGGCGAGTTTCCTGGTCGGTGGTGCCGTAGTCGTGGAGTCCCTGTTTGCCTGGCCAGGTGTCGGCAGATTGGCCCTCCAGTCGGCGATCGCCCGTGACTTACCGGTCGTGCATGCCTTCGTAGTGGTGACCGCGATTGGGGTGATTGGTATCAACCTTCTTGTCGATCTCCTGCAGCTCGCGATCGATCCGAGATTGCGGTCACTACCGCAGGTAGGTGCTGTCAATGTCTGACCGCCGTACGTCAGTTGCGAGATGGACAGGTAATTGGCGCCTTGTTCCGCTGGTGGTACTGATCGCCGTCCTCCTCGTTGCTCCGTTGATGATGCCATCACCGACGGCGCAATCGTTGACCGATCGCCTGACACCACCGCTCGGATTCGGTGGCCAGCGGTTGGGAACCGATGGTCTCGGACGTGATATGTACGCGCGGCTTGTGGTTGGTGCCACTAATTCACTCACCGTCAGTGCAATTGCCGCCACCGGCGCCGCCGTACTCGGTGTAACTGGCGGTCTGTTGGCCGGTATGGCCGGTGGTTGGATGGATCGGTTGGTGTCACTGTTGGTTGAGTCAGTGCTGGCCGTGCCGTTTGTGACCGTCGGTTTGATGGTCACAGCAACGATCGGTCAATCGACCCAGGCGATGATCCTGCTGTTGATTGGTACGGGCTGGGTTACTTACGCCCGCGTACTACGTGCCCAGGCGAGGTCGCTATCGCGCTCTGCCTTTGTGGAAGCATCGTTCTCGATGGGTGCCGGACGCAGATATGTTGCCCTCCACCATATTCTGCCGAATCTCCTGCCGGTGTTTCTGGTCGTCTATTTTCAGCAGATCGGTGCCATGCTGCTTTGGAGTGCTTCGCTTACCTGGCTTGGTATCGGTGCGCCCATTAACCAGATCTCACTCGGCGGTATTGTCCGTGATGGTCAGGATCTACTTTACAACGGCTGGTGGGTGAGTGCCTTCGGCGGTCTTACCATCATCTATCTCGTCACAGCTCTTAATCTCGCCGCCGATTGGCTGCGACTCGCCCTCGATCCCGTACAGAAAGGACATCGTGCATGATCAACCGTCGTTCTCTTGTTGGTATGGCAGCTTCTTTGCCAGCTATTGGTACCTGTCGGGTGGCCGCTCAAGAAGCCGGGTTGCTGCGGGAACTCGTTGTCGATCTCTCTGGCCAACCGGACAATCTCACCCCTGCAACCAGCTACTCCACGCGTGACTGGAGCATCATCCACTCGATCTACGATTCGTTGGTCGATTTTGCACCTGATGGCAGTATTCTGCCGCAGGCAGCAGAAGTTTTCGAGAGTGATGATGCCATCACCTTTCGCATCACCTTGCGTGAGGGGATGACGTTTCACGATGACAGTCCGGTTACCACCGCCGCTATCACGCGAAATGTCGAACACATCCAAGGCGCGTCTTCCCAGATTTCCTCCCTCTACAGTGTCATCAGTGAGGTGCGTGAGATCGATGATCTCCACGCCGAGATCATCTGTACGGAACCCTCGCCATGGCTGCCGAGCCAGCTCGCCGTCTGGGGTGTGTTGCTTCCCGAAGGTTTCACCGAGCGGTCGTTGGCCACGGCTCCCATCGGCTCGGGACCATACATATTCGAGTCCTGGGAGCAGGGGAGTGCGATCACACTTGTCCGTAATCCGGAGTACCCGCTCGGTACGCCCAAGGGTGATCCGATGGCTGAGCGTGTCGTTTATCGCTTTGTACCTGAGCCAGCAACCAGAGTGGCTGATTTGAGCACCGGTCTGGCCCACATCGTTGAGGACGTTCCGGCCGACCATCTGGGCGGGATTGAGCGGGCTGGTCACATCGCGGTGTCATCGCCTGTCGTGGGAACATCGTTCATCCGCATCGCTACGGATGCCGCACCGTTTGATGATCCTCGTGTCTGCCAGGCGCTGAATCATGCGGTCGATGTGCAGACGATCGCCGACACGCTCGTTTCTCCTGAGGCGATGCGGTTGGCCAGCTTCTTCCCGGATGCGCGCGGACTCGGCTTCAATGAGAATCTGGCACCGTTCGCGTTCGATCAGGACCTTTCTCGGGCATTGCTTGCGGAAGCGGGATATCCAGATGGATTTGAGACACATGCCCAGATATCCGCCGGATCGCGCACCGATATTCTGGAGGCCATCTCCGCGCAGTTGGAGGAAGTCGGTGTCCGCGTCACGATCGAGACCGCTGAGCTCGCTGCCTTCAATCAGGACTGGCCGAATCCGGAGGCCCCTGCGTTGCGATATGCCACCTGGCGACCGATGTATGATCCATACACCTTTGTGAATCTGGTGGTGAAATCGGATGGCTACCTGAGTCGATACGCGAACCCCGCGGTCGATGAGCTGATCGCCACGGCCGCAACCGAGCCGGATGAGGGTACTCGGAACGACTACTATGCCGAGATTGGCCGGGAGCTACAATCTTCACCCGCGGCCATCTATCTCTGGAATCTGGTGACGAACTTCGGTGTTTCCAGCACCATCCAGGGGTGGACACCGCGTGGCGATGAGTACGTGCTCGCATTAAGGAGATTGATATGAACCTGAGCAGACGCAACCTGATCACATCCGCAGCGATTGGCATGCTCGCGCCGCGCGTGTCGCCTGCGCTGGCCCAATCGATACCGGGAGTAGAGGTCGTTGATGCGATCGTCTTTGACCTCCCGGTTGAACCGGATACCATTCATCCCGCCAATGCCTATTCCGATATCGAATGGTCGATCGTGCATTCGATCTTCGATGCCTTGATTGGATTCGATGCCGATGGTGCCCTGCGACCGATCGCAGCCGAACGCTTCGAGGTGATTGATGACACCACCTGGGAGGTTGCGCTGCGCCCGGGATTGACCTTTCACGATACTGCCCCCGTGACCGCCGAGGCGATTGCTCGCGGGTTCGACCTCGTATCCGGCAGCGAATCGCAGGTGCGCGATATCTTCGGTATCGTTGAGCACATTGAGATCGTCGACGAGCTTACGGCTCGTATTCATGTGAGCGCACCCAGTCCCTGGTTGCCGGCCCAAATGGCACAGTGGCACGTACTCCTGCCGGAGTCATTTGATCCGAATGTGCCGATTGGTAGCGGTCCGTATATCTTCGACCAATGGGCGCGTGGTGAGCAGATCGCGGTGCACCGGTATAGCGGTTATCAGCCTTCCGCAGCGAAGGGCTCACCGATCGCCAACATCGTCTCCTGGCGGTTTGTCCCGGAGGCAACTACACGGGCTTCGGATGTCATCAGTGGTGCCTCCGATATCGCCACCTTCATGCCGTTGGATAGCGCTGGCGCGCTGCGTGATGCCGGATTGCAGGTGAACCATACCGCCGTCTCCGGCTCCTGGTTCGTACGCATCGCAACCGATACACCTCCGTTTGACGATGTGCGCGTTCGGACGGCTCTGAACCTCGCGCTTGATCTGGATGCCTTCCCTAGTGCGCTGATTCATGAAGGCAGCACCCGATTGGCGTCTATCCAACCAGGTCCGGGTTCACTGGGATTCGATCCCGATCTCGCTCCCTTTGCCTACGATCCCGAGCAAGCGCAACGCTTGCTTGAGGAGACAGGAATCACCGATCTATCCTGTCGACTCGAGATCACAACGGATGCCTATGTGCCGGTCTGTGAAGCGATGATCGCTCAGTGGGCGGAAGTCGGGGTGAATGTGGAGTTGGTGGTGAGCGATAAGGCGACCTTCAACGCAGGTTGGATGGACCCATCCGCTCCTGAGTTGCGCATGGCCAGTTGGAGTCCACTGTTCGATCCATCCACGCTCCTGGGGTTTGTCTGGAGTTCCGGCGGTTTCCTCAGTCGTTATGCGAACGCGGATGTGGATGAATTCCTCAGTTCCGCTTCGACCGAGATGGATGAGGTGGCGCGCGCGGAAACCTATCGTCAGGTCGCGAACCTGTTGCATGATGACGCCGCGGCGGTGTTTCTCTGGAATCTGGTGAATGTCAGCGGCGTCTCGGAAAAGGCCGCCGCCTGGTCTCCTCGCGCCGATCAGTGGGTGTTGCCATTGACGCGGTAGGGTGTTGCGCCGTGTCGGTCTTGTAGATCTGGGCAGATCGGTTGGAATTGGTAGCGCTGGCCTGAAATGGCCGGCGAAGATGTGCCTGGAAGATATTTCGCCGAGCACTTCGGCATCGGCGCTACCTATCAGGGCATCCCGTCGCCCTAAAAAACGAACCGGCCCGCTATCAATAACAACGCCAGCAGGAACAACGGCACGGTGGCGAGCAGCACCAGGTCAAGCACGATCAGTAACCCGCTGATTGCCAGGAACACCAGTGTGATGATCAGGAAGTTGCGCTGCAACGCTGTCATGGGCAGCCTACCAGCGGCGCGATCCCACGGATCTGGCATCGGACGAACGGCGTCGCCCGCCAGTACCTGGCGACGATAGGGGCGCTGCTGTTTGGTGTGATCAGGTCGTTGACTCATAGTCCTAGTCTACCGCTTCTCAGCGGCATCCATCCGCTCCCAGATACGCAGACCAACGACTTTGATCACGCCTGTCAGGAGCAGGAAGAGACCAGGAATCACCCAGATAGGATCTGGTGCCAGAAACAGGCCGTAGACGATCCAGAGAACCGCCACCATGATGATGACCAGGCTGAGGATATGTAGATGCCGCATCGAGATGCGAGTGGTGAAGAACGACATGCCTAATCCTTGTGTGCAACGGCGATGATTCGGTCCGCGTCCGCATACCAGGGATCGAGCTCATAGCTGCCATACCAGTCGATGCGATCAAAGCCAGCGATTCGCAACATGAGTGCCAGCTCGCTCTGATGCACATAGCGCAGATCGAATCGCGTGCGAACCCGATGCACAGCACCATCGCTCTGAACCGAATCGTACCAGAGCAGGGTATCGATAATCTGTGGATCCTCCCCCGCGCGACGATAGCCCCATTTATCGATAGTTGTCTCATCATCTCGCGTCCAGCTACCTTCGAGATGGGTCGTGTTCATCAGATGGTTGAGTTGCGACAGACTGGGATTGAGCGTATCGATAACCAATCGACCTCCATCTCCCAGCGACGCGTACGCGCTGGTAATCGCTGCGAGTTGGCTTATCGGTGTGGTCAGGTGCATGAGGCTATTGAGCGAGGCGATGATCATACCGAACGGACCGCCCGATACAGCCTGCATGTCTGCCATATCTCCAGGAACGAACGTTGCCGGGAGCCCGGTGAGTCGCGCTCGCGCCGCTGCCAGCATCGGTTCCGAAGCGTCAATACCGATAACGGTGTGTCCAGCTTCGGCCAGCGGTTGGATCACGCGGCCAGTGCCACAACCCAACTCGAGAATTGGTCCCTCGCCGAGTTCGGCGAGGGCAACCAACAGCTCGATATCGTCGAAGTAATCGTTGTGCTCCAGATCGTAGAGTTCCACGATCTCGGCATAGGGGTCGTACGTTGGCATCAATCTGCCTGGTTACATCCAGATTACAAACGCTGCCCAGGTCGCGGGCGGCGCGAGCACCATCATGGCGGCTGCCCACCATAGTAGACCACGGAACACGCGATCGGAGCGATGCTCGTCCGTATTGGCGACCACCAGCGCACCTGCGGTGCTGAACGGACTGGTATCGACCACAACGGCCGAGAGCGCCAACGCGATCGTGAATCCTAGCACGGCGACATCGCCACTCTGTAGCAACGGCACCGCCAGTGGTACCAGAATCACGAACATCGCGTTCGTTGATGCGAAAGCCGAAACGATTGCTGCGATATAGAGCAGGAGGAGTGCCGCCAGCATCGGCGTCCCGACTCCGGCTACCTGGTGTGCCAGATCGGTGATTGTACCGGTGGAATCGAGCATATTGACATACGTGACGATACCGCCGATCAGGAGGACAACACCCCATCCGATCTGCTGAAGACCCGCCTTGGCGTCTTCAGGCGTGAACGCAGCGATAAACACAGCACCGATCATGGCCAGGAAGCCCACATCCAGATCGAAGATCAGCGCACCAATCACGATGGAGAGGAATATGGCGACTGTTGCGTACTGCACGCGTGTCCATTTTGGCTCAGCCACCAGATCGGCCTCGATCGGTGTGACGTTCCGCTCCTTCGAGGTGCGGATCAGCTTCATGCCGCCGAAGATGAGAAACGCGATGATATTGACGACGAGGCTACCGACAAAGGTCCAGATGAAGACCGGAATCGGGGCCGCGTCCAACTCCCACTGATTGAGTGTGCCCTGGATGATGGTGTAGTAGACAGCGACAGGAGAGAAACCGCCGGCGTTGGCTCCATTAATAATTGAGAGACCCATCAGCACGGGATTGATGCGATGTTTCTGGGCCAATGCCATTCCGATCGGCACCAGGATACCGTAGGTGGCGATGGTGAGAGCACCACTGGCGGAGATACCCGCTGCCAGCAGAAAGAACACCCACGGAATCAGTACAACCCGACCATGAACCCCTCGCACCATCGTGCGGACGATCTGGTCCACCGTGCCGTTAACGCGACCGATACCGAAGATATAGGTGACACCCAGAAGCGTGATGACGAGATTGCCGGGGAATCCTGCGGAGATCGCTTTCGCATCCAGGTCGAAATAGAAGACACCGAACAGATAGGAGAACGCGAGCGCCACCGCGCCCATATTCAGGTTGCGCCAAAACGCCAGTCCGAAGATCGCCACGAGCCCGACGAGCGCAACTACCTGATCCATCGATCAAACCTTTGTTTCCCTGTGGGATACCGGCACAGTCGCGGGCATCCTCCACAAGTATAGAAAGCGTTTCGCTCACTACCGGCGGGAAAAACCTGTGATTTGTCGGATGGCATTGAGGGGAATTCAGGACGTTGTATTATTGCGCGTATGGCAAAGAAGCAGCAATGTCTTTCTGAGTCGATCCCCTTGCTGAACCCCCTATTGTTGCGCGGTTTTTCCACTAGTTCGCGAAATCGTAACAGTATTGCGCGCCTGTCTCGAGCACCTATTTAGACAGACAAAAGGGGGGGAGATCATGGATGCCTTTGTTCAGAGCTTTCTACTGGATCGTTCGGCGATGGGGGTAACAGCAGCAACTATTGCATGGCACACAACAGCGCTGAGGAAGTTCAGGCTATTTCTCGAGGCGCAGGGCCTATCGCAGTTCCCGAATGATTGGACACGCGACACTTTGCGGGGATTCATCGTGTGGTTGCGCGAACAAGAGCAACCAGAAAAAGGTGTACCAATCTCAGGAACCAGTGTCCGCACCTACTGCAACTCGATATGGGTGTTCTTCCACTGGTTGCATGCAGAAGGGCTAATTGACGATGACATTGCATCTAAAGTCAAGAAGCCAAAGCTCCCTGTAGTTAGGAAGCAGCCATACAGTGACGATGATCTGAATGGTTTGTTTAATGCCGTAAAGGGCAGACAGAACAGCCTTCGCGATACTGCGATTCTGTACCTACTTCTTGATACGGGATTACGCGCCTCAGAGGTATGCAACCTGACAGTTGGTGACGTGATTATCCATCACGATGCCAGTCTGGTGATCGTTCGCCAAGGCAAGGGACAGAAGGATCGCGTCAACCCGCTGTCACCAAAGGCCGTTTTAGCTATTACGCGTTACCTGAACCGAGTGAGGCCAAATGCGCTTGCTAATAGTGAGCCGTTATTTCTCAGTAAACGCAAGAAGAAGATGGGTGTGAGTGGAGTTCTGACCATGATAAAGCGTGCGGCGGATCGTTCTGGTGTAGATGATGCTTATACCCATAGGTTCAGGCACACCTTCGCAGTGTTTTATCTTCGTAATGGAGGTGATCCGCTGACACTGCAACGCATCTTGGGACATACAACACTGGAAATGACTAACAAGTACATTGAGATGGTTACAGATGACTTGTCGAGGGTACATGCCATGGCATCGCCGCTCACCAACCTAGACCGCAGAAAGCACTAGAAACTCAGAAGACCTTTGGAGTCAGTGGAATCCCATTGTCTCCTCAGCCATCTTGTCGTTGCCCGCAGTTGGGGTGAAAAGGTCAAACACATATAGCTGCGTGAGACCTTTGGCTATTGAGATTCATTTGCTTATCAGTATGGTTGGTTGGAATTGTTCAGAAAGAGATGCACCTCCTTCTCGTTTCGCAGATGTACCACCAAAAACACCCCTTTCATGACGTGATGCTCAGGGGGCAAGTCGTCACAACTTGATACGGTCTGTAGCAAGGACGCGCTCGCGCCTGGCAATCAGGGCAGCCGTGTTGGATTGACTTCATCCGTTGCCAACCTGAGACGGGCGCAATCGTTGACTCATCTATAGTCATATATAGATTGCGGTTCTTTGACGATCAGACAATCTGCACATGATTGCTCTTATAGGAAGTCAATATTATGGTAAGTATTGTCAAACGCAGTTGAAAAATCGCCCTCGAATCGTTTGGACACCTGCGGGTGTCCTTTTTCGTTGCAAAATGGAGCGAAATTGAGGGGCACCCCCACATCGTCGGAGGTCTGCGTATCACCGATAATGCATGATGTTGAATCAGCATTCTCTGAGTTTTGGTACACCGCTTTGTGTTGCGTCATCAGCATGTATGCTGCGCGAAAGTAAACCTTTATCGATATGTTCATACATATGTACTGCACAAATAGCAGAACATCAACATTTAGTAATGTTGTTGCATACGACAATACCGTAGAGAAATCTTGCTCCCTGGAACTCTGTTGAACACCTCATGTCATGACACGATGCAAAACCACTTGCGGTGGATAAATGGTACACCGCCATATGCTGGAGAACGCACCCCTAAGAAAGGTGTACCCGTTCACCATACCGTCGGTAGAGTGTTCTCTGTGGAGTCAGTAGTTCGCTACGCTCTCAACTGCCTGTAAACAGCATGAGTGGCAAATGCTCCATAGAGCACCTGCCACCCATACTGCAACAGTCAGCAACTCAAGAGATTCTGTCAGTCCCCACCCACATACGCACAACGCACGCTAGTGCGTACGTGAGTGGAACAGTTACTATAGGGTGTCCCTGTTCCACTGTCCCACTGTTCCACTAGGCCGCGACAGCCCAAATCTTGTGAATATTGCCTTCTACTGCATAGTTAAGTTCACCAGAGGCATTCAGCAACCTAAGCTCTTTCTTGAGGGTTTCGCGGTTTGGCTCCGTCCCTGTTTCCTCCTTCATCGCATCAGATACTCCTCGCAGGGACATAACTCCCTGCTGGTTGTTGACAATCTCACAAATCAACCTCTGCCTATCGGTTTGTAGTGAGTCTTCTTCTGGTGACGTGTCTTCCTCCAAACGTGCTTCCAGATTGAACACTATCGTTGTTTCATCGCCTTCTAGTTCCACCTTCTGCTTTGTCAACGTGTACTTCTCAAACTTTCGGGCGTTATTCTGCTTTCGTGATTTCAGGTACACCTTGTCAATATTTGCGCCTGTGCCTTCTGTTACTACGAGTTCGGTGTCAGCATCACCGATAAACGCAGTAGAACCTCGAAGTCTACCGAATTGGTTCAGATGATGTACCACCAACGCGGTGGAATCGTATCTTTTATTGACCTTGCGCATGGTAGTCATTACTTTCTGCGCCAAAGATGATGAGTTCTCATCTCCTTCAAAACTCGCTCGTAGCGTGTCATAGATAATCAGCTTTGGTTTGATACCTTGATTGTCCAGAAACTCACAAAGCTGCGTTTCGCCTTCACCCAAATCTAGCGTCAGTACCGTGTATGGGTCGTTCGCGTAAAAACCAGTCAGCGTGTATCCCTTTTCCTTTGTCAAACCTTCTAGGCGCTGACCTGTGAAATCGCCACGCTCAAAGGCAACGTATAGCACCTCACCTTGCGTAACCTCTTGGCCAAAGAACGGTTTACCTTCACATATACATGCCGCGAGTTCAAGTGCTATGAAGCTCTTCCCTGTAGATGGATATCCGCTCAAGAATGCCAACGTACCCTCGTGAATCAGTCCTTTCACAAGCCACTTTGGTTTTGGTTGTTCCATCAGTTCTTGTGCGGTAATAAATAACTTCTCATTTTGCGGTATAGTGCTAATCAAAATACTGTATGTCCTGATAATCTTCCTAAAAACATATTCATTTGGTATCTAGCGATGCTACATCAATAGCACCCTACGCTCTGTCACGGGTGATCACGTATCACAACATGCCTCCTTGTTGGTTTGTAGATGAATAGGTGTTCCAGCTATGGTTTGCCCACACAGAAGGTATGGAAGAGGCATCAGTGCATCATCTATAAATGATGCACAACAAAATACCAATCATATGCTGGTTCATCTTGAATTGTACCACAATGAAGAACAGAAGCATGGTGATAATGTGTCTATTTGGTGTCATTCATGTTAACAAATTGTGTCATCGAAAACTTTGCCGCTTACACTGTTCACTCGCGTAACTATCGCTCGATACAGGCTATCCTGAGCCGTTCTACGGGTGTTCCTGTGGTTCATCCTGATGGTCTGCGAGTAATGATGGTTACCGTTTGATCGTACATCGTGGTTCGCTAACTCAGTACGAGTCATCAATGGCTTTATCGTGAAGGAATGCGCAACCTGCTGTTTACAAAACATCTCCCATAACCGTGGCAGCATGAGAGGATGCCGTAAGAGCTAAATACGTACTCCGCCCATACCGTTCTTGTGCTCTCCTGCTGATCTTTGTAGGAGTTGTGGAGTTCAGAGGTATGGTGGAGTAGTGGTCCATGCTTTTGGGTGAGTGATTCCCAACACAAAGCAGTGTGCGGTTTCTGCCTGTTTGGAGGTGTCAATGGCTACTACAAAGGTTCTTATCGGTGTTGTTGGTGAGTTCGCGAACTTGGCTGACTGCCGTCATCGCTTCACCAATGAGGCGTGGTTTCATCGAGAATCCAAGAACGGAAAGGTCATCCCACTCTTTTCGCACATGAGGTTGCCACTGATCTTACGGGCTGAGTACATCAGCAGTGTGGTGTTTAATGATTACTCGATTGGAGACCCCAAACAGTTCATCAGCCAAGTTCTTCTAGAAGTAGAAAACTATAACGAGGATTACATCAGAAATGGCGTATGGGTGGTAAAGGATGAATATCAACTCACCACATTGACGGATAGTCTGTTAGAGATTGAGGGAGAGGGCACGTTTGAGATCATTCTTGATGAGCTGAGGGGGTAGAAAGCGTGTACCCCCTCACGTCAACTACACCTCCGCAATCTTCACCATGCGCAATGCCTTTCTGCCTACCTGTTCGCATGGATACCACGAGTTGTCTGTCTCGTAGTCGTAATACAGTCCCTTCAGGTGGCTGAGGCGCGGTAGCCATTCATCAACGTGTCGCCAAAGCGCATTTAGTGTCTCAAATCCACTACCAAGAACGATATAGGAGAATGAATCAAGCATTGCTTCGCTGGAACTATCGATAGCATCCGCCAATCCCTCTGCATCTAGAAGAGGGTCAAAATCATAGGTATCGACAACAAACGTCCTGATCTCGTACATGACTCATCTCCTATGTCCTGACTGATGTATAGACACCGATTTGGTGCCTCGATTCATCATGGAATGAGCATAGAGCACGTTTCAATACGCGTCAATGATAAATAAGGTAAAAATGCACTATGACATAACTATTATCAGACATGAGTATTGTAGAAGCACTTAACGTACTTGTGTGACTTGAACAACTTGCTAGAGAACGTTACCACATTTGCGATTGACGTTATGAACCTGGTGAATGTGGGAGGGATGTTTGTCGAGTGAGTGAGCGGTGCACCCATATCCAGAGTCCAGTAGTGCCCCTATCGTTCCATATAGGGCAATGTAAGGCCCTCCATACCCGTTCTTTGTGCCACTTGCGGCAATTACTGATTCATCGCCGTGGTAGCATTTTCCTCAGTAGTAGGTCTGCTAAAGAGGAGAACTATAACGTGAAAGCAGCGATACTGATTCTTGTTGCATTAGTACTGAACTTTAGTTCGGGATCAGCCCAGGTATCTCTTTCGATGCAGCTTGAATTAGAGTCTGTTGACGGGGATTGGATTCAGGTTGACATTTCTGAACTATCAGAGGAGAGCAGAGATAAGGCTAAGAGTTTTGTTGATTTGCTTCTAGGAAGTGACCCTGAACAGCTAAAAAGCATTGCGAGTCTTGATGTTCAAGTGAATGTAGAGAGTTCAGCAACAGACATGTTTATTGACGCAAGAGAATTGGTGGTCGTTGAGTACTGCACATTTTATCGAAGTAACCCCTTTTCCGAACCTGTGATCAAAATATATGTGTGCGCGGATGGTAATGCACAGCGGATGTTAATTGTCGCTGGAACAGCCCCCAGGTCCGATCTGTATTGGATCATTACTTCAGTGCTTACGGAAGGGGTACCTGTCATCCCGTTTGGATACACCTTGGTTGAGGCCGAGAACTAAACATAACATTACAGACCTAAAGAGATCACTGACGAATTATTATCAAATACAAGGTACGCAGAATGGATCAATGGAACGTAGCGCTCGACGTGAGCGAAGAATACGAGAGTGGAGCTACTTCACGCCTGCGGTAATGGTGTTAATATGACTATGACATGCCAGATTGCGCGCATGTCTGTTGCAATTGGGTCACGTTGCCCACATTATGTGGTTCTGCGTAATTAACGATAGGGTCTGAAGGAGCGATAGATACGTCGTAAATAAGATCGATTCCCCTTACAGGAAAAACCTGTGATTTGTCGGATGGCATTGAGGGAATTCAGGACGTTGTATTATTGCGCGTATGGCAAAGAAGCAGGGCAACAAACCAGACGAAAACGCTAACAAGGATCGCGTGGTTACCCAGAACCGACGCGCTTTTCACGATTACTTCATTGAGGAACAGCTGGAAACCGGAGTCGTACTCAGTGGCACCGAGATCAAGTCGATTCGCGAAGGCAAGGCAACGATCTCGGAGGCCTATGTACGAATCCAGAACGGCGAACTCTGGCTGATCGGCAGCCATATCACTCCGTACACCCACGGCAGTTGGACGAACCACGATCCGGACCGACCGCGCAAGTTACTCGCGCATTCTCGCGAGATCGACGAACTGCGCCGTGCCACCGAACAGAAGGGGCTAACCATCGTCCCGCTCCGGATTCGGCTCAAACGTGGCAAGGCCAAAGTCGATATCGGCGTCGCCCGTGGTAAGAAGCTCTATGACAAGCGTCAGGCGAGCGCCGAGCGTGATGCCAAACGGGCCATGGACCGTGCCCGTTCTGAAGACCGCTAACAGTCTTCTCCGAACTCTGTACCATCAGGGAACCAATGGCGATTGACACCTGTATAGGTATGCAGGAGGCGGAGCTGTGGAGTCGAGTTCCGATGACGAGCTAATTGCCCGTGCGCAGCGAGGCGACAACGTTGCGTACGACGCCCTCGTGCGTCGCTATCAGGAGCTTGCCTTCCGTACCGCCTGGGTGATTCTCCTCCACGAGCAGGACGCGCAGGATGCCACCCAGATGGCATTTCTCAAGGCGTGGAAGGCGATCGGCACCTTCCGTGTCAGCGATCCCTTTCGTCCCTGGCTGCTGAGAGTTGTTGCTAACGAAGCCAAGAACCGGCGTGCGAGTCGATGGCGGTGGTGGCAAACTCACGTTTTCGGTATGGAAAGCACTGAGATATCTCCAGGCGGAACTCCCGATCAACTTGTGGGACGCAGTGAGACATCAGCGGCGTTGCTGGACGCGATTTCTACGCTCTCCGTTAACGACCAACAGATCGTGTTGATGAGATACGCCCTGGATCTCTCTGAAGCTGAGATTGCAGCAACATTGGCGATTCCTCGCGGGACGGTGAAATCGCGACTTCATCGGGCGTTGGCGAGGCTACGAGAGGTGGTTGATCCGAATGAATGATCACGCGGAACTCGAGCAAATGCTGCACCTGCTCTCTGAGGAGCTGGTGTTTCCACCCACGCCTGTTATCTCCGAACGTGTGAAGCGTTCCATACCACACCGACGACCGCCTCGTGTTCCCGGTGCGTTGATGACCGTAGCCTTGATCGCACTACTGTTGCTCACACCTCCAGCCAGGGCTGCAATCCAGTCGGTCTTTGATGCAGTGGGTATCGAGGTTAGGATCTCAGACCGTGAGATGAACGGAACCGATCTCCCGTTGTTGGATGAATCCTTATTCGGTGTGCCGGTGTCTCTGGAGGAAGCCGAGATCGCTTTTGGACGTCCATTGGTCATCCCAACACATGTGTTGCCAGAGCCTCCCGCAGCCATCTATCTCCTTCAACCCGAGGGTAGTTCCGGGTTGACCAGCATCACGATGGTCTACGCCGCGACAGACGATCTTCCGGGCATTGCAGACACCGGAGTTGGTGCCATCTTCACCCAAATGGTAGGGAGTGGCGATCAGCCATGGCTGGTCAAGACCATCTTGCCGAGTGCTACCAGTGAACCGGTGAGCACAGGTGTCGGACCCGGTTGGTGGATTGAGGACGGTCGGTTGGGAACCACCTCTGGCACCGACTCTCGCGTGAGTGGACATGTTCTGATCTGGTTGTCTGATAACCGTGGTTATCGTTTGGAGTCTGGACTCGATCGTGATACCTCGATTCTCGTTGCTGAGAGCTTAGAGCATCGATGATGATGGAACCTCTTGTTCGCTCCACCTGTACAGGGAAGTAGTTGGACGCTATCAAGGAGGTTCCCAATGAACAGACGCAAGGCTTTCGGTGTCATTGCAGCTTTGCCGCTCGCTCTGAAGTCATCAGAGACGCTGGCAGGTGGTATGGCCGTGGTGTATCTGGTTGGCGATCTACCTCGAGCGATCGCCGGCCAAACGCTGCGGATTCGTTTTCTGGTGCTGGGCCACGATATGGTGGATCACCTCTGGAATGGCTTCGATGCCGAGATCCATCTTGTGCCGAGATCCGGCGGTGACGAACTCATCTTCACGGTTCCCGGAGCCAAGGGTGATGGTATGAGCGTGGGAATGTACTCCACCGAGATCGTTGTCCCCGACGCAGGTGAGTACAAGTGGTACATCCGCCCCGGATCGTGGGCACCGACATACTTTCCAACGTTGGTTGTGCACGAGTCGGATACGGGAGCGTCACCTGGCGACGAGTTCACCCTGGTTGATATCGGGCAGAATGGGTTTCAACCGGTTTCCACGACTGTGACGAGTGGAGGTACAGTTATCTGGCGCAACACTGATGCCTTCAGCGCGCACCAGGTGACATGGACGAGCCTGGATTTAAACGATTCCGCGCCCATTCCCTCGGGTGGTGAGTACGCATACACCTTCGATGAACCGGGAACGTACGACTACTACTGTGGGCCACATCCGCATATGACTGGTCGTATCAACGTAATAGACTAGCGCAGCGACGACGGCAGAATCCCCAGCTCTCCGCGGTACTTAGCAACTGTACGACGGGCGATGCGAATACCCTGATCCTGCAGGAGTTCCACGATGCGGATATCCGTCAGTGGCTCGCCGTCCACCGAACCGCGCTCGATGATTTGCCGGATCGCATCCTTTGCTCCCAGATTCGCGGTGAAGAAATCTGAGAAGGGGATGACCTTCCGGGTTGGAAGTTGGACGAACTTGTTTGCGGTGGCCCGGCTGACAGTGCTCTCATGCACACCGACTTCCTGCGCAACCATCGCGCGGGTCAACGGTCGAATCTCGCGGACACCTTCTCGCAGGAAATCCTCCTGAAAGCGACAGGTACACTCCGCTATGCGTAGCAGGGTGGATTGTCGTTGCTCGATATTGTTCATGAACTGCTGCGCCCGTTGCGTGTAGGACCGGATATGGGCACGTTCCTCGTCATTGACGTTCGCCGCAGCATCGGCGATATCGTTTAGCAATTCAGGATCTGCGTCGGACTGGTCCTGCAATGATTCACTCTTAACGACCGCCTCGCTGATGCGTCGCGATGAAAGTTCCGCCGAGAGTTGCTGATAGAGTCCGTTCGTTCGCAGGTGAAAGTAGGAGTTGTCGGCGATCCGGACGGAGAGTTGATCATCAATCAGATCAATGATCACATCCGGTGTTACATGCCCGTCATCGCTTGGAGATTGCCAGCTTTCCGCGGTGTGACTCTGCAACGGAAACGGGCTCAGATGTTGTCGTACGAAGTCGCGGATGTCATCCAGATCCTCCGCCGTGACATTGAGTTGCTTCTGGATGAATCCATAGCGATGGGCACCCAGCTCGTCCAAGTAGTCGCGGACAACAACATCGATATGCGCGGGGATGGTCGCGTTCTTTTCCTGGAGGTACTGGATCTGGAGTGTCAGGCACTCCGGCAATGAGCGCGCACCAACACCTACCGGCGCGACACTCTGCACTACAGCCAGCACATCCTCGACATCGGACTCCTCAAGCTGGAGACGTTCCGCTATCTCCTTTGTGGACATTGTCAGAAAGCCACGGTCGTTCATCGAATCGATGATCATGTCAGCGATCGGATGATCGTCATCGTGCAGACTGGCGAAAACATCCTCTCGCAATTGCTCACGAGGGCTCTTCGCGGAAGCGATGATTGTCATTGGATCAAACTCTTCCGCCGATAAGGTAGGAGAAGATGGTGCGGAGGGAACCTCATAGTCGTCCATCGCATCCAGTGATTCAGTGGAGCGCATGCGATCCATTGTCTGTTGGCAGTTGGGGCACCAGGTGCTCTCAAGTGGCGACTGGCAGACAGGACAGGTGGCCAGGGACTCCAACTCCAGCGCCGGATTCTCCGCCATCTCTT
Organism: Thermomicrobiales bacterium; assembly: GCA_023957015.1. Taxonomy (GTDB): domain Bacteria; phylum Chloroflexota; class Chloroflexia; order Thermomicrobiales; family UBA6265; genus UBA6265. Next base: position 49,080 of record JAMLHR010000008.1, on the reverse strand, counting down.
GTTGCACCAATGCCTGGAGCGCCTGTTGGGACAGACTGAGGATGTGATTCGCCTCGATCAGGCTGGGTGAAATCCATGCCCGCATCTCCTGAGAGGCTTGCAGTCGTTGGTCCATCGATGGCATGTATGCACTCCTCTGAGATCATCTGTGTCCCTGTAGAATAGCGGATAGGGTGGGCAGCGTCTTAACTTCGGGCGTGAGCACCACCCAACAACACGAGGCCTGAGTGATGATTCGGCCCATCAACCTGTTTCGATTGCTGGGCGTGGATATCAGCATCGATATCAGTTTCATACCGCTCTTTATCGTTGCCTGGTTCCATTGGGGATACCAAGGCTCTATTTCTGCTTTTCTATGGGGATGCCTGCTGATTGTGCTGGCCTTCCTGTCGGTACTAGCGCAAGAACTGGGCCACGCCTTGATGGCGCGCGAGAACGGTGTACAGGTGCTGGACGTGAGCATCTCGCCGCTGGCGGGTGTGGCGAAGGTGGAACAGGCTTCAACCTCGCCTCGAGCGGAGTTGATGATCGCCCTCGCCGGACCGGCGGTGAATCTGGCGATTTTCGTCACGCTCCTGCCCATCGTTCTCATCATTGCTGTACTCGCCGGTGCTGATTCGCTCTTTGGCGTGGGTGATGGCTTCCGCAATCTCAATATCACCAGCATTGTGGCGGCCACCGCCGTCTTCAACCTTGGTCTGGCGATATTCAATCTGATTCCCGCCTTCCCGCTCGACGGTGGCAGGGTGTTGCGCGCCTACCTTTCCACCCGAATGAGTCGTCATAGCGCCACCGTGATAGCCAGTCGTATCGGTGTGGGCATCGCGGTACTGCTTATCGCTATCGGTGTGATACAGCGGGAGTATCTCCTGCCGCTGTTGGGTGCCTTCATCCTTTGGGCTGCGTTCTCCGAGGTTCGCATTGTCCGGATCGAGGATCAGATGCAGCGGTTATTGGTTGGCTCCTACGCTCTCTGGGACGGAGGAGGGATCTCTCCGGAGGTGCCGCTGAGCTTCGCCCTTCGCGGTGGCCCGCGTGACATGGTCGTCACCCAACGGGGACGCGTTGTCGGGATGCTCTGGCGAAATCGGTTGTTGGAACATCTGGACGGTGGTGTTGCCGGTCGTATCGTGGCCGATATCATGGAGGATCCACTGTATATCGCCGATGTCTCGGAATCGCTATGGGATGTACAGCGCCACATGAGCGAGCACAATACCCGTGCGATACCGGTGACCGAGAAGGGGCTCTATCGCGGCGTCTTCTCCGCTGATCGGTTCCTGAATCTCTACCGCCAGATCGCACCTGGGCTACAGGAACGCGATTGGGAGATCAACGAAGAGTGGCGCGAAGCCGTGCTGGCGAACTTTCAGCGCTGGACGCGACGGAAGTAGCTTCCGCCGCTATTGACAATTGTTCTCAACTAGGTATAGTAGTTACTATGTGTAAGATAATCGTGGCAGGGCTATCGGCATGAAGGTTTCAACGCGAGGCGAATACGGCGTCAGGGCCATGGTTTCGCTGGCACACCATTACGGTGAAGGTCCAATGTCCATTGCCGAGATCGCTCGACAAACGAATATCCCACCAGCGTATCTGGAGCAACTGATCGCTCCACTTCGTCGTGCCGAACTCGTGGTGAGTAAGCGAGGCGCGCACGGTGGGTATGTCCTGTCCCGTGAGCCAGAAAGCATCGCGGTCGGCGAGGTCTATCGTGTCATGGAAGGTCCCATCGCGCCGATGGATTGCGTTTCCGAAGAATTGACGGATCAGAATTGCCCGCTTATCGAGAACTGCGAGACGCGCCCAATGTGGCTCAAACTGCGCGATGCCATGGCGTCAGCACTCGATAGCACCACGTTGGCCGATCTGGCTGCCAAGCCCGAATCCGGCCCGGTGCATGAGAGCGGTGAGTACGTCACCCCAATCGAGCCAGTCGTAAGCTAACATCCCCATGACCTACGGTCGAGAGTCGGTCTACCTTGATCACGCTGCCACCACGCCCGTTGACCCGGCAGTGGTGCAGGTGATGATGCCGTACTTTTCCCAGCAGTTTGGAAATCCATCCAGTATCTATCGCTCCGGTCAGGAGGGACATGCTGGACTCGATCGTGCCCGGGGGCAGGTCTCCAGGGTACTTGGTTGTCGCACGTCAGAGGTCATTTTCACCAGCGGTGCCACAGAGAGTATTGGTCTCGCGCTTCGGGGAGCCGCCTGGGCTGCCAGACTTCACAACCCGGAGGTCACGCCTCATATCGTTTCCACGGTGGTGGAGCATCATGCGGTACTGCACGCATTAGAAGCGCTGGAGCGGCAGGGTTTCACGGTAACCCTGGTTCAAGGTGATACGCGGGGAAGGGTGTTGCCTGAGGATGTCGTGGCCGCCCTAACACCGCAGACATGTCTCGTTAGCGTGATGTTGGCGAACAATGAAGTTGGCACCATCCAGCCGGTGGCCGAGATCGGAGCATTGGTGCGCGAACGGGGAGTGCTCATGCACACCGATGCCGTGCAAGCTGCTGGCTCCTTGCCGATCGATGTCAACGTTGAACATCGATCTCCTCTCGCTTTCCGCGCACAAGTTCTACGGTCCGAAAGGCGTTGGTGCACTCTATGTCCGTAAGGGTACGAGGCTGGAGTGGACGCAGGAGGGTGGCGGCCAAGAATCCGGCCGCCGCGGCGGTACCGAGAATACGCCCTACATCGTTGGTATGGGCGAAGCATTGGAGCGTGCTGAGGTATCGCGCGATGCCTATGTCGCCTTCACCACGCAGCTCCGGGATCATCTCTGGCACGCGATCCAGGAACGTGTAAGAGATGTGACCCTCAACGGACCCGCCACTGGACCCGACCGTCTCCCCAACAACCTCAATATCACGATTGATGGTGTGCAGGGCGAAACCGTTCTGCTGAGTCTGGACATGATGGGTGTCGAAGCTTCGGCCGGTAGTGCCTGCACGACTGGCAACTCGGAGCCGAGCCATGTGCTGCTCTCGATGGGACTCAGTGAGGAGCGGGCACGCGCCAGTTTGCGACTCACTGTCGGTCGCGGGAATAGCATTGAAGAGATGGACCGTGCCGCAGATGCATTGGCTGAGGTGGTTAGTCGAATCCGGACGTTGGCGGGTCGGTAGTCCCAACTCGTAGGTGCGACACCACGTAACATTGATCAGCCGGGAGCCTCCGGCAGTTCCAGCAGTGCCCTGGTAATACTGCTGTGGTGGCAATATTCCGGATGCGCGTCCTCCACCGTCCAGCAATCGCTCAGCACGCACGCCACGAAGACCGATCTCCATAGCGTGACTCGATCGATACCAAGCCGCTGCGAAAAGATATCCATTCGCTTCGCGAATAACTCCTGCAGGTTCGGACGCTTATCGACCTCAAGTGGGTTATAGAACCATGGCCCCAGCTCGAACGGCGGCGGGGCGATCACGCCCTTCGGATCAATCGGCATCCAGCCATCAGCGCCCTTGATGATGTTGCCGTGGTGAAAATCGCCATGAAGCAGTCGGGGCGTTTCGTCGAGATGAAGCAACCACTCCGCGTGCCGCAACGCCAACTCGACCTGATCGATCGGTAGCGGACCGGTTGTTCCGTGGCGATCCTTGTACTCGAATAACGATTTTAGCCAGCGTCGCAGGTCGGGAAACGCTCCCTCAGCGGGCAAGGGGGTATCGATGCGCAAGAGTAGGTCAGCCGCGATTTCGGTCGCTTCATCATCCGGGATCGCTCCATTCATCGCCAGCTCCTGCAGTGTTGTTCCTGGCAGAACGCGCTCCATCAACAACCAGGCGGCACGTATGTCACCGCCAAAGACCTGCGGATAGCCGTGCCCGGCGACGTGCATGGTCATCGCGAACTCGGAGGCGATCTCCTCGTGTGGTGGTGCCAGCTTGAGCACTACTGGCCCACGTGTTGCCGATTCGCCAAAGAGCACCAGATTCATGCTCTGTTCGGGAATTTCGCTCGAGAGCGTGATAGTGTGTTGCTGGCAAATTGCGTTTAGGAGATCAGGTAGCTGGGCGAGCCATTGAAGCCCAGTCTCACGACCTCCCCAGAGGTACTGAGCGGTAGTCTCGCTACCGATGATCAGTCCGTTTGGCAAGGTGATGGCTGGAACGGCGTCGCTCATTCGCCCTCGCTCGTTTCGTCTGTCCACGCTTCTGCCTGGGCTGCGGCCAGCATCTCGGCACCATCCTTGCCATTGATCACCCCGATCGGCGGCAAATCATCCAGAGACTGCAATCCGAAGTGGTTGAGAAAGAGAGCCGTGGTGCCGTATTGGATCGGATTGCCGACTGTTGCCAGGCGTGCCACCGGCTCGATCAGTCCGCGGGCGTGGAGCGTGGCCAGTACGCCGGATGAGTCAACGCCACGGATTCGTTCCACTTCGGCACGAGTCACGGGTTGCTGATATGCCACCAGTGCCAGTGCCTCCAGCGAGGCCGAACTCAGCTTGGCTTCGCGATCCAGTCCGAGAAACATTCGCACGCGATCCGCGTAGCGAGGATTGGTCGCCAACGAGAGTCGGCGACCGTGACGCTGCACCAGCCAACCGCGATCGGTTCGCTGTTCCAGCAACGCCAGGCCGGTTTCGATCTCGTCGGTTGCCAACTCAGTCCCCGCGGCGATCTCTTCGATCGTGGGTGGTTCGGGTGATACCAGCAGGATCGCCTCGATCAGTGCCGCCAACTCCACAGTGGTGTAGTCAGCGGGTAACCATTCGGCGGGTAGTCCAGGTTGTGCAGCAGCATCAGTTGACAAAATCGCTCTCCATATCAATCAGCGTATCCGGATCCACCTCACTGCCTTTGATCAGTGCGATATCGCTGAAGAGATCATTCTGTTCAGCGCTGATGATTTGCCGACGTACAAGCACCAACGTAGCCAGGAACGCGGTCGCCCGGTCGGTACGGGTTCGTGCATCTTCCGTCATTGAGGAGAAGCTCACTCGGCCACGCTCGGTCACCGCCGTCAGAATACGATCCGTCATCTCGCGGATGCTCACGATTTTGCGAGTGCGGATGGCCTGGATCGTTTTGGGCACCACCGACAAGCGGCGGCGAATCGCGGCCAGTAGCACCTTTGGTTCATAGGTCGCCAGTCTGACATTTTCGGTGGACTGAACCCGCACAATGGGACCAACGCCGGTGCTGGTGTATGAAGTGAGACCTTCGTCGACGCGCTGGCCGAGTTGGGCGGCCGCCTTCTTGAGTTGCTGATATGCTCGGAGCTGTTCTACCAGATCATCAGGGTCAGGTGAAACCTCGTCGTCAGTTATGGGTGGTTTCGGTAACAACCACCGGCTTTTAAGCACCGTCAGTCTGGTGCCAACGCTCGTGAACTCAGCGATGATGTGTGGAGCCCGTTGGTCCAGCTTTGCGACATGATCCAGAAACTGATCTGTCACCGCTACCAAAGACACTTCGCTGATATCCAGCTTCTGCCGTTCGATCAGATGAAGCAGGAGATCAAGTGGACCCTCGAACGATGGCAGTCGAGTCTGGTAGCCATGGAGCGGCAGCTCCCCGTGATCACTGGCCATTAGCTGCGCCAGACTTCGTCGTCGATGCGTCTGAGCAACGCGAGTTGTGTGTCAGATGGGTCTCCACCACGCTCATGGCAGCGGATGAGATAGATAACGCGGTCGTTGTAACCAGCCTGCTCAGCCGCCAATGCTCCGCGTTCGGCATGATTTGCTAGTCGGTGGAGCCCTCGGCACCAGCCCGGAGCTGTCTCACGCGTCGCGAAGGCGCGGTATGGCCCTTTAGCGATGCGAGACAGAATGACGTGGAATCCTCGATCCATCAGTGTGATCCGACACTTGGCACAGGCCTTCCCGACATCGTGTATCAAACCGGCGGTGATCGTGTCGTCATCGTCAGTCTCGTTCAGGAGACGCTGGTAGACCGCGACCAAATGTCGCTGATCGCCTTTGGGAAGAATCCTGAACTGGTGCGCCATGGGCTCGGTGAGGCGATGCTGAGCGTCAGCACAGAGCGTTGGTGCAATGTCTTGGGATGTCGCGGAGTACGCACGCACCTGGCGCAAGCGGTAGGGGAGACTGAGACTCATGTTCATATCAGTCCCACATAGACGATCTGTTGGAGGGCATTTATGACCGGACTGGTCATGGCGCTCAGCACTGATCCACCACCCATACGATTCCCAACGAAGATGAACAGGATCAGGATCATGAAGCCGTATTGCTCCAGAGGTCGCAGGATCGGTGTCCAGAAGCTGGGCAGAATACCGGTGAGGATCTTGTAACCATCCAGCGGTGGAATCGGGATCATGTTGAACGCCGCCAGGAGCAGGTTTATCGAGATGAAGGTTTGCAGAAACATCATAGCGTCGCGAGAGCCGATACCCTCCCGCCACATGATCTGGAAGGGAACGGCGGCGATGATCGCTTGCGCGATATTGCTCAGTGGCCCTGCAGCCGCTACCAGAAGCATGCCTTCCTTACGTCGCCGTGCCCAACGACCGCGGAAGTTTCCGGGTTGAACCGGTACTGGTTTGCCCCAACCGATGAACGGGTAACCAAGTGCGATCATCACCATCCCGAAGAACCCGATTGGATCGAAGTGGGAGATCGGATTGAAGGTGATACGCCCAAGTCGTTTGGCGGTATCATCGCCCAGTTTATAGGCGGTGTAGGCGTGCATGAACTCGTGGATCGTGATGGCGATCACGAAGGACACGAGAATGTAGATAACGTCCTGGGTTGAGCGATTCGAGAATCCCACGGGCACCTCTAAACAGAAACGCGGGGAGCGTAGATACGCTCTCCCGCGCTTAAGTGTACGTCAGGTACGAATCCTACGTGGTTGAACCCGGATACAGATGGCAGGCCACGAAGTGTCCGCCGCCCTGATCGACGAATGCCGGGTCCTGCTGCTTGCAGACATCCATCACATACGGGCAGCGTGTGTGGAAGTGGCAGCCAGACGGTGGGTTGATCGGGCTGGGAACGTCACCCGTGAGGATGATGCGCTCGCGCTTGCGCTCAATCACCGGATCCGGAATCGGCACGGCGGAGAGCAACGCCTTGGTGTACGGGTGCAACGGATCATCGTACAACGCATTGCGGTCGGCCATCTCCACGATCTTGCCGAGGTACATCACGGCAACGCGATCGGAGATATGGCGGACGACCGAGAGGTCATGGGCAATGAAGAGATACGTCAGACCCAGCTTGTCCTGCAGATCCTCAAGGAGGTTCACTACCTGCGCCTGAATCGACACGTCCAACGCCGAGACCGGCTCGTCGCAGACGATGAAGTCCGGATTGGCGGCGAGCGCGCGGGCGATACCGATACGCTGACGCTGACCACCCGAGAACTCGTGAGGATAGCGGTTGGCAAAGTAGGGGTTGAGACCTACTGTCTGTAGGAGCTCCTGCACGCGCTGGGTGCGCTCATTCTTCGGCACCAGCTTGTGGATCTGCATGGGTTCGGAAACGATGTTACCGACCGTCATGCGCGGATTCAACGATGCGTATGGATCCTGAAATACCATCTGCAGGTGACGGCGCATCTTGCGCATATCGCCACCATCCAGCTTGGTTAGATCCTTGCCGTCGAAGTTGACTTCGCCCGAGGTTGGTTTGTAGAGCTGCAGAATCGCGCGGCCGGTGGTGGACTTGCCACAACCGGACTCACCCACGAGTCCGAGCGTCTCACCGCGGTTCACGTGGAAGCTAACGCCATCCACGGCCTGCACGGCACCAACCTGGCGCTGGAAGATGATACCCTCCGTCAACGGGAAGTGCATCACCAAATTCTTGACATCCAGCAGCGGAGCGCTATTGGCTGGCGCTGCAGTTTGCGGCTGTTCGATCACAGCAGACATGGTTACTCCTCCGCTGACTAGTGTGGATTCGACATCTGGGCGGAGCTGACTCCGAGATCCGGAGCATCCGGATCGGCCTCAGCAGCTGCATCAGATGGGATCGGGTGACCGTACTTGGCCGCGATTTCGTCCTGATCATCGTCCTTGCTGACTTCCTTGTAGAACCAGCAGGCGCTCAGGTGACCCGGAGAAACCTCCATCAATGGCGGATTCTTGGCCTCGCACTCGGCTCGCGCATAGTTGCAGCGCGGTACGAACGGGCACATATCCGGCAGGTCAATAAGATCAGGTGGAAGACCGCGGATCGGCTGGAGCTTTTCCTTGCTTCGCGCATCAAGGCGCGGGATCGACTTCATCAGACCGATGGTATACGGGTGACGAGGATTGGCGAAGATCTCTTCGGTCGTCGCGGTTTCCACGATGTGACCGGCGTACATAACCTGTACGCGGTCGGCCATACCGGCCACCACACCCATCGAGTGGGTGATCATCATCACACCGGCACCGGTTTCCTTCTGCAGGTTACGCATCAGATCCAGAATCTGGGCCTGAATCGTCACGTCGAGCGCGGTGGTCGGCTCGTCGGCGATCAGCAGCTTCGGATTGCAGGAGAGCGCCATAGCGATCATCACGCGCTGACGCATACCACCGGAGAACTGGTGAGGGTATTGATCGACGCGAGCTTCCGCGTTCGGGATACCGACCATCTTGAGCAGTTCAATAGCGCGGGCCTTCGCCTGCTCCTTGTTCATACCCATGTGCAGGATCAGTGATTCGCTGATCTGCCGATTGATGGTCAACACCGGGTTCAGAGAGGTCATCGGATCCTGGAAAATCATGGCAATCTCATTGCCGCGGATATTCCGGACCTGCTCGTCGCTCATCTTCAGGACATCTTTGCCCTGGAAGATAACTTCGCCGTTCACGATCTTTCCTGGAGGGCTTGGGATTAGCCGCATCAGCGAAAGCCCGGTGATGCTCTTGCCGGAACCAGATTCGCCCACCACACCCAGAGTTTCACCAGGTTTGATGTAGAACGAAACGTTGTCGACAGCCCGTACAACGCCATCCTGAGTAAAGAACTGCGTCTGCAGATTCTTAACTTCAAGCAATGGAGCGTCGCCCTTGCCATTCGAAACGGCAGAAGTGGTGGTTTGTGGCTCAGCAGCCATCCTTGCTCCTCTCCCCTTGGCACAAACTCAACACGATAGAACCGTAATTTGAACGAGGATACACTGCGTCAGCACAGTTGACGATCAGGATTTCGTTTCTCAATCCACCGCCATTGCGCTGAGTGCATCATCGCACCGGAATGTGGGCCCTCAAGCCTTTCACAATCTTTAAGCACAGTACCACAGCCGTTCCTGGGAGACAATGACCCACATGTCTATCCGGCTGTGCAATCTGCATTATCCGGCCCCATGAGATTTGGCATCGGCAAGATATCCGATCGCAGCATTGCCGATAAAAGCCGTCACACTTGCCACGATCATGTCGAATCCACGATCCAGGCAGTTCGCAACTAGCGCCGAAGAATAAGCCACGGTTCCCGTCTTCACACCTGCGGCCTGACAACGGGCGATCACCTGATCGGCAACCCTGGTTACCTCGGGATGGTTTGGTTGCCCGGGTAACCCCAACGACTGCGCAAGGTCACTCGGTCCGATGAAGAGAACGTCGAGGCCGTCCAGGGCCAGCATGTCGTCGAGGTGCTCCAACGTGTCAACATGTTCGAACTGGATCATGTTGAGCACGCGATCGTTGAGTGGGGTCACGAATGAGTCCAGCGATCCGTTCATGCCAAAATCAAACGTCCGCATACCGGCCAGTCCACGCACACCCTCGGTGTAGAACTTGGTACCAGCAATGGCAGCGGCTGCCTCGGCGGCGTTATTCACCTGTGGCGTCATAACGCGGTGGCGCCAGCATCCAGGAACTTCAGAACTTCCTGCTTATCGCGGACGCCGACTCGCGCGAAGGCGGCTCGATCCCACGAGCCTCCGCCGCGAGAATCAGCCGATACGCTGTTTCCGCCGTCAGCGGGCCGTGCTCGTTGTCCAGCAGGACGAAATCGAAGCCTGCTAGAGCCAGAATCTCCACTACTTCGGGAGAGCTGAGCGGATTGAAGCATCCGAACACATGTTCGCCCGCCGCGAGTTTCTCTTTGACCGTATTTGTGCGTACCATTACGTCACCTTTCAATGGTTCTGACCGATGTTGAGACAGTATAGAAGGAAGCTCCGATGAGCGAAACAGGCACCCACACGACCTTACCGGAAAGTGCCTGGTGGCTGGCGATGAAGCAGGTTTCGCAGATCGGTCCTGGTCGGTTTCGTATCATGCTGGAACACTTCGGAAGCGTACAGGATGCCTGGCACGCCTCCGCTCAGGAACTTCGTTCCGCCCTTGATGCCCGTACGGCCGCCGAGATTCTGACCGCTCGCGACTCTCTCAATGTCGAGGAACTATGGGAGAGGTCGACTCGGGGCGGTGTGCGCGTGGCGTGTTGGCTGGACGATGAGTATCCCGCATTGCTGCGGGAGATACCGGCACCACCACCCGTTATCTACATCCGTGGTCAGTTGCAGGAGACGGATTCCGTTTCTGTGGCGATTGTCGGTACCCGCCGAGCCACTGTCTATGGCCGTGATGTCACCTATCGGATCGCTTACGACCTTGCCCAGGCTGGCGTTAGCATCGTCTCCGGTCTTGCGCTCGGTGTTGATGGCGTCGCCCATCGGGCCGCGCTGGAAGCTGGCGGTCGTACCATCGCCGTGCTTGGAAGCGGTATCGATGTGATCTATCCAGGTGAGCATCGTGATCTCGCCAGACGCATTTCCGATCAGGGTGCGGTGATCAGCGATTATGCGCCGGGCACCAAGCCGGACAGGTTTAACTTCCCGCCCCGTAATCGCATTATTAGCGGACTTGCGCTCGGAGTCGTCGTCACCGAAGCACCCGATCGTTCGGGCGCTCTGCTCACCGTGAACTTCGCGGCGGAGCAGGGAAGAGATGCCTTTGCGGTCCCGGGGCCGGTGCATGCTTCGGCCAGTGCTGGCTGCCTGCGTATCATTCGCGAAGGTGCCACCATGGTGCGCAACGCCGAGGATATCCTGGAGGATCTGCATATTCGGCGGGTCTCGGCGCCTATGGAACCCGTTCAAACCGCCCTGCCCCTGTCCTCAGAGGATCGCCATCTCCTGAGCCTTCTGACAGGCCAAGCACAGCATATCGACGATATCGCCGAGAAGGCTTCTCGACCGGTGCCTGACGTATCTGGTCAGCTGATGATGCTTGAACTACAGGGACTTGCGCGGTCAGTTGGTGCAGGTTTTTACATTCGCACTTGACATAGCCGGGTTCACATTTCAGTATCAGTTTGACAACGTCCGCTACGCTACGAATCGTAGAAGAGGCATTCATCACGTCATGTGGTGCTTTCATTAACGTGTATTTAGGAACTGAGTTCGCATGTCGACAGCAACACCATCCAAAACCACTCGTAAACCGGCCGTCAAGAGCAAGGCTAAAACGCCCTCTGCCGGGCGCGGCAAGCTGGTGATCGTGGAGTCTCCCGCCAAAGCGAAGACAATCGGTCGCTACCTTGGGCGTGGTTATACCGTGAAGGCCTCTATGGGCCACGTGCGCGATTTGCCGAAGAGCACCATGGGCGTCAATGTCGATGCGGATTTTGAGCCGAAATACCTGATTCCCCGAGACAAGAGCAAGTTGGTCAAGGAGCTCAAGAGCAGCGTCCAGGCGCACAAGGAAATCTATCTCGCGACCGACCCTGACCGCGAGGGTGAGGCGATTGCCTGGCATTTGGTGGCAGCCACCGAGGCCGAGAACAAGCCGGTGCACCGCGTGGTCTTTCACGAGATCACACCGAGCGCAGTGACAGCAGCGATGGAGCATCCGCGCGAGATCGATATGGATCTGGTAGATGCGCAGCAGGCCCGCCGCATCCTTGATCGCATTGTCGGTTACAGTGTCAGCCCGCTTCTCTGGAAGAAGGTGAAGCGTGGCCTTTCGGCAGGCCGGGTTCAATCGGCGGCGATGCGCATTGTTGTCGAGCGTGAGCGCGAGATCGAGGCGTTCCAACCTGTTGAGTATTGGAGCCTCGATGCCGATCTGACCAAGCTCACCGATGGCAAGTCAACAAAGCGCGATCAGTTCCGCGCCTCCATCAATCGCATTCGCGGCAGAAAGGCCGAACTGGCCACTGGCGAAGAGGCAAACGATATCGTTGCCCAGCTTGATGGTGCCAAGTGGCAGGTGGAGACGGTACAGCGACGTCAGACGCGTCGTAAGCCGCAGCCACCCTTCACCACCAGCACTTTGCAGCAGGAAGCCTCGCGCAAGCTTGGCTACTCCGTGCGCCGCACCATGCAGCTCGCCCAGGAACTCTACGAGGGTGTTGACCTCGGTGCCGAAGGCACGCAGGGTTTGATCACCTACATGCGAACCGACTCCACGAATATCTCGAGTCAGGTGCAACAGGACACGCGCGGTGTTATCGCGGAGCGATTCGGTAGCGAATACGTGCCAGGGACTGCACCGATCTACAAGAGTCGCGCCAAAGGCGCTCAGGAAGCGCACGAGGCGATTCGTCCAACCAATCCCGCCCGCGATCCGCAGTCGGTAAAGTCGTTTCTCAGTGCCCCACAGTTTAGGCTGTACAACCTGGTTTGGCAACGCTATATGGCTAGCCAGATGGCTCCGGCACTGCTGGATAGTACTCGAGCCGATATCGCCGCCGGTACTGCGGTTGAGATTGAGGCGAAGAGTGCTCCGTTTATCTTTCGCGCCACCGGTTCGATTGTGACCTTCCAGGGATGGATGGCGATTTATCAGACCGGTCGCGATGAAGGCGAGACCGATGAGCTGGACAAGGGTGCCTTGCCAGAGTTGGCCGAGGGCGAACCGCTGGATATCCTCAAGCTGTTGCCAGAGCAGCACTTTACGCAGCCACCTCCGCGCTTCACGGAAGCGACGTTGGTGAAGGCGCTGGAGGAGCAGGGCATCGGGCGACCATCGACGTATGTACCAACGATCGCCACACTTCAGGCGCGCAACTATGTGACGCTGGAAGAGCGCAAGCTAGTACCAACTGAGCTTGGCTTCGTCGTCAACGACCTGCTGGTCGAGCACTTCCCGGACATCTTTGATGTGAACTTCACGTCCCAGATGGAGGCCGAACTCGACGATATCGCCAGCGGCGAACGCGATTGGGTGCCAACGCTGGCCGAGTTCTATGCTCCCTTCACCGCCACGCTGAAGAACGCCGAACAGACGATGGAGCGGGTGAAGATTCGGGACGAGCCAACGGATGAGGTGTGCGAGAAGTGCGGTAGCCCGATGGTGATCAAGTTGGGCAAGTTCGGCAAATTCATGGCATGTAGCGCCTTCCCGGAGTGCCGCAACTCGAAACCACTCCTGACCCGTATTGGTGTTGAATGCCCGACATGTCATCAGGGCGAGATCGTCGAACGCCGCTCCAAGCGGGGGCGCAAGTTCTACGGCTGCGAGCGTTATCCGGACTGCGATTTCGTCTCCTGGAACAAACCCGTCAAGGAGCCCTGCCCGAATTGCGGTGGAGTCTTGGGCGAGATTGGTCGCGGTGGTGAGCGTCTCAAATGCAACTCCTGCGGTTGGCAGGGCGACAAGACCGCCATAGTTTCTGAGCAGTAGCCTCACTCTCAGGATCATGAAGCCGCCCGGTTTTCCCCACAGGAAACCGGGCGGTTTGGCTGTACACTTCAACTGATCATCGTGTTCTGTGCACGATGATCTGACGTAACCGCATATCCAACTCCTGAAAGGTCACTCATGGCACTCCCGCACGTTCTTGGCGTCGATCTTGGTGGAACCAATATCCGGGTAGCAGTGCTGGATGCCAATGGGAGTATTGGCCACGCGTCGCGCACGAAGACGCTTTCCGAGCAGGGACCGGATGCCGTCATTGATCGCATTGCCGATCTGATTGCAGCCGTAGCTGCGGAAGCCGGTATCGGCGCCGATATCCCGGTTGGAATAGCATCGCCCGGTCCTCTGAATCCGCGCACAGGTGTGGTGCATTACACACCGAACCTTCCCGGCTGGCGTGATGTTCCTGTTGTTTCCAAGCTTGAGCAACTGACGGGTCGTAAGGTCGCCCTCGCGAACGATGGCAATTGCGCCGCGCTCGGCGAACTCCGGTTCGGCAGCGCTCGTGGCTGCAAGAACCTGGTCTATTTGGCGCTGGGTACCGGTATCGGTGGTGGTGTCGTCACCGAAGGCGTACTTATAGACGGCAAGAATGGACTTGGTGCCGAGATCGGGCATACGCTTGTTTCCATCGACGGTCCGCGTTGTACCTGCGGCAGTATTGGTTGTTTGGAAGCGTACGCCTCGGGCTGGGCTATCCAGGCGGAAGCGATGAAGGTCGCGACGACCGCCGATGGTGATCGACTGCGGGAACTGGCGACGGATGGTCATATTCACGCCGGCGTTGTCGCCACGGCCGCCGCCGAAGGACACCAGGCCTCGATCGCGATCCTCGAGCGCGCTGGCCGCGCGCTTGGTGCTTCGATCGGTTCGTTTATCAATATGTTCGATCCCGAGATGATCGTGATCGGTGGTGGAGTCGCCACGCTCGGCGAGGCACTCATGGGACCGGCGCGTAAGATGATCCCGCAGTACTCGTTCGTGGATATGCGCAGGGATGTCCCGGTTGTCTATTCCTCGCTTGGTGGCGATACCGGACTCTATGGTGCTGGCGCACTCGCATTTATGACATTTGATTAGGTGCCGGGATGATGGCGGTGGGGCTGGTGTGCATCAGCCCCACCGCCATTTTGCCCTATACGGGTATCCGAAGCGGTTGTACCATGACGCAGACTGGTGATGGTTACCTATGACCCTGGAGTACAAACATGGCTGCGCATCCTGACTATCTGTGGCGAAACGGTGAGCTCGTGAAGTGGGAGGATGCCACCATCCATCTCACCGATCTCGCCTGGGGTGCCGTTGGTGCCGTCTTCGAGGGAATTCGCGCCTATAGTACCGCAGACGGTCAGGGACTCAATGTCTTTCGTCTCCCAGAGCATATGCAACGTCTGCGCGACTCTTCGCGAATGGTACGCCTGCCGATCTCCTATAGCGTCGATGAGCTTGTTGGATTCACTATCGATCTTCTCCGTGCTAACGATATCCACCAGGACACGTACATCTTCCCGTTGGTGCATTCCGGTGGAGATATGGCAAAACGCAATGATCCGACTTCGCTCGTTGCCGCGATGTATATGCGTACAAACCCGAGCGCGACACACCTGTGCACGGGATTCACGCAGCGTGCGCGCATCAGTTCCTGGACCAGGATTTCCGATAATGTGATGCCACCGCGCATCAAGAACATCTCCAACTATCGCAATGGTCAGTTGGCCAATTACGAGGCCAAGCTGGATGGCTATGATTGCGCACTCATGCTGAGCCCACAGGGTAAAGTCTCGGAAGCTCCAGGTGCCTGCCTGATGATGATCAGAAACAACACATTGATTACACCGGATGTCTCCAGCGGCATTCTGGAGAGCATCACTCGGAATGCGGTGATTACGCTTGCGCGCGATCTTGGTATGGATGTGGTGGAGAGAACCGTTGACCGCACGGAACTCTATCTGGCGGATGAGGTCTTCCTCTCCGGCACCGCGGCCGAGATCACCTCGATCGTCGAGGTCGATCACTATGCCATTGGGACTGGCCAGATGGGCGAGATAACGCGCAAGCTGGAGACCATGCTGCTGGGCATATTCCGGGGCGAGAATCCCACCTATGCCAACTGGCTGACATCGGTCTACAACTAAACGGGAACCTCCGGTCGGGGCGTTACGTATATCATTTTGTCGATTGACGTCCGTGGGTTGGAATACCCACGGTCCGTTCGGAGGTTGTATGAGTAATGTGTTGCCGTTTGGGCGGTCGCTCAAGAAGCTAGGATATGGTGTGGCCATTGTGGGCACACTCTTTGTTGGTGCCGGTATGGATCGTGTGCTTGTCGAAGTCGGCGAGGCATCCGATCGATTTTCCAATGCCAGTAACTACAGTGTCATCGGTGAGACCTATGACGCCATCCGCGAGAACTACGTGCTCCAGGACGAGTTCACCGATGAGCAACTGGTGTGGGGCGCCGCGTCCGGAATGGTGGACACACTTGGAGACACCAATCACAGCGTTTTCCTGACGCCATCCGAAGCTCTGCGTGTTACCCAGGGACTCGACGGATCCTTTGTCGGTGTGGGCATTAACTACAACATGGTTGATGGCCTGCCTGTCATCAACTACCCGCTTAAGAACTCCCCGGCAATGGAGGCGGGTGTTCTTCCCGGCGATACGCTCATCATGGTGGATGGCATCGATCTCCGCGATCCGAATGTCGATGTCCAGGAGACACTCGACATGATTCGAGGCGAGGAGGGTACACCGGTCACGCTCACTCTGATTCATCAAGGTGAAACAGAACCCTACGAGATCACCGTGAACCGTGCCCGTCTCGACGAAGATCCTGTCGAATATGCCATGTTGCCAGACGGTACGTTGTGGCTGCATCTATCGCGATTCTCGTCTGGTTCGTCAAAGCGGTTAGTGGCAGGGCTTGAGTGGGGCAAGGAGCAGGGAATGACGGGCGTCATTCTTGATCTTCGTGGCAATGGAGGCGGCTACGTCAACGAGGCGCGAGTGATTATCGGTCAGTTCCTGCCACCCGGTACACCGATGTTGCAGGAGCTAGATGCTGCCGGCAATATCGAGACGACCACCACGGCGGTGAAGAACGGCGCATACCTCGATGGCCCGCTAGTGGTTCTGGTGGACAGCAGATCCGCTTCTGCTTCGGAGATCACCGCCTCAGCCTTGCAGGAGACAGGAAGGGCCGAAGTAGTCGGCATCACCACCGCTGGCACTGGTACCGTGCTTCTGCCGTTCGAAATGAGCGACGGATCGATGGCACTTCTTGGAATCCAGCTCTTCCTCACCGGTCAGGGCAACGATATCTACCACGTCGGCGTTGTTCCGGATCATGAAGTCGCTCTCTCGGCCAATCCACTTGACTATCCCAGGTTCCCGGCATTGTTGTTGATAGAAGGTGAGAAGTTGGATCAGGCGGCCTTCGACGTACTGGAAGATCCACAGCTTCATCAAGCTTTCGTCACGCTGCATTCCTAGGAATCTGAGTGAATGCCGGATGCTATCATGTGAATGGCATCCGGCATTACCGTGAGACTCAAGACGGCCCATTGCTGCTTCGATTGACCCGCGTGATCCGCGCTTGAGGGAACAATGATCTCCACAGAGAATATGCCCGAATCCTTTGCGCGACTGTGGGCGTTCACGCAGCGATTCCAGAAGTTCCTGGTTGTCGGTGCGATCGGTTTTGCCACGAATCAGGGCTTCCTGTGGCTGCTGCATGAGCAGTTTCAGGTGCCTGTGCGCTCCGCCTCTCCCGTCGCGATTCTCATCTCGATGGCTGTTACCTTCTACCTCAATGAGATCTGGACCTGGCACGACCGTGGTGGCCCGAACTGGCTACGCAGGGCGCAGTCCTACATCCCTATCAACCTCGGTGGTCTCCTCATTAACTGGGGCGTCCTCACTATGCTTCATGACCAATGGGGAGTGCATTATCTGCTCGCCAATATCGTCGGTGCGGGTCTGGCGGCGATATGGAACTTCGGTCTCAATAACGCCATTACCTGGAGAAAGTAAACCAGGATCGGTAAGCCAGAGGTAAGCCGTGGCACCGATAATGGTATAACTACCACGATGTCTTTGTCGGAGATACTCCGAGATGCGTGAGCGAGTGCCTACGTGGTTTGCGTCGGATCGGTACTTGGTACACGCATGATGAGAGGGAATACCGGAACATGGCTGATGCTTCAGCATCCATGAGCAATACACCTGGCAACACAATCGTTATGGGAGCCGGTCCCGCGGGACTTTGCTCCGCCTACGTCCTTAGCAAAGCCGGAGCACCGGTTACCGTGGTGGAATCCGCCCCATTTGTCGGTGGTCTCGCGCGCACAATCAGGCGGGAAACCGAGTTCGGTGAATTCAAGTTCGATATCGGTGGTCACCGCTGGTTTACCAAGAATGATGAGCTCAACGACCTTTTCAAGGAGGTCGTTGATGACGAGCTCCTGTGGGTTAACCGCATCAGCCGTATCTACTTCGATGGGAAATTCATCGATTACCCGCTGAAGTTCAAGAGCGCTCTCACCTCGCTTAACCCAGTCGTTAGTGCCCGTGCCGTTGTCGATTACGGTGTCAGCATGCTCCGCCGTCGCTTCAGCGACGAGGAGTTACTGACCATGGAGGATCGCTACCGGGACCAGTACGGCAACACGCTCTATGGGCTCTTCTTTAAGAACTACTCGGAAAAGCTGTGGGGGCGCCCGTGCGATCAGCTCAGTGGAGACTGGGTGAAGCAACGCACCAAGGATATGAGTCTCTGGACCGCCGTGAAGGACGCGATCATTCCATCCAAGGGTGAGGTCGTCAGCCTGATCGATGAGTTTATGTATCCGCGTGATGGCTTCGGTCGCTTTAGCGAACGTATGGCTGACGCTGTTGAGGCGTCTGGTAACCAGGTATTGCTGAAGCATCCGGTCCGCAAGATTGTGTTGGACGGAAACCGCGTCAAGGGAATCCTGGTGCAGACGGAACAGGGCGAGCAGCTGTTGGAGGCGGAGAACTTCATCTCCTCCATCCCGATGACGGTGCTCTGCAAGATCACCGACCCTCCAGCACCGCAAGATGTTCTGGAAGCAGCAAACTCGCTCGACTTCCGGGATATCATCACTGTCAACATGATGTTCAAGAAGAAGCAGGTGACCACCGACACCTGGCTGTACGTCCACGACAAGAACATCCTCTTCGGTCGCTTCCATGAACCCAAGAACTGGAGTCCGGCGATGGTACCAAGCGACGAGTACACGTCGCTGGTTGTCGAGTACTTCTGCACCAAGGGTGATCACATCTGGAACATGACCGATGAGCAACTGGTGAACCAGACGATCAAGCACCTGGTCGAGGATCTGCACTTCGTCACTCCTGATGAGGTTATCGGCGGTTTCACCCTGCGAGCCACCAAGGCCTATCCGGTCTATGGCATGGGATACGAGGAACCTCTGGGCAAGATGAAGGATTACATCAAGTCCATCGAGAATCTCCAGTACATTGGTCGCGGCGGCTCCTTCCGCTACAACAACACCGATCACAGTATCGAGACCGGTATGCTCGCTGCGAAGAATATCCTCGGTGCGCACTACGACCTGGAAGACGTCAACGCGGACCAGGAGTACCATGAGATGAAGAAGGTATCTCCCGCGCAGGTTGGTTAGAGGAACGTCGTTCCTCCCGGGTTGATCCTGGGCAGGATCCATTGGACGCTGAACAGCATGGAACAGCACGAACAAAAGCAGGCACAGGTTCATCCGGCAAGGCTGGTGCTGTTCACCGTGTTGTCCGCAGGATTCCTGCTATGGGTGGGATTCGGCGAGATACAGGCGCGCGTCTGGATTGAGGGTCAACTCAATCTACTGGATCGTCGTATCGCAGGGATGTGGACCTACTTCGGCCGAAACCTGCCCGAACTACCTGCTGCTGGTCTCATCTCCATGCTCTTCTGGTTGTCGATCTCATTTGTCGTTGTGGGCACGATTGCGGGACTCTGGTTGATTCTGGGCACACCAGACGACGATCCTCATAATGAATCCTGGGAAGCCATTCACGCCGCTCATCTGACCGATGAAACCGTTTGAGCCAAAGGCCGAGCGCTACCTTACCTTCGGTTGGGGTATCGCGCTCGTGGCCTTATGTGCCTATGCGCTGAGAAAAATCGGCGGTTTCGATCTCACCATCACGCTCGATTCCGGTCAAGTCATACCCAATGCCTACGCGACGGTTGATCATCCTTTCCATGCCGCCCGCGCTGCGGCCGTTCTGGATGCCCTAAAGCATGGCGAGTTGGTGCGCTGGATGGGGAGCCACCAGGGTGGATATCCCGTTGAGTTTTACCCGCTCGGTGTTGCCTGGCTGGATGTGGGTGTATGGTCGCTACTCTTCGGCCAGTTCTCGATCCTCGCCGTTCACAAACTGGTGGTGGGGCTTATCTTTGTTCTTCCGGCGCTGGCGTACTGGCTTTTGGTGCGGGGAGACAGGATTCACCCATCGGCGGCCTTCCTGGCCACATCCATTCACATCGCCATACCGGGTTACTGGCTGAGCGGAGGGTATGAGGAGCTGGTTGGTTGGGGCCTGGTCACGAACGTCACCGGTGCGACCTTCGGTGTCCTCGCGACGGTTCTGCTGGGACGGTACGTGTTGTACCGATACCACTGGAGTGGAGTTGGTGCTGTCATTGCCATCGCCTGTGCGACGGTGAGCAATCCTCGCTCGCTCTTCGGAATCGTCATCGCCACCATCGCAATAGGCGTGTGGTATCTGCTGGTCGAGACCGAGACTCCGCTCCGCGTCCGACTGCGTGATGCTGCCGTCTCCATAGGTGTTGTCGGTGGACTTGCATTCCTGATTGCTGCCCCGGTTGTCACCTCGCTGATGCGATACAGCGATCAGTATTTCTTTCTCCACTATCAGTTCTATGAGCCGCTGGAGACCTATTGGGACGCGCTTGTATTGGCTCTGACGGAGCGTGTGCTCCTGATCGCGATTGGGAGTGGATTGGCATTGCTTCTCCTGTTCCGGGGTCGTCGACTTCGCATTTCCCAGGCGACTGCGCTGACGGTTGGTATCTACACCTTGTTCACGATGTGGGTTGCCACGACGAGCAATCCGCCACCGTTGGTGGAGCAATTGGAAGCCCCGCGCCTCATGCCATTTCAGCGACAACTCATGATCGTGCTGGTAGCCATCGGGGTTGTTTATGTGGTGCAGCAACTCACCCAGCGGCTGCCGTATGTGTGGCGTGAACTCATCATTGCTGCCCTGGTACTGACGGTGAGCATTGGTGGTATACGCACAGCGATCTCACTGGATCGTGAGATACCGGCGAACGAGATCGCGATGTACGAGGTCGAGACGGTTGGAGATCAACGCTTCGCCGATCTGGAGGATGCGGTACGCGCTGCTAATGATGCCCGACCCGATGGATCCACCGTTTTTATCATCGGTAACCAGCAGACGTGGTGGCACGAGCAATTGTGGGCACCTGGCATCGAGTACGGCACGTATCAGTATGACGACTGGATGTGGTACTGGCATGGAGATCAGACGGGGCCATACGATCCCACCGATGGCTACTTCATCCCCAATCCATCAGATGCCTTCACCACCGAGTATTTCCATCGCCACGGTATCGGTGTGGTGATGGTCAGCGATATGTGGGTGCCGAGCGGAACACCGCCCCGCCAGGCTGCTGCGGAGAGCGATCTGTTGCGATACGTGGGTAGCTTTGGCAGTTGGGATGTCTATGCGGTGATTGATCCCGGCTACGTCGTCAGTCGTGGCGATACCGCACCGGCTTCGGTTTCCGTGACCAACCAAGACATCCAGGCTACCTGGGACGAGGGGAGTGGCGATATTGTCATCCGCCAAAACTGGTTCCCCCGCTGGCAGGCCGAGGTTAATGGCGAACGTTTACCTATTGAACGGACCGAAGATGGCTACATGCGCATTCCAGTACCCGATGGAACGGTTTCCCTGTCGCTGACTTACGCCGTCACCGGTTTGGACTGGACATCTCGCGCTGCGAGTGTGGCGGGACTCACTGGTACACTAGTGTTCGCATTCGCTGGTCGGCGCATACGTCCCACCTCCAACGAGGAGTCTCCAGGTGCCACAATCCCGGTTCGATGAGTTGTGGTTCACCAGTGAGGCGTTTCCCCAGGGTCGATTGCTTGAGTCCTACTATGACCGCGATGTAACCCGACTCTCGGATCGCGGCCTTGCCAGCAACATGATCGGTGATCGCTGGTCCGATGTTTGCACGGACGCCATCGAAACCTGGCCGGAATCGGTGCTCACGCTCCCCGATAGCCAACGGATGCTTGTCTCAGCGGTTCATCGGCTCGATGCCAAACCGGGTATCGCGCGGGTCGCTTCCAAACGCGGACTTCAGAATCCGGATTTCCTGGTGCGTGGCATGATCGCCGGCGAGAATGTGCTTTTGAGCATGGATGCCAAGTTCTCGATCGATACCGCCAAGTCTCCGCAGGTCTCAGCGGAGGTGCTTCGAGCATTGTTGGAGGTCGGACCGGCAATCACGGACCATCTCGGGCAACTCGATATCGAGGCAGCGGTTCGTGATGGCTACTTCCTCTCGCCTGATGTAGCGTTGACGCACTATGTGCTCCAACTGCGACGTGGTCGCCTTGCCTCCCGGGTTCCGGGAAGCAGCGTCACGTTGCTCACGACTTCACCTGTTTCCTTCCTGAAGCCGATGAAAGGCGCCCGATTGCTAGGTACCTTGGCGACCCTAGATGGATTCCGCCAGGAGATTCGTACCAACATGCTGCTGGCCATGTACTACTTCCGTCTTGTGCGGGCGTGTTATGGAGCCTGGATCGAGACGATCACACCGTTAGTGGGGAGATACGAAGTGGTCAGCGCCGACGATTCGGAACTCGAGTCACAGGTCATAGAGATCGCCAGATCGTCGCAGAACTCCTGGCAGGTCGTTATGACCTGGGATGCACGGGCGGAGTACGTCAAGCGCCAACGAGAGGCCGTTAACGGCGCTATGGCGCTGCCGATGCGGAGCGCAGAGTTGCGCGAGCGAATCGAGGCCGAATCTGCACTCCGTGGCGTCGACGCTCCCTCGATCAACAGCGTCCGCCGGGCGATTGGCGGCTGGTATCGTCGTCAGTTCGACGAAATGCTCGGTGTTATACCGGGTCCGGTTGAGGATATCGGCGTCGTCCTGACCCAGGTCCATGAGGCAGCGCGTGCCATTGCACCGCGTCTTCCCGATGCCTTCAATCAGGTCATCGAGGAAGCCTTCAGCAATCTATCTGATGAGTGAAATAGAAGCGATGCTGATCGGGGGACTCCGATCAGCATCGCTGGTCTTTCGCTAGAAGAGGAATGCGTAGACCGCAACCCAGACGATGAACTGCACGCCCAGGCTACCTCCAAGGAGGAATCTCGGGAGAAACGCGCCCCATTTCGCGAGGAACCAGGCAACAACACTACTGATAAGCGTCACCATCGCGGCGATGAGAGGGAGTTGCCAGATCGCGCCGCTGGTTTCGATGACCTGCGCCTCACCGTTGGCGTTAATGTGGGTAGGAATCGCGTCACCAAGCCCACTGCGTTTCATCGCTACGATAATGATCATCAACAGGACGCTGGCGAGACCGGTGCCGAGCATGATCAACGAGGTACGATCCTTGAGAACCGGAGCCTCAGCGATAAAGGAAGGCATGGCGAATCCACCTGCGGCTGCTGTTGCCGAGGTTCGTTTTCGCGGTGCTCGCTGGGACCGCCGTTGTGGTCGCTCCGCGATCTCGTCTTCGTCCAGGACATACGGGTCCTCGTAGAGATCCTCGTCGTATTCCTGTACGGGCTGACGACGACTGCGGGTCGACTGGCGTGGGGCAGGTTCGGGTTGAATCGGCTCGTAGTCGTCATACTCGTAGCCGTCATCGTACTCCTGGTGATCCCATTCCTGATAGGTCTCGTTCACTGGTTGCTGGTATTGCGGCTGTGGTGCTGGTGCCGGGCGTACCGTTCGTGTCTGACCTGTTGATTGGGAACGACCGTACGGATCGAAACGGGGTTGCTTGGCGGGCTGACCGGACATGTATCGATCAAGTTCGTCAGCGTCTAGCCCGAACTGACCCTGTTGATTGGATCGGGGTGGTTTGGGGGCGGGTTGCCGTCCGTATCGGTTGGATCCATCTCGAGATGTCACGAATGCAGAATCCTCTCTCGCCACAACTGATGCTGCTCTGCCAGTAATCATAGCGGATATCGCCACTGGCGATATCCGCTATGCCGTCTTACGGTGTCGCAGAAGGCGATGCGACTGGTGATCCAACCGGCGATGCTTCTGGCGATGCCTGGATGAACGTCGGTCCGGCGATCGGCGTCGCGCTCAGATCTGGCGCCATGACAGGTGTTGCGACAACTGGAGTTGGCGCGTTGACCGGCGGTGTGAAGACCGTCGAGGTCGCTGTCGGTGTTGGGTTGTAGAAGTCAGACTTGATCTCGGCATTAGCTCGCTGAGCATCCAGCATGTCGGATTTCGCTCGGGCAACGGCCGCATCATACTGACTGGTTGTCAGGGCGCGATCCTCGTCCGTGTCGATCACTTGCACGATATGCCAACCATAACTGGACTGAATCGGGGCGGAGACATCACCCGCTTGCATCGTGAAGATGACAGCATCCAGCTCCTCCGGCAGCTCGCCTTCGGCAACCCATCCGAGCTTGCCATCGTTGGTGGAGGTGGCCGTGTCCTGCGAGTAAATCGCAACGGCATCCTGGAATGTCAGCTCACCGCTCTGCAGCTTACCTTCGATCTCGTTGGCGAGTTCCTCGGTATTGACCAGGATGTGTGCCACATCAACCTGCGGTGCTGATTGTGGCACACCTGCCACGATTTCGGCATTGACATGGTCTCTGGCCACAAGTGGCTTGGCAAAGAGGTTGAGATATTGCTCCTCGGTCAGGCCAGCTTCGGGCAGCACATCGTTGACGAATGCCTGATAGTCGCTCTCGGCAGTGGAGGTGATCGCGGTCATATCCGGCGTCGGATCTACGACCGGCGTTGCTCCCGGTGTGCCAACACCTACAGGTGTGGCCATCGGTGTACCGAGCATGGCCGCCTGTTCCGCTTCCTGGGTTTGGATAGCCTCGGCCGTCTGTGTCGCCCACTCAGCCCGTTCCGGGATAAGCGTCGGGGACGGAATCGGTGTCACGATTGGCGTGTCGCTGGGTGCGAAGCTGTTCAGCGCCTGCTGTCGCAGCACGGGCATGCTCATATCCACGCCCTGTTCCTCTGCCGCGCTGATGTACAGCTGATCTTCGATCATCTGGGTCAGCGTTGCCTCGCTCACATCGGTAGTACCCTTGACGTCCTTGCGAGCAGCATCCAGTTGAGCGGAGTAGAGGAGGAACTGCGATTGTTCCTGACCGGTGTACTGCAGGGCCAGCTCTTCATAGAGACGGGCCTGGTTGTACAGAGAGATGTTCTGATACTTCCAGTAATCCCTGCGCGTGATCTCCTGGCCATTGACCGATGCCACAACCTGGTTGGGCATGATGCGGTACTGCCAGAGGGCGCCCGCACCGAGTGCCAGCACGATGACCGCTGCCGCCACACCAAGACCGATGTAGAGCCAGCGCTGATACATCGCTTCTTTCTGCTGCTGGGTCATGTACTTTCGAGGTGCAGCCGATCCCGTGCTCCCTCGCTTGGGGCGAGATTGTTTGCTCGTTGGCTGGTTTCGACTGGATCCCCGAGGAGCATTGCCGGCCGGACGTTGGTTGTTCTCGTCACTCATCTGTGTCCTCATGTGGCGACGATGCTCCGAAGAGCCGCAAACGATATATGAGAATGGCGCGCATCACGGGATGAATCGTCCAACCCCTGAAGCGCGCCATTCAAGCCATAGTTGCTGGCGGACTATCCGCGCGGAGCGCTGCTGGTGAACGGCAACAGGGCGATATAGCGGGCGCGCTTGATCGCAACTGTTACCGAACGCTGATGTCGGGCGCAGGTGCCCAGCTTACGCCGCGGTTCGATCTTGCCACGCTCACCGACGTGGCGGCGAAGACGGGCGAGATCCTTGTAATCAACGTGGCGAATGTTATCCGCGCAGTACTGGCAAACCTTGCGGCGACCGCCGAAGTTGCCGCGGCCACCACCGCCACCGGGACGGCGAGCACCACCGCGAGCTCCGCCCTGAGCGCCACCGAAGCGGCTTGGACGGGATTCCGAGTTCTCAGAATTGTGTGTGTCTGTCATTGATCTATCCCTGGTTTCCTAAATGCCGCTGACTAGAACGGCACGTCGTTCAAATCGCTCTGATCGTCGTCAGAGCCGTACTGATTGCCGTAATCGGAGCCACCGTAGCTGCTACCGCCACCCTGGCTGGGATCAAACTCACCAGTGTTGCTTGCGCGGTTCTGGTAGTTGCCGCCGCCCTGGCCCCCTTGCTGATCCTGCTGACCGCTGCCAATGAACTGCCAATCGGACAGGTTCACATCAAGGGACGTGCGCATCTGGCCATCGTTACCCTGATACTGGCGGGCTTCCAACTGACCTTCAACATAGAGCTGGCGTCCCTTGGCGATATACCCACGCTGAACCATATTTGCGAGTCGTTCGGCCTGTTCGCCAAACGCGCTCACGCGGAACCAGGTGGTCGTCGGTTGCTCGCCACCGCTCCGTCGTCGCCCATCAGCGGCCATCGAGAACGAAACGACGAGGCGTCCCGACTGAAGATACCGAGATTCAGGATCCTGGCCCAAACGGCCAACAATTGCGACTTTGGCGAAACTCATGCGGGGCTCCTTCCGATACGGTTACTCTGCGACCGCATCTTCCTCGTCGGCTGCAGCTTCTTCTTCGGCGACTGGCTCTTCGGCAGTCGCTTCCTCCGCAACCTCTTCGGTCACTTCGACCTCAGCTTCTGCTTCCTCATCTTCGGCCTCAACGGCGGTCTCATCGACCTTCTCGCCCATGTTCTCGTCATAGGAGAGAAGCAGGTAGCGGATCACGTTGGTGTCCAGCTTCAGCTCGCGCTCGATGTTGCTGATCGCATCCGGCATGGCGGTGAAATAGGCCAGGGCATAGAAGCCGTCACGATAATCAACACCCTCGTGACGAATGGTGTAGGCGAGTCGACGGCGACCCCACGGGGAATCTGTGGAGAGACTATCGATCGTGCCGTTCTCGTCGGTGATATATCCAACAAAGGCTTCGACTGCGGCCTGCATTTCGGCTTCTGGCTGATCTGGCACCAGGATGACCATCAGCTCATACTGGCGCGCCTTGATGTATTGAGAGGTTTCCAAAAGGTTTCCTTCCTTTGGGTTTCCGCCGTCATCGATTGACGGCAGAGAAAGGTGGGGCGGCTCCGCCGCTCACACATAACAGAACAGGAACCATGCACTGCAAGGCCCCGACGGATCAGTATACCGCCTCGATACTATCGCTCGCCAATCAGGCGACCAGGGAGTTTTCCAGGGTTAAACCGAGCAGTAATGCCAGTTCGCGTAGCGTTTCCTGAGCGGATCGTGTGTCCGCACCTGGCTGCTGCATGATCTCTTCCGCCAGAGCGTCCAGTGCTGCAACGGCAGCGATGGTGTCCAGATCGTTGTCCATGGCTGCAAGGAAGCGCTCGCGGTATGGGTCGGCATCCAGTACCTCACCGCCACCAGACACCTGGCTCGCCGCCGCGGCCAGCGCCGCCGCGTTTGCCGCGTAGCGGGGCATATCCTCATCAAGGAACTCCCAGCGGAAACGATAGTGATGGTCAAGCAGGCTCATACGAACCGCATCCGGGGTGTATTCCTGCAGCAGGTTACGGATATAGACCAGGTTGCCGAGAGATTTGCTCATCTTCTCACCCTGATAGTCGACCATCGCGGCGTGCATCCAGTACTGAACGTATGGAGCCTTGCCCGTCGCATTCTCCGCCTGGGCGATCTCGCACTCGTGGTGCGGGAAGATCAGATCGTAGCCACCGCCATGGATCGTGAAGGTATCACCCAGGTACTTCTGCGCCATCGCCGTGCACTCGATATGCCAACCAGGTCGCCCTTCGCCCCATGGCGTTTCCCAGGTGGGTTCACCGGGTTGGGCCGCCTGCCAGAGCACGAAGTCCAGGGGATCCTGTTTGTTGGGATCGTTGGGATTGTTCCCACGCTCATTGGCTGTTGGCAGCCACTCGGATTGGGGCAGGTGACTGAGCTTACCGAAATCGGCGGACTTTCCGACCGAGAAATAGACGCTCCCACCCGCCTGGTAGGCGAAACCTTTGTCCAGAAGAACCTGGATCAACTCGATCATTTCCGGAATATGTGCGGTGGCGGCGGTGTAGTGATCGAACGGGATCGCGTTCATGTTCCTCATATCGGTGAGGTACTGATTCGTTTCCGAATCACCGAGTTCGCGCCAGCTCATACCTCGCTCTCGCGACTTGCGGATGATGTCATCGTCGATATCGGTTACGTTCTGCACATAGGTAACGTTGTAGCCTTGAAAACGGAGGTATCGCACCAGCACATCGAAGGTGAGAAAGGTGAACGCATGACCGATATGGGTTGTATCGTAGGGCGTGACACCACAAACGTAGATACCTACGTTATCGTCGTCAACGACGAATTCCTCGATCTGCTGCGACTGAGAGTTGAATAGGCGCATGTGG
Source organism: Thermomicrobiales bacterium (assembly GCA_023957015.1). Lineage (GTDB taxonomy): Bacteria > Chloroflexota > Chloroflexia > Thermomicrobiales > UBA6265 > UBA6265. The sequence continues at coordinate 20,857 of JAMLHR010000008.1, read as the reverse complement.
AGGATCCTCTGGATCATGAGCCGCAGACGAAGCTGGCGGCCAACACTACAAGAAATACCGTAACTTCACGAAATGCAGTGTACCAGCAAACTTCGTCATGCGAAGCCCATTGTCCGATCCCATTCCTATCTATACTGGTAGCGAATACGGCGCGTGTTGTACCTGGGAGATTTTATGGCGTTAGGCACTCGTTTCAGATCGTTTCTCTTACTGGTGATGGTTCTCTGTCTGAGCGTGGTACCAGTCGTCAACGCGCAGGATTCCACACCCGCCGGTGGTTTCTCCACAGACGAAAACGCTGCCTGCGCCGATAGTCGTCTGCGGGTGCGTGATCTCAAATCCATTGATGACACCATCGAACCAGGCGTGAAACGCGCGACTGAGGAAGCGCAGCAGTGGCAGAAGGATTCACGCCTCTACACTCTGCGTCTGGGCTGTCCGCTGTTTGTCACCGGTGTGAAGTGGGAAGGTGTGTTCTTCTCCGAATCCGCCCAGGCATTCTATGAGACGGATACCGGCCTGGTTGACCCGGTGGAGGTTGATCCCAAGCTCATCCCCACGCTCGCGCCGGATCGATTCAGGATGTCGCTGGTCTATGATGCCTTGATCACCTATGGCTTCACCGACGACCTTTTGTTGACCGCGGCGGGTGGTGTAACCATCAAGACCAACACGCCGCAGATGCCGTTTGGCCCACCCACGACTGAAGCCGGCTCCGTGTACGCGCATATCGCGGTGGAGCAGCAGGATGTGGTCATTGATGTCTGGATTTCGATGACCGATTACTCGGTGCATGTGTATACACCGTCTAGCTAGCAGGGATTTATCTCATGTCGACAGTTCGTGATCGTATGCTCGAGGTGCTTACCTCATCTCCGGCTGGATTCTTCTCCGATTTCGATGGTGTGCTGAGCGAGATCGCGCCGACACCGGAATCGGCCTTCGCCTATCCCGGAGCCGCCGAGGCGCTCCGCACCATCTCTCACCATGTAGCGGCTGCTGGCATTATCACCGGTCGCGCGGTGGACTCCGTGGCGACGATGCTTCCGATCGACGATTACACGGTCGTTGGCAACCATGGCCTCGAATGGTGGGAGAAGGGGAGCCGCACCGATCATCCCGCTGGTGTTCGCGCTATCGAAGCCATCAACCATGTCATGAGTGAGACACAGCGCCAGATCGAGGGCGCGATCGATACCGAGGGGATGATTTGGGAGAACAAGCTCCTCAGTAGCACCGTCCACTTTCGTAACACCGCCGACCCCGCTACGGTTGAGAGTGCGCTGCTGCCGATTGTGGTGCCGTTGGCTGAGGAGAACGACCTGCGAGTCACCTTTGGCAAGATGATCGTCGAGTTTCGGCCGAAGGAGCATGTCTCGAAGGGGACCGCGCTGGTTGAACTCATCCGTAAGCACGACTTGCAGGCCGTCGTTTTCGCAGGCGACGATGTGACCGATGTCGATGGCTTCCGCTCGCTGGCAGAAATGCGCCAACAAGGCAAACATACGCTCTCGGTTGGGGTCGTTACTGTCGATTCCCACCCGGATGTCGCCATCTATGCCGATGTGATTGTTCCTTCAGTCGGGGAGTTTATTCAGACGATCACCGAAGTCGCGGCGATATTGGAGGATCAGCATGCTTAAGGTAATCGCCGTCATCGTAATGTTGTTCGCCATCTGGAGTCCGATAGCGAACGCTGAGGATGCAACACTCCCTCCCTGGCGACGTCCCTTGCCCGAGGGGAGACAGCAGGCAACGATCCTTGTCGGAGATCGTGAGGTGACCGTTGACCTGGCCATGACGAGCGAGCAGCAGCGGCTTGGATTGGGATATCGCAATGGCCTTGATGAGGATCATGGCATGCTCTTCCTCGGTTCTGAGCCGCATATGAAGACATTCTGGATGAAAGGCATGCGATTTTGCCTGGATATCATCTGGATCGAGGATGGTCGTATTGTGGGTGCGGCGGAATCCGTCTGCCCGGACCCCGAAGGCACGATCGATAGTGAGCGCCAAACATATCTCTCCGGTGTCCCGGTAACCTACGTGCTGGAGATGGATGCCGGATGGCTCAAGGCACATGGCTACGGACCCGGTACGCCGGTGGATCTGAGTGGAGTGCCAGGTATCCCGAACTAATCGGCGTCAGAGATCCTGGCTTCCGCTGCACCTAACGCCCTCTCAAGCCGTGCCTGGCGGATGCTCATCGTTACATCCCCTCGGGTGCGTTCCAGCACAGCCCTGAACTGATCGGTCGTGCGGCGGAGTCCACCTGTGATCGAGTCCGGAAAATCGACGGTGATCAACAGGTCATAGACCTGCTCCATGTTTGCCAGGAGTTGCTCGGCCTGATCCGTGTGATCGTGGCGTAGCGTATCCAGGACATCGCGTCTGAGTTCGCTCGCCGCTTCCGCCAATCCATTCAGCCAGGCGGGATCCTCGACCCCAATAGCTCGGGCATCGGGGACCGCAGTTCCATTGAGCAGTGCCTGGGTGATCAGCGCTTCCGCATACTCCTTCATCGCATCCTGGACATAGCCAGCCCAGTACACGGAGGGGTAATCCGACGTGTACCGCTTCACATCCTCCAGCATCGCACCGGCCTCTGCCAGCGTAGCGGAAGCGTCCTCACCGCGATGGAGCGACCGCACGGCATTGGCGCTCAGACGGACGATGGTGCGCGTTCTATTGACGGCGGTGTCTCGCGCCGCTGACATCGTGTGGACATTCGCGTGATCGCCTCATTGACATCGAGCGTGAGTTTATCCATGTGTCGGTCTCCCGGAGTGTGAGCAGCGCTGAACCGCGCCAAAGTGTGATCTGTCCCCATTTTCGCATTGACGACGGTGAGCGGGAACGCCTATACTGCTTTTGCTCCGAACGGGAATACCCGGAACGAGCGCGCGATGACCGGAAGTAGTAGATCCGTCTCTAGAGAGTCGCCGGACGGTGCGAGGCGATATTTGGATCGAACTCGTCCGTGAGCAGCAGGGGTGAACGCAGTAGTCCTTGCCGGTGACCCACCGTTATCAGGGAGAAAGAGCGGATCAGTTTCGCGCAGCTTGGGGCCGTAGCTCAGCTGGGAGAGCACCACACTGGCAGTGTGGGGGTCAGGGGTTCGAGTCCCCTCGGCTCCACCAAGAATGGCGAGATCGATCAAGCGGGGTGGTACCGCGGAGCGTGTAGACGTCTTCGTCCCTGACAGGGGATGAGGCGTTTTTGCGTTTAAGGGAGTATGCAGTGACAGATATTACTGACCAGATCCAGACCGGCTACGATCCAGCCGTGATTGAACCAAAGTGGCGGGCTCGCTGGCAGGAATCCGCCATCTACAAGGCGGCGAATCATTCGGACAAGCCGAATTGGATGAGCCTGACGATGTACCCGTATCCATCCGGTGTGCTCCATGTCGGCCACTGGTTCGCCTTCTCGATTCCGGATGTGTTCGCCCGTGCCCAGCGCATGCGCGGCTACAACGTCATGTACCCGATGGGCTTCGATTCCTTCGGTCTGCCGGCTGAAAACGCCGCTATCAAGCACAATATCCATCCGGCGAAGTGGACCTATGAGAACATCGACGAGATGTCGCGCCAGTTCGATCTGATGGGCGCGATGATCGACTGGGACCGCAAGGTCGTCACCTGCGATCCCGAGTACTACAAGTGGAACCAGTGGTTCTTCCTCAAAATGCTGGAGAAGGGACTGGCCTACCGTGCTGGCGGATCCGTGTGGTGGTGTCCAAACGATCAGACCGTGCTCGCCAATGAGCAGGTGATCGATGGCAACATCTGCGAGCGTTGTGGTGCTGAGGTCTACAAGCGTGATCTGGAGCAGTGGTACCTGCGCATCACCGATTATGCGGAGGAACTCCTGGAGGGTCTGGACGGCCTGGATTGGCCAGAGCGCGTCAAGACGATGCAGCGAAACTGGATCGGTCGTTCCGAAGGTGCTCGTCTCAGCTTCGCGCTGGAGAATGGTGAGTCTCTGGAGGTGTTCACCACCCGACCAGATACCGTATTCGGTGCGACATTCATGGTGATCGCTCCCGAGCATCCCCTGGTGGCGCGTATCACAACTGACGAGCAACGCGCTGAGGTCGATGCATACGCGCAGAAGGCACGGACCAAGACGGAGATCGAGCGCCAGAGCACAGATGCTTCGCGGCAGAAGTCTGGAGTGTTTACTGGTGCCTACGCGATCAATCCGGTTAACGATGCCCGCATTCCGATCTGGATTGCTGACTATGTGCTCATGACCTACGGTACCGGCGCGATTATGGCGGTTCCGTCCGGGGATACCCGCGACTTTGAGTTCGCGCGCCAGTTTGACCTACCGATCATCCCGACGGTGCAGCCGGAAGATCAGCCGCTGTTGGATGGCGCCACCATGACCGAGGCGTATCACGGTGATGGTATCGTCGTGAACTCTGGACCGTTCGATGGTCTACGTCAATCTGAGGCATTGCCGAAGATGATCGAGTGGTTGGGCGAGCAGGGACGGGGTACGGCCGAGATCAGCTGGCGTCTGCGCGACTGGTTGATCAGCCGTCAGCGATACTGGGGTACACCGATTCCGATTGTTTACTGCGATACCTGTGGCATGGTGCCCGTGCCGGAGGATCAGCTACCAGTGGTGTTGCCGTTGGATGCCGAGTTCAAGCCGACGGGTCAGAGTCCGCTGATTACGCATGAGTCGTTCGTGAACACGACTTGTCCGCAGTGTGGCGGCAGTGCTCGCCGCGAAACGGACACGATGGATACGTTCATGGACTCCTCGTGGTACTGGTTCCGATACGCAAGTCCGAACTACGAGGACGGCCCGTTCGATCGCGAGGCCGCAGAGCAATGGAATCCAGTGGCACTTTATTGCGGTGGTATCGAGCACGCGATTCTGCATCTTCTCTATGCGCGCTTCTTCACCAAGGTCGTTCGTGACCTCGGCATGATTGATGTCGAAGAGCCGTTCAGCCGTCTGCGCAATCAGGGCATGATTCTGAGCGAGGACGGTCGCAAGATGAGCAAGAGTCGCGGTCGCCAGATCGGACCTGACGAGCTCGTTGCCGCGTACGGTGCCGATGCGTTGCGCCTTCATCTGATGTTCCTGGGACCGTGGGAACAGGGTGGCCCGTGGAATGACCGTGGCATCACCGGTATGGAGCGTTTCATCCGCCGTGCCTACACGGTCGTCAGCGAACTGGGTACATCCGCATCCGGTACCGTCACGGGTTCGGACGCCGAGCGTTCGTTGATCGCGCTGCAGCATCGCACCATCAAGCGGGCAACCGATCAGATCGACACCTTCGGTTTCAATACCATGGTGTCCGCACTGATCGAGTATGTGAATGAGGTGATGAAGCTGAAGGAGACAGACATCATCACGTCACCGGTCTGGCGAGAGGCGGTGGAGACATTGGTGCTTCTGATGGCTCCGAGTACGCCGTACGTGGCCGAGGAGATGTGGGAGATACTGGGCAAGCCGTTCAGTGTCCACCAGCAGAACTGGCCCGTTTACGATCCCGCATTGGCGGTGGAAGCGAGCATCGAGATTCCGGTACAGGTTAACGGTAAGGTGCGAGATCGTATCGTAGTGGCAAGTGGTGCATCCGCCGATGAGCAACTCACCGCGGCGAAAGCGCTGGAAAAGATCGCTGCTCAGATAAAGGGCAAGCAGATCGTAAAGGAAGTGTCTGTACCTGGGCGACTTGTGAACATCGTTGTGAAGTAGCCCGCAGTGATTGGTCGCCAGGCGTCAGATATGCCTGGCGACCAACTGCGACCGTGAGTTGTTGGCTTGAAGAGATGTCGCGCATCAGCAAAGAAGCCGGGCGGTGCGATTGCACTGCCCGGCTTCTTTGCACGCATGTTGATGTGCTAATCCGCAGCGTGTTCCGGCAACCAGCGTTGGTTCGGATTGCGATTCGCGCCGACCTCATCCAGTCGCTTGTATTCGGTGTTGTGCGGGGCACTGGTCACGATTTCCGGATTGCTCTCCGCTTCGTCCGCGATCTGCAGCATGACATCGGCGAAGTAATCCAGGCTCTCCTTACTCTCGGTCTCGGTGGGCTCGATCATGAGCGCTTCCGGCACGATCAACGGGAAGTAGGTTGTGGGTGGATGGACACCGAAGTCGAGCAATCGCTTGGCGATATCCAACGTTTTCACACCCTGCTTCTTCTGACGAGTGCCATTTACCACGAACTCGTGCATACATGAGCGCGGGAACTGGACATCAAAGCGATCCTCCAGCCGTGCCATCAGGTAGTTGGCGGCGAGGACCGCATCCTCGCTAATTAGTCGAAGTCCCTCGGCACCATGCATGCGAATGTAGGTGTATGCCCGCACGAACATACCGAAGTTGCCGTTGAAGCTGTGCAATCGACCGACGGTCTTTGGCGGATCGGCCCAGACATACACGTCACCATCTTTGGCCACGCGCGGTGCTGGCAGATAGTCCTCCAGTCCCTCACGCACACCAACTGGTCCAGAACCCGGTCCGCCACCGCCGTGCGGTGTGCTGAATGTCTTGTGCAGGTTGTAATGCATCACATCCACACCCAGATCACCCGGGCGCGCGATGCCGAGAATGGCGTTGAAATTGGCACCATCGTTGTAGACCAGACCACCACAGCCGTGGACCAGCTCGATGATCTCATGAATATGTTCGTCCCACAAACCGAGCGTGTTTGGATTGGTGATCATCAGACCAGCGATATCTGGTCCAAGCAACCCTTTGAGGGCCTCAACATCGGCATTGCCGCGGTCATCGGAGGGAATGCTGACGATATCGAAACCAGCCATGACCGCCGTCGCTGGATTGGTGCCGTGAGCGGAGTCGGGGATGAGCATCTTGGTGCGAGCGGTATCGCCACGCTCTTCGTGGTAGGCACGGATAATGAGACAGCCGGTGAGTTCACCGTGCGCGCCGGCTGCTGGTTGCAGCGTCACGGCGTGGAAGCCAGCGATCTCGGCCAGTATCTCCTGCAACTCATACATCAGCTCCAGCGCGCCCTGTACCGTGTCCGCTGGTTGAAGTGGGTGGAGATTGGCGAAACCCGGCAGGCGGCTAACCGCCTCGTTGATCTTGGGGTTGTACTTCATCGTGCAGGAGCCGAGCGGGTACATCGCGATGTCGATGGCGTGATTCTTCTGGCTCATGCGGGTGAAGTGGCGGATCACATCGATCTCGCTCACCTCGGGCCACGCCAGCGAATCACGCTGCATTTCGGCTGGTGGTTCAACGGCGGGAACCTCGGATTGCGGGAAGCGCACACCGCGTCGACCCGGCTTGCTCAGTTCGAAAATCAACGGCTCAACCGCCATGGAGTACCCCCTGAAATCAGGCATTCGAAATCACGCGGTGCGCCCCTTTGGGCACCCGCTCATCGCGATTGATGGTATCACGTGACGGACGGTACTGGTTCGGAATTAGGGGTCGATTCTCCCAATCCGCGTCGATACCTCCACGCGATCGCACCGCACATCGCGATACAGCCAAGAACCGAGGCAATGAATGGCAGGAAGGCGCTCCACCCGTAGAGTCCGGCAGCAATCAGTGGCGAGAAGCTGAGCGCGGTGCCGCCCAGCACCTCCACCATCGCGAAGGCGCGTGTCTGGAGACGTTGGGGTGCGTATTGACCGATCGTGGCGATCAGGAACTGCCAGGTTGCGAAGAACCCACCCCGGCAGATATACGCGATTGCGATGGCGGGAATCCATGGCGATACGGCGAAGAGGGCGTACCCGAGGGCTGTTACCGAAACAGACCAGATTGCCGCCAGGAAGGGTTCGCGGGCCATAAACTTGATCCGCAATCCCGCCCAACCGAATGCCAACGTCCCTAGAGCACTGCCAGCGGAGAGCATCGTGATGACGGCGGGACTCAGACCGCGGATGTCCTGCAGGAAATTGGGGAGCAACATACCGCCAACACCGAGGCTGAGAACCGTGAGCGCGTGAATGATCACGATATCCCGTGTATCCGCATGGCGTACGAGATCCCGAATCGAACCTGGTTCGGCATCCTGTGCGAACTCGCGATCCTTGCTGAAGTTCATTTGGGCCAGGAAGAGTGTACCGATTGCGCTGAGCGCGGCAGCGAAGAGGATACCGCCCTTCATACCAAACGCATCAATGACCACACTGGCGATGAGTGGTGTTACCAGGAGCGCGAACGAGGGACCGATCGTGCAAGTGATACTAAAGGCTCGTCCGATGTTCTCACCGGCATGGACCGGAATATGGGCATGCAACGCCGGGAAGACTAGCTCACCGAATCCGATGAGGAAGACGGTGATTAGCAGATATTCCCAGGACCGTGCGAACGCCGCGAAGACAACACCTGCCACCATGGTCGATCGGGCGATCACCAGCATCCAGCGGACGTTCACGCGATCGCTCAGCAACGAACCACCAAGCAGGATGATCGGGCGAAGAAATCCGCCCAGGCTCAGCACGATCCCGACGGTGCCAATACCAGCGCCGAGATGCTCGATCCAGAGCGGCCAGATCGTTGCCCAGGTGCCATAGGCAGCTTCGAAGAGGGTGAGCGACCAGAAGACGAGCCCCAGCTCTTTGCCCAGACCGATATCCCAGCGAAATCGCATGTATGTCCTCGCCACAAATCAAAGCGGCGATCTTTGCTGACCGCACCCCGGATAATGGTAATTGTGTCCGGGAATGCAGCCAACCCCGGGGACGGTTCTGCCGTACAATCGGTGTGGTCGCGCTCAGGGCGCGGGCAAATCTAGCAGGAGTCGTCACTCGTGAATCCCTATCTCGCAACCGGTCTGGCGATGTGTGTCGTCATCCTCATAGCCCTTATTGGCACCGGTTACCTGGCTGTTTACTTCACCCGCCGCGCCAAAGCAGATGTCGAACGCTTGATCACACCTCTGGCCGAGAGCCTGGAAGACGGCGTCGGTGATGCCGAGGAAGCCGAAGTGAAGGGTAAGTACCATGGTGCCTTGGTCTTTGGACGAATGGCGCGTGCCGCGGCAGGTACCGTCACGCTATGGCAAACCGATTTGATCGATTCCGCTGGTGGTCACGGGTGGAACTTCGTATACTCTCGGCCCAATCCGAAGAAGACGAGTCCCGAAGCGGAGATCGATATCATCACCAAGTCCGATGTTATTCGTTCCTGGTTGGAGACCTGGACGGCTGAATCGATCGCACCGCTACAGCCGCTGGAAACCGACTGGGTGCAGGTCGAGTACACACCTGGTTCCGGCGTGGTGCGTGTTGCCCGTCCGATCAAAGGTCGCAACCAGATTCCGGATCCCGAGACATTCCTTACAGACCTTGCGTTTGCCGAACAGGTGGGTAACCGAAATCGCGAACTCCAGCAAACGGAGGAGACCAGTGATGGCGAATAGCCTTCACCCGGTGGTCTACATCGACTCAGATGTAGAGCAGGCTGCCTGGCTCTACGCCACGTTCGGACCGGACGGAACCTGGCGAACCATCTCGCAGACGATGAAGCTCACCCCGGAAGGCGAGACGCAGGAGATCCTGGAGATTCGCCTGGTCACCGATGAGACGATCCATGTGCCATTCATGGAAGCGACTCCAGACGAATCGCTTGAGGGCTCAGGTGTGGACCGTACCGGTGTGATAGAGGACATCATGCACATCGCGGCGCAGTTCGCGGAGGCGAATCCTCCTCATCATCCAGGTAGTCTGCCGCGGTTCCCCGTGCCCGCACGGGCGTATGAGTATGCCCTGGCCGTGCCGATGCCGATCCTCGCCGTGGATGACACCGGACATCGTGGGTTGTACTCGCCTCCGCGTCAGGTTGTGGTTTCCGTCACGGATAACACGCTTGTGGGCTTCGGTGACTTCCCGGGATTTGATCCCGAGCAATGGCCGCCAGCCAGAGTCGGCGATTGGCCGCCAGCACAGCTGATACACATGCCTGAGCAACAGATGCAGGGTGTGATCCAGCGGTTCAGTGCCTGTTGGAGTCGTGTCCTGGAGGCGTGGTTCACACGCGATCAGGACACGAATGAAGCGCGTCTTGGTGAAGATATCAGGGAGTCGCTCCGGTGGCGTGCGATGTTGGACACGCCTGGATTCGAGACGATCTACGAGCGCTTGAATCCAGAGTTCGAGCGCTGGCTTCGCGAACACTAGGTCGCAGCAGGCACCAGTTCAGGTTCCGCTTCGCTGCGAATCTCGGTCGGTTCGGGTTCTGCCATGTTGCTATTCATCCAGGATCTCGTGGCGAACCAGGAGAAGGTCGTTACTCCGCCACCGACCACGATATCGATGACATAGTGTTCGCCCAGATAGACCAGCGCCAGACCCATACTGAGCGCATACAGCCAGGCGAATATCTCCCAGTATCGCCCGCGACCACGGGCGACCCAGACCAGGATGAACGTGATGGCGAAGTGCATGCTTGGCATGGCGGCAATCGGATTGCTTTCGCCAACGATCTTGTAACCAGCCTGGTACAGACCTCCACCAATACTCAGCGCGATCTGCTCCATCGGTCGTAGGACATACGGAGCTGAGGGCGAGTCGATCGGGGGTGGTGACATCCAGGGGGGATTCGCCGGAATGATGAAGTAGATCACCAACCCGAGAAAGAGCGTCATGGTTAGCGCCAGCAAGTAGTGCTGAAAGGCTCGCTTGTGCTTCCACCAGAGCCAGAGCGCAACGCTGTGTGGTATCAGGAAGTAACTCCAGTGGATAAACGTGAGGTAGTAGTCCCACCAGTTGAGGTCGTGGACATGGAGGAAGCGAGACTGGAGGGTCACGGTCGGAAGCTGACCGTTAAACACCCATAGCTCAAACTTAAAGACTTCCAGGTTCAACGTCTTGGCGAAGAGTGTCTCGTCCGCGAATGATCGCAGGAAGGAGAACGCGAACCATGCCGAGGCATACGGCACAATTCCCGCCACGAAGTAGCGTGCGCGTCCCGTGGGTACAAACACCACGGTGAGCGCCGCGATCAGTCCCCAGATAAGGAACTGACGGTCGTTCATGAAGAGCGATACCGCCACCAACAGCACACCGATCCAACCGCGGATGATGCGCTCGGTGGTTAGGTACGCCGCAAATCGATTGGAACTACCCTCGGGCTTCTCAGGTTGTGTTTCTGGTTCGGATTGTTCGCCGCTCATCGGGTTCTTCCTGTCGAAAAACGGACCGGGTCACTAATACTAACCCAAACGATATCGGTGGAGGGATTTGCTGGTCATCGCATAGACATCGTCACCGCTAGCGTCATCTGGTTTCTTACTCATGAATCCGCGTCGCAGTTGTTCCTCGATCCAGCCCATATCCAATCCGTGGTTCGTGGCGAGCGGTTCAATGGACTCGCGCGATGCGCGGTTGCCCTGGTTTTGGAGAGTTGCGTAGAACCTTTCTCTGGTCCTCTCCGCAGGCGTGTCAGCATTCAGGAGCAGACGCTCAGGGACATCTCCACCGCTCAGAAATGCGACGATATCGGGCACATCGTTCTCTTCCACATTGCTGAGCACGATGTTGTCCGGATAGACGACGATGTTGGGTCCGATATCACACAGATCAATCGTGCCGCAGGTATTCATGTGGACTCGCGTGTTCAGCCCCTTGCGCATTAACTCGAACCGCAGTCGATTGATGACCTTGGCTGCCCCCTTCTGATTGCAGTGATTTCCTGTGCAGGCAAAGATGTGTCGTTCAGTCCAGTACATGCCTAGCCCTTCTCATCCGCGGGTTTCACCAGATACTGCAGATAGCCATCCACAAACGGATCGAGGTTACCGTTCAGTACCCCCTGGGCATCGCCCACCGATACATCAGTGCGGTGATCGGTTACTTGCGTGTACGGATGGAGCACATAGGAGCGAATCCTGCTACCGAATCCGGCCGCGATCGCGTCACCTTTGAGTTCGTTTCGCTCCGCGGCTTCCTCACGCAGCTTTTTCTCGAGTAGGCGAGAACGCAGAATCTTGAACGCACTCTCCCGGTTCTGCAGTTGGCTGCGTTCGTTCTGGCATGTGACCACGATACCGGTTGGCAAGTGAGTGAGGCGGATAGCCGAGCTCGTCTTGTTGACGTGCTGACCACCGGCACCGGATGCGCGATAGGTATCCACCCGCACGTCGTCTGGTTTGAGGTCGATGTCGTTGTCGTTCTCGATCTCAGGCAGCACCTCTACCAACGCGAACGCTGTATGCCGACGATGGGCTGAATCGAATGGTGAGAGTCTCACTAGACGATGGCTACCGCCTTCACCCTTGAGGAAGCCGTATGCATTCTGTCCCTGGACCTCGATCGTGGCGTTTTTGATACCGGCTTCTTCACCATCGGTCGTGTCCAACAACTCGGCCTTGAGGTGACGCTTGTCCGCCCAACGCAGGTACATCCGGCTGAGCATGCTGGCCCAATCCTGGGCGTCAACACCACCCTCGCCCGAGTGAATCACCAGAATCGCGTTTGCTCGATCGTGTGGTCCGTCCAGCGCTGACTCGAGCTCAAGCTGATCCACAACTGCGATCAGCTCGTTGCGTTCAGCGTCTATTTCATCAAGGATCTCCGGCTCATCGTCGGCCAGCTCGATCATCTCGAGGTAGTCATTTACCGCGGTTTCGGTGCTGGAAAAACTATCGACCCTAGCCTTCAGCTCGCCGAGCCGTCGCATTTCTTTCTGGGCGGTATCTGGGTCATCCCAATACTCTGGCTGACCGCTGCGGTGTTCCAGATCGGCGATCTCCCGCTCATCGCTATCGATGTCAAAGGCTCCCCCGGAGCGACTCGAGGCGCTGTTGCAGCTCGGTCAGGCTCCTGGAGAGGTCGTCACGCGAGGCCATGGTGCACAATCTCCTGGTAGATACGTCGATCGCACGGTGCGATCACATCATGCAGGCAAGTATACGAGGACTGCGCCCATGCGCTTTGGCACCGTCTCTGGGGTACTCGGTATTGGCGAGAACGAACGCTGGTTTACCGTCATGCTGCAGACCAGGGATGAAACTGTTGTTGTCCGCGACGATGTCGTGCCAGCGATGCTCGAAGGCGAGGATTCTGCCTGGGTGATCGATCAGCTGGTCCAGGAAACGCTGGGAATCGAGCTGGCGCTGGAAGGGTGGGAGGTCGTCGCTGTGAGTGAGCGGGCGCCTGATAATTTCATGCAGAGCCGCACCTATACGGTGAGGAATCTCTCCTAGATATGATGTCAGAGCAGATATGATCACCGTAGTAGAAATGCCCATGAGTACGGGGAAAACGAACGTTGCACCGTGGTTGGGGAGAACCCAGGTGAAGGATGGCATCACTCTATATCGTATCTGTCGTGCAGCGATACCTACGGTTGATGACATGAAATCATATGCGGAGATGGGTATCCCATTGCGCCATGACAGTCCGGAAGCACGCAGACTTTCCCGTGGACTTTCGCTTTTCGCATCCTTTGACCGGGCTCGGCACCAGGCGTTAGGTAAGCCTTGGCTTGGAGATGCCTTCATCGCGGAACTTGTGTTCCCTGAAGGAACGTTCGCGATAGAGAAGACAGGCGGTCGCGAGCATTTTACGTTGTGGGGAGATGCCCATGATATCCTAGGGTATGTAGTGAGAGTCGAGCCTGTGTAGATCAGAAAGGAGGAAGTCAGATGCTCTATGCTCTTTGGGATACCGACACTATCAATCTTGTCGCATCCTTCGACAATAGACGAGATGCTCTGGCGCTCGTCCTTAATGGTATTGAGCGGAATGGGCCTGGAGATACCGATTCTCTTGCCCTGGAGATCGAAGACGAAGACGGAAACATAACGCCTGTTGCATATGGACGGGAACTCGCCGAGTTGGCTCGCCGCGAAATTCAGGCAGCGAGTCGGTTAGTAGGCTAGTTACCAGAGCTCCTCTTCGACCAATTTGTCGTAGATTGCCTGCAACTGCTCATCCGAGTAGAACTCGATCGTAATTGCCCCAACCGACTTGGCATTGCGCTTAAGTGAAACACGCGTGTTGAGCACGCTGCGTAACTTGCTCTCGATACGCGCGATCTCCGGATCGATTTCTCTCGGTGCGACCGGAGTTTGCTTTGGCGTGATGTACCAGTTTCGCACCAGGAGCTCGGTTTGCCGGACGTTCAGCGATTTTGCTATCACCGTGTCTAATGCGGCCAGCTGATCGGCGATAGTGGTTAACCCAAGTAACGCTCTGGCGTGCCCCTCGGTGATGTCGCCGTCCACTAACGCCTGCTGCACCTGCTCCGGTGAGTTCAACAACCGTAACGTATTGGTCACTGCCACGCGGCTCTTGCCAACGCGCTCGGCCACCTCACCCTGGGTGAGATTGAAATCCTCAACCAACCGACGATACGCGTGCGCCTCCTCCAATGGAGAGAGATCCGCGCGCACGACATTCTCAACGATGGCCAGCTCAAGCATCGCCTGGGGCGTTGCTTCCAGAACCACCACCGGGACGACTTCCAGTCCGGCAATCGTCGAGGCTCGCCACCGGCGTTCGCCGGCGATAAGTGTGTGTACGCCGGTGTCGTCCGCCGGAGACACAACCAGCGGCTGCATCACACCGTGTACGCGGATGCTGGCCACCAACTCGTCAAGCTGCTCCTGTCGCATCGAGAGACGAGGTTGCCAGGGATTCGGGCGCACTGAAGTAATCGATATCTGGAGGAGTCCGGTCTCAGACGTGGACTCGACAGGGGCCTCAAACTCAACTGGGCCTGTTGGGATCAACGAACCCAGGCCACGACCAAGCCCGCCGCGACGTTGCTTGGCGCTGCTTCGTCCAGTCGGTTGTGATTTCGCCGATTCCGTCACCAGATACTCCCATCCACGCCGAATGTACCGAAAGTCTAGCACCGCTGGCGGCTATACTTGCCGAGGTGCGCCGAAGGCATCGTAACCGGCCACTTGATCGCTTTTCGAAGGATAATCATGCTCACGTTTACCGCGACGTTGTTCGCCAGCTTCATCGCTATCGCGACTGTTTTCGGATTGGTCAATTGGTGTCAGAAAGCGTCCACCGGGGATAAAGCAGCCGTTATGGGGCTGTATCTCCTCTGGGGTATGCCCGGTGTGTTGATGTTCGTTGCTGGACTTGCACTGGCCACCAATGGACGTGGCGAGGGTGCACCGGTGCTTGGTATCGGACTGGGGCTGGCCCTGCCGCTGCTCAGGCCGTTTCGGAACCTGGTGGCGAAAGTCACTCCGATGGATCCGGATTCGCCGATCGACTACTCGGGTCTCGCTATCGTTCTGGCCCTGCTCGGATTCCTCATTCCCACCGCGTTCGTCGATTCGGCTCCTGAAGTAGTCTCTGGCAATAGTGGCGTTGCGCTCACCAGTGGACTTCTGCAACAGCTTGTCGCCTTCGTCATGATTGCCTATGTGGCGGTGGGCTATCGTAACTACCGCACCGGCGAAGAAGCCACCGCTCGACTGGGTATCCAGCGCCCCACACAGCAGCAGATTATCGCGGGTCTTGGCGGTGTGGTGGTGGCATTCGTAGCCGCCAACATCGGTGGTCTCCTCACGCAATGGCTTCAACCCGATGCTGTTCACGGCATTGAGGAGAGTGTTCAGGCGATTGTTGCGGGTGTGACGAATCCATTCGTGGCACTCGTGCTGGCTCTTAGCTCCGGTATCGGGGAGGAAGTCTTCTTCCGCGGTGCGCTGCAACCCCGCCTGGGTATGGTGCTAACAGCATTGCTATTCACCTTCCTGCACGCCCAATATGGCTTTACCTGGATTCTTCTGGGTCTGTTCCTGATGGGGTTGACCTTTGGATGGTTAGCGAAGCGATATGGCACCATGGCCGCCGTCATCGCCCACGCTACCTACAACCTGATCGTGGTCGTCCTGCAGGTGTGGGTCCTCTAGCGAAATCCGCTCGAAACCACCACAATACACACAAGTTTTCGGCGATAACGGTTGATGGAGAGAATCGCAGCGCTGCTGTCAGCGCCTACCCGGGTGAACCCAATGCGTATTGAAGAAATCCGTGACCTGGATGGTCCCAATCTCTTTCTGACGCAGCCAGCGATCAAGGTAGAGCTCGCTGATGTTGATGAGGCACGTGCAGCGGATATCATGCTTGAGCTCTCCGATACGGTGGAGCAACTGCACAATCTTTCCGGTCAGCCGGTGCCGGATATTGTCAGCACCCGCATGGATCGAGACGGACACATTGCGGTTGCATTTGGTTGGGAGCATCGCGCTTTCGCTCGCAGCCTCGGTACCTGGGCAGCGCAGTTAGTCATCGGCGAGCGGTCGGACGCCGAGGCGATAATCGCGGATTTGCAGGCCACACTTGAACATCCGGATGATGATGACGCTCCGTTGATGGTGCACACCGCCGAGGTTGGTGTGCCGGTCATATCGGTCACCGGTACCAATGGGAAGACAACAACATCACGTTTGATCGCGTTCGTTCTGCGACACGCGGGGCACAAAACCGGGCTGACATCCAGCAGCGGTGTCTATATCGATGGCGAACAGGTGATCGCTGGCGATTACTCCGGTCCGTCCGGTGGGCGCCGTGTTCTGGCGGAACCAGGTCTCGAGTACGCCGTACTGGAGACCGCCCGCGGCGGTATGTTGCTGAGAGGTTGCGGGTACGATGCCTGCGATGTCGTCGTCGTCACGAACGTTACGGTGGATCATCTGGGCTTGCACGGTATCACTACGGTAGACGGTCTTGCCTCCGTTAAGGCGATCGTCACGCGCATTGTTCGCCCCGGCGGGTTCTGCGTTCTCAATGCGGACAACGAGTACACACTTCCTATGAAGGATGGAACCACGGGTGTACCCGTGCTGTTCAGTCGCGAACCGAAGAGTGAAGCCGTTACCTCTCACATCTCGACGGGTGGCAAGGCGATCATCTACACCGAGTCCGGTGATATCACCTGGCTCGATGGTGAGGCGTCCGTTGTCGTTGCCAATGTCCGCGATATCCCGATGACCTTTGGTGGTCGAGCGATGCATCAGGTCGAGAACGCGATGGCTGCCATTGCGGCGCTCATCGGTCTGGGTATCTCGTTCGACGATATCCGGATCGGACTCGAAGCCTTCCGCAGTTCTCCAGAGGAAAGCAAGGGTCGATTGAACCTCTTCTCGGTGAACGACGCCACGGTGATCATCGACTTCGCCCATAACGAAGCCGGATTGGTTCATCTCCTCAACTTCGCCCGAACCTATGTGGCGGAAGGCGCGCAGTTGGTCACGATTGTCGGAACCGCCGGTGATCGCGAAGATGAGGCCGTGGCAGCGATGGCGCAACGCGCAACGGAGTCCTCGGATCGGGTTGTGCTGAAAGACTCCACCCGTTATCTGCGGGGGCGTGAGCCAGGTGCCATGCTGGTGCCTCTGCGGGAAGGTGTCGCCGCGGCCAATCGACCGGACGTTGGCGTGGTCGAGTTCGGCGATGAGCGCACTGCAACGCTGGAAACAGTAGCGACGCTCAAGCCCGGCGACGTGTTAGCGGTGATGTGTTCCGAGTACCCGAACGAGCTTATCGATGACATGAGCCGTATTGGTACGGTGCTGGCTTAGATAAGCCGCATGCTACCATCGGGGTGGAGGTGACATGGCCACGATTCAGCCACTCACAATCTACCCTTTGGGTGTGACGCCCGGACTGCAGGATCAGTTCGGCCGCACAATGGATTACCTGCGCATCTCGCTCACCGATCGATGCAACTTCCGTTGCCTCTACTGCATGCCCGCGAGCGGTATGCAGTTCCAACCGCGAGACGAGATACTGACGGATGACGAACTGATTCGTCTCGTCGGTATCTTCGCCGAGCAAGGTGTGACCAAGATTCGGTTGACCGGCGGCGAACCCACTATCCGACCGCATCTCACCGATCTGATTCGGGCGTTCAAATCCTTCCCGGGTATTCGCGAGATGGCGATGACAACCAATGCGTTGTTGTTGGCAAACAAGGCCCAAGATTACAAGGATGCGGGACTGGATCGCGTCAATGTCAGCATCGATACACTTGATCCGGCGCGATTCAGATTCATGACCCGAGGCGGGCGCCTTGATCTCGTCTGGCAGGGGATCGAGGCTGCTGATCATGTTGGACTTGGCCCCATCAAGCTCAATAGCGTTGTTGTCCGTGATCACAATCAGAACGATGTACTGGAGCTCGCCAGGCTAACGCTTACCCGTCCATGGCAGGTGCGTTTCCTGGAGATCATGCCGATGGAAGGAGTCGGTATGATCTACGAGGATGGATTAGTCACATCGGCGGAGACATTGTCCGATCTCGAGTCCGAGTTCGGTCCCCTGGAACAGCTGCCATCTCACGATTCCGATCCCGCTCGCGTCTGGCGGATTCCCGGTGCGGCCGGCACGATTGGCTTCATCTCACCCATGTCTGAACCATTCTGTGAGACTTGCAATCGTGTCCGATTGACGGCTGACGGTAATCTCCGACTCTGCCTCCTGCACGGCGACGAGGTCAATCTGCGCGATCCGATGCGGCAAGGAGCGAGCAACGCTGAGCTCGCTGATCTGATTCGTCAGGGTGTGTGGACCAAACCGTGGGGTCACGCGGCCTGGGAGGAACACATCCGCACGATTCGAGGCATGTCCCAGATCGGTGGATAGGCGTGTCCGGTCGGGAATTATCCGACACGGTCGTTTGTACATCTTGTAACAATCTCCGCAGCATCCCACAATGGAATCGATTTCGCAGTTGGTTGATCGCGATCTCTTTGGGGAAAGAGGGGGAGTAGCAATGTCATCCGTCGACGCCGGTGGATTCCTTGAGAAGCAGTTCAAGTTGTCCAAACTCGGCACTAATCTCGGTACGGAGTTTATCGCTGGCCTAACCACATTCATGGTTATGGCCTACATCATTTTCGTGAATCCGGCCACGCTCAACATGGGCGGATCCGGTCTCGATATCAAGCAGGTCGCAACGGTTACCTGTTTGGTTGCTGGCGTGATGTCGATCGCCATGGGTCTTTACACGAACCGCGCGGTCGCTCTGGCACCAGGTCTTGGCATCAATGCCATCGTCGCCTTCACGTTGGTCGGATCGATGGGTCTGACCTTCCCGGAAGCGATGGGTGTGGTGGTGACCGAGGGTATCATCGTTACCCTGCTGGTGCTCACCGGTGTCCGTCGCTATGTGCTGGAGATGGTCCCGCTGATCATGAAGAAGGCCATTGGTGTCGGTATCGGCCTCTTCATCCTGTTACTCGGTCTCAAGAATGCTGGCGTCATCATGTTCCACAGCGGTGACTTCACCGCCGAGGGTAGCACCGCTGGCCGACTCGATCTCGCACCGCTCAACACCTGGCCGATCTTCGTCGCCATCATTGGTTTGCTGGCCATCATCATCCTCATGGCCCGCAACGTGAAAGCTGCCATTTTCTGGGGCATGATTATCGCCACGATCGTCGCCTACATCGTTCCCGGCAATGTCGCCGTCTTCCCGGATCATCCGTTCTCTGGTCCGGACTTCGCGCTGCTTGGCGATTTCAGCTTCGGATACTTCAGCAAGCTGGGCGCGCTCACTGCCATTCTGGTGGTGATCAGCCTCCTGATGACCGACTTCTTCGATACGATGGGTACGCTTATCGCTGTCGGTGGTCAGGCTGGCTACCTGGATGAGAAGGGTGAGTTCCCGGATGCGGAGAAGCCGCTGTTGATCGACTCCCTGGCCGCCGTGGCCGGTGGTGCTGCCAGCGCCAGCTCAGCGACCTCCTATATCGAATCGACGGCCGGTGTCAGTGTCGGTGGTCGCTCGGGTCTTACCGTCGTCGTTACCGGTATCCTCTTCTTACTTGCGCTGCCATTTGTGGCGCTGGTCGGTGCGGTACCCGCCGTCGCGACCGCTCCGGCGCTGATCGTCGTCGGTCTGCTCATGATGAACACCCTTGCCGATGATGAGGGCGAGGATCGTCACGGACAGCGTAAGGGCATCGATTGGTCCAATATGGAGGATGCTTTCCCGGTGGCCCTCACTATGTTGGTCATGCCCTTCACCTTCAACATCACCTACGGTATCGGTGCCGGTTTCGTTAGCTATGTGATCATCAAGCTCGCGCGCGGTAAGGCGAAGGAAGTCAATCCGGCGATGTATGTCATTGCTGCATTGTTCCTGCTGTATTTCCTGCGCTGGGCATTGTTCGACGCACAGTTCTAGAGTGGTGGAGTAGGGCAATCCGCCCAAGCCATGGCGGAGGAGTTTAGTCTCTGACGCTGAGATTTCGATACACTGGAGGAGGGGACTCACCTGAGTCCTCTCCTTTGTCTCCAAGCAATGAACAGGATCCCAATGCAACGACCAGAGCTTCGCAAAATCGTCTTTGTTGGTTACCCGAATCAGCACACATTCGAAGTCGTTACTGAGGCGATGCCTCACTCCGAGGTGGTGTTTGCTACGACACCTGAGGAACGTGTGCGGCATTTGCCCGATGCCCAGATGGTCATTGGTGGCGGACTCTCCGATGATGAGATCGCGATTGCAGATCAGCTCGTTTGGCAGCATGTTCCCTGGGTGGGGGTTGAGGGGACGCTGACACCAGCTCTTCGCGAGAAGAACATCGTGCTGACCAATGGCAGTGGCGTGAATAGCGCCAATATCGCCGAGCACGTGATCGCGATGATGCTGGCATTTGCCCGCGAGATTCCCCGCTTCGTCCGGGATCAGGAGAAACACTGGTGGCGACACTGGGATGAGCAGCCCACCTACTTCGAACTGGGTGGTCAGACGGTGTTGTGTCTCGGTACTGGCAGCATCGGTCAGGATATCGCCCGGCGGCTTGGCGCCTTTGGGTGCAAGATGATCGGCGCCTCGCGTTCAGGTCGCCAGATTGACGGCTTCGAGCGGTGTGTGTCGTTTGACGCGTTGTGGGATGTACTGCCTTCGGCTGATCACGTCATCAGCA
>JAMLHR010000079.1 GCA_023957015.1 Thermomicrobiales bacterium | reverse complement strand
TAAACTAGGACTTATCTGCACTGAAAACGCCAGGATCTGTGGACAGGTTCCAACCACAACGCCCCGCCATGCGGCGAGGCGCTGCTCTCAGTACTCACGATGTGTCGCTCATCACTCGTCTATACCAGCGAGATTTTCATGCGCGTCAATCCGATCATCTGCCATCGAGCAGCCGTTGGTGCATTCAGTTCAGCTCCCAGGGCATCGTCGGCATCAATAACCACGTCAAGTTGGTCGAAGATATCATCCGCGCTAGCATCCCCTACCCTGGCCGCGTTCCAGGTATCGGCGAGGGTAGCGATCTCATCGCACCATGTCTCATAAAGCCCGGCCAGCGAACTCTCGGATGCGGGGGCAATCATCTCTGCGAAACGCTCCGGGTAGAGGAGCCATTCATCAGCGATCCCATCGATATCGGCAAGCGCCTGGTCGGTTGCGCTCTTTGAGGACGTCGAGTCAGTGAGGATACCCAGTGATTGGGCGAAGATGAGGAACGTCTCCTGGAACTCCAGCCGGTGAGCCCGTACGGATTCGCGATAGCTGTCATCGTCGGTGGTCGTTGCCTTCTCTGATGCTGAGCGTGAACTCCGCGACGAGCGTGTTGTCGTTGTGCTTTCCGTTCCGGATGCTCGTGAAGACCGGGACGTGCGTGATGTGGCAGTAGCCGGTACGATCGCCGCCACCAGATTCACGGCATCCGTGTCTTCCAGGAACACGAAAGGAGCAAGGCCATCAACCGTCACCCTCTGGAAGTCGGCGACAACATCTTCGAACTCATTGATCCCGCTGCGAATGGAGATCACCAGATCAAAGCCCGGATACGCTCCAAGTTGCACCTCCTGGTAGAGTGCCAGGGAATCACCCGATATCTGTGCACTCATCACTCCCCAGGCACCATCATCAAGGATACCGGAGTCTACCAGTTCAGCACTGATGCCAGCATCGAGGACTTCATCGATCGATGCCTCCATAAATGCCTCGGGATCGTCGATTGCCGGGACAAAGTCGATATACGCCGCCGCAGTTCCCTTGATCAACTCAATGGTTTCCACGTCGTCCTGGATACTGGGCTCTCCAAAGGTGAAGCCGGACTCTCCCACATCAATTGAGGATCCCGTGAGGGTTGTCTGATAGGTTGTCTCAGCCACCTGAGCCGCGATGCGCGTTGCTGCCAACGCGAATGCGGCGGCGCCAGTGGTTACGAATACTCGACGATTCATCCAGGTCTCCTTACCGATGAGTGGCCGTTGACATAGTTGTTTACGTTGTAACGAGATCATACACACTATGGTTCCATAATGGAAGCGCCCGAAAAACGGAACACTCCGGACCAGCTGGCCCGGAGTGTTCCGTGAACGTGTGATATTCGCTGGACTAGTAGTCCATACCCATGCCTGGATTCGGCATTGGCATTTCCTTCTCCGGCTTGTCAGCGATGAGCGCCTCGGTGGTGAGGATCATGCCGGCAATGGAGCAGGCGTTGGCAACAGCGCTGCGGGTGACCTTGACCGGATCGGTGATACCGGCCTCGATCATGTTGATGTACTGATCGGTGATCACGTTATAACCAATCTTCTGGTCATCCTTCTCGGCCTGCAGCTGGCGAACCTGCGCAACCACGACCGCACCATCGCGACCAGCATTGGAGGCGATACCACGCATTGGCTCCTCAAGCGCGCGACGGAGGATGTTGACGCCCGTCAGGACATCGCCCTCGGCCTCGACACCGTCGAGTGCGGCGATCGCGTGCACCAGCGTGACACCACCACCCGGGACAATACCCTCTTCGACTGCGGCGCGGGTGGCGCTGAGCGCATCCTCAACGCGATGCTTCTTTTCCTTAAGCTCGGTCTCGGTGGCGGCACCAACCTTGATCACAGCCACACCACCGGCAAGCTTGGCGAGACGCTCCTGCAGCTTCTCACGATCGAAATCGCTGCTGGTGCTCTCGATGGCGGCGCGAATCTGATTGATGCGCTGCTCGACATCGGACTTCTCGCCCTGGCCATCAACGAACGTGGTGTCGTCCTTGGTGGCAACAACGCGGCGAGCGGAACCGAGGTCTTCCATGGTCACGCTATCAAGCTTGCGACCAACTTCCTCGCTGATCACGCGGGCACCGCTGAGGGCGGCGATATCCTTGAGCATTTCCTTGCGACGATCGCCGAAGCCTGGGGCCTTGACGGCGAGGCTGTTGAAACGACCCTGCAGCTTGTTGACAACGAGGGTGGCGAGGGCTTCGCCATCGACATCCTCGGCAATGATAACCAGCGCCTTACCGGTGCGAGCAACGGCCTCGACAGTCGGCAGGATGTCCTGGATCGAGCTGATCTTCTTGTCGGTGATGAGGATCAACGGATCGTCAAACTCGGCGGTCATGGACTCGGTGTTGGTGACGAAGTAGCCACTGAGGTAACCGCGATCGATCTGCATACCCTCGGTGTACTCGGTCTCGAACTCGAAGCCGCGAGACTCCTCGATCGTGATCACGCCGTCCTTACCGACCTTCTCCATCACTTCCGCGATGAGCTCACCGATCTCCTGATCGGCGGCGGAGATGGCGGCAACCTGGGAGATCTCCTGGCGGGTCTCGACCGGGGTGGCCAAAGCCAGCACGTGATCGACGACAGCATCGGCACCCTTGTCCAGACCCTGCTTCAGCAGCATGGCATTGGCACCGGCGGCGATATTGCGCAGACCTTCGTGAACGATCGCCTGAGCGAGCACGGTGGCGGTGGTGGTGCCATCACCCGCAGCATCGTTCGTCTTGGTGGCAGCTTCCTTGAGGAGCTGGGCACCCATGTTTGCGAACGGATCTTCGAGCTCGATCTCCTTGGCCACGGTCACACCATCATGGGTGACGGTGGGGGCACCGAACTTCTTGTCGATGGCGACGTTGCGACCCTTTGGGCCGAGCGTGGTCTTGACGGCGTTAGCCAGCGCATCAACACCTTCCTTAAGGGATTGACGAGCATCCTCGTTGAATTCAATGATCTTGGCCATTGGTTCTTACTCCATGAAAACAATCGGGCGATATGCCCCGGGAACAACGGGAGGACTAGCCGATAACAGCCAGGATGTCCTTCTCGGCCAGGATCAGCAGATCCTGATCATCCAGCTTGAACTCGGTGCCAGCGTACTTGGCAAAGAGCACTTCATCGCCAACCTTGACGTCCATCGGGATGCGATCACCATCTTCGTCGCGGCGACCTTCACCGGTGGCCATGATCGTGCCACGCATTGGCTTTTCCTTGGCGGTATCCGGCAGCACGATGCCGCTTGCCGTGATCTCTTCGCGACCGGCTGGCTTGATGACTACGCGATCACCCAACGGCTTGAGGTTCATCTCAGACATTGCGTTTCCTCCTGCAAATCGTCACTTTGACACGTCTTGTGCCAAGTTACTCAACATTCCTCGTATCAGCACGCATTACATGCTGATCTCGACGTTCAGAATCATAGCACCGCCATTAGCACTCTGCAAGTACAGAGTGCTAATGGCGGGTTAAGCAGAACGACCCCGGATACACCGGGGCCGTTCTGGAGATTCCTGAAGCTATTCGCCGACCGCGCGTTCCACTTGTCGGGTGGTCAGAATCTGCGGCAGAGGCTCGCCATCCAATGTCAAATCGGCCATGGCGACATCATATACCTCTGCGATCTCATCAACCGAGGTGTCGATCTGAGACATGAACAGCGTGCCATCTTCAAGTTCCGTCATCTGATTGACCCGCACGTAATCCGTGCCGTTGATGGTGTAAAGAATGACAACACCAACACCGTTGGTACGCGAGCGCGAGCTCAACACCTCGTATTCGCCGTCATCACTACCGATGAGTACTCCGAGCACGTATTCATCTGATGACCAGTAGCCAAGATAGTCAGCAGGCGAATGCGCCTGATCGTCAATCACCGCAAGGTACGCGTAGGGCATGGTCACCCAGCCATCGGCACTGAGCGTGATGCTATCGACCAGATCCTCCTCGCTGGTATGGATCGAACCATCCATCTCGGGATCGATATACCAGGTGGCGGGATTCCAACCGAACTCATGACCGAACACCGGGCCTTGCCAACTCGAATCCGTCAGGATGCCCATGCCGTCATCGTCGCCGGTATTCACCTCGGGAGTCGAATCCAGTCCGGAAACGGTCGTCTGACCGTCGCCTATGCGCGCGTCCTCCCGTGGATTACCACTTAGACCAGCGTCATCGTCTATGTCGTCACCGGCGTCGGTATCCGTGGTCGAGCCCGTCAACGCGGCACCATCGACATCCACCAGGAACGGGATGCCATCGATCTCGATCTCCTGCTGCGCCGCGGAGAGTTCCTCCGCAAACACGTCCGCATTGGTGATGATCATCTCGAAGAGATCGACCGTACCCACCACATCCTCGGTAACCTGCGCGTAGATCAACATGTCCACATCGTCGTAGATGAAAGCAACGTAGGCGTAGTAGATAGCACCCCTGCTGGAACGATCAATCACCTCGAACGACTGCGCCGCTGCTTCGATGTTGTCCAGATAGGCATCAAGCGAATCGTCCGGCGTGTCCTCGTCGTCAAAGAAGCTCACCTCCGCGATTGAGTCCTCGGATTCGATACTCACGATCTCGCCATCGCCTGTGCGGTAATGGTCCAGCGATGCCTTGGTGATCGCGAAGACCGGTCCAGCAACGTTGATCTCAAAATCCGTGAGCACCGAAACGTAGGCTTCGGGCGTGAAGTCCTGAGGCTGAGCGGCCATGCTCCCGACCGGGACGATAAGGAGAAGTACCCCAAAGAGCGTCAACGCGATCCGTGTACTGCCGGTTCGAATGTTCATAGCTACTCCCATCGTTACGGCGCCATCTCGGCGTCGTCAATCAGCGATTCGATATCCGTGTCCTCGAAGATCGGACGATTATCCATAGAGACGTGTCCGATGATTTCCTGGTATTCGCTCATGAACGCATCCGGTGGTGCGGCCAGCGATTCGATGCGCCAGATATCCCCATCATGGCGGGACGCCGAGATTACCATCAGCATATCGCCCTCCCTCGACGGCACAAGATAGAGTCCGACCGCGTGTTCGTCACTCAGCGTTTTCACCTCAATCTCCTCGGCCGGGCGCTCGCCCTGCGGTGTATCTGCGACAATCGCGCGAATCACATTGGCCGGAATCGTCTCATCATCCTGGAGATAGCCGATAAGGCCGTTGGCTTCCCCGGTTGCCGTGCTGAAGAACACCACATCCAACACATCGTTGGAGAGCTCGTTATAGGACCGCACCGGCGAAACAATGGTGACATCGGTGTCGCGAACTACGTACGTCTCCACCACCGGAGTGGCCGCGAGTGTTGCTTGCTGAGCTGCGTGCTCGGCGATAATGTCGTCGAGGTCGATCACCGGTGCCTGCAGGAATGGCACACCATCGATGGTGACATCCTCACGTACCAGTGCGAGCTGCTCGCTGAAATCCGCATTCAGACTGTAGAAATTCTGCTGAATATCGACATTGCCATCGACATCCTGAGCGACCTCGATATAGAAATAACCTTCGTATCCGGGTAGGCGAAAGTGGGCGAGAGCGTAGTGAATGTTGCCAACATTGCCCTGCTTCAACACCTCAAATCGGGAAGAAGCTGATTCGAATTCCGATAGCATCACCGCGATGGTTTGCTCCGGAGAGTCCTCATCGTCAAAGAAGGAGATCTCAGCGAATCCCTTGCTCTCCAGGCTGGAGATGTAGATACGCTCGCCTCGCCCGTGCGGGTACTCCTCGAGATCGGCGTGATCGAGGACATAGTTCTGGCCGCGAATCTCGATGATCGAGTCGATCAGCTCCGGCCGGATGGTCATTGGCTGCGCGTCCTGGGCAGTAACGACCGAGCTACTACCCAGACAGAGCATCATTACCAGCAGTAGCTTCACCAGTTGGGTGATCCTGACAGGAGTCACTTCGCACCTAGTTCCCGTACTCGTCGATGGCTGACTCAACGGTCCGTACCCGCATGGCATCCGTTATCGAGATGTCATCCGCGGCAAGACCCCTACGCATGTCCTGAAGCGCTGCCGGCATACCTACGTCATCTGAAACAACCTGCACCCGCACCAACTGCGAACACGAGGCATCAAGACACGTGAACTGTGTGTAGAGCCAACCACTGCTGGTATCGCTGACAATGTGAATGAGCATGCCACTGGCATCGTCACTCGTCGTATAGTCCACGAGTTCCGCACCAGCGCCAAAGTATTCCTCCACCGCGGCCGGATCGGCGGCAAGCGCCTCGGCAACGAATGCAGGATCACCTGCCTTTCCTTCCATAACGGTGATCAGGACGAGCGCGATGTTGCCATCGTCATCCTCCCAGCGCAGGTTAAGTTGATCCAGGCCGGATGCAGTGTCGCTATTCGTGGATCCGTTCTGCCCCTCATATAGCATGAAGGCATCGTCCCAGGTGAAGAGCACATCGAACTGAGGTGCCAACCACTCGCTGACGGCCGTGGTCGTTTGTCCAATGGAGGTGCCGCGGGTTCCCTTGGTCTCGCTGATATTTGACAGCGCATTATCCGGATCAGTTCCTTGCGTTGTGCGGCCGGTACGAGAGCTGGTCTCGGTGGCTTCCGGTGTTACATCAGTAGTGCTGCCGCGAGTGGTTCGACCAGTGCGCGAACTCTCCTCGGTGGCTTCTGGAGTCACATCGCTGGAACTACCGCGAGTCGTGCGGTTTGAGCGTGAAGAGGTATCTGTTGCTCCCGTGTCGTCAACGACAGTGGTATTGGTCTGCGCTGATCCTGCCGAAGCCAATTCGATGGCGAGCGCCTCCTCAGCAGCCTGGACATTCCCGAGTTGCAGACTGAAATCTTCCGTCGTCGGACCTTCCCCCCGCAGGAATCCCATCCAGGTATCGCCAAGAGCCGTTACTTCCGTCGCCCAGGCGATGTAAGCCGCGTGAACACTCTCGTAGCCCGGTGGCGGTGTCAGGGAGTTGGCGGTATCGAGATAGGTCGACCAGGATAGCGCCTCATCGACAGTCGCCTGGATATGCGCCTGCTTCTGTGCATCCGTCGTCGCACCGCTAAACTGGCCAAGGTTATCGGTGAAGTTGGTCAGCGAGATGTGATAGGTATCGAGCTGCCCCTGAATGGCGGCCAGGTATTGACTGGCATCGGCGGTATCCGTGGAGGTGGATGACCTCGTTGTCTGCGCCTCTGTACCAGATGAGTTCATCTCGCGGTCAAGTGCAGTCGCGAAAGAGCCGTAGGCCGCCATCGCGCTCGTGACCGTGCCAGAATATTCCTCTGCTGTGGCATTCCCACTTACAAAGAACTGCCACGTCACTCCCATCGTCGTCATGGACTCGGCCGTGGCCAGGAACTCGCTATGGAAGCTCTCCATGCCAGCGGGCGCCGAGATCGCGGCAGCACGATTGTTGGATAGTGCCAGCGCCGCATGGGCTTCATCCATGATAGGTCGCGCTTCCTGCGCGGTGATCGTTTGGTCAGCTAGAGCATTCGTGGTCTCGAGAACGGTCTGTAGGTGAGTCGTGTAGAACGCGAACTCAGCCTGGACCTGGGTTAGGTACGTGTCCCGGCCGGCTCCATTGGTTTGGGTGGTGGTGGTCGTTTGTTGCTCGGTGCTCTGTTGGATTTCGGTGACATCAGTCGCGGCGGTACCGCCGGTGACACCGACATTGGCTAGCACCATCTCACCCATTACGGTTGGATTGACACCCCGCATGAGTCCAACACCATCGATGGTAATGCTGTTCTGCATCAGTTGCATAGCCGC
>JAMLHR010000078.1 GCA_023957015.1 Thermomicrobiales bacterium | reverse complement strand
GTGGGCACATTGGTAGCAACAAGAAATATCCTGCGACACACCCGCTGTCGGCCTACCAACACCTGCTCCGAACCCTCCGCCTAGTGTCTCGGTATGAATGGAGTGTGGATGCGCGTGGGGAGGGCTGTCCCTCATCCGTCAGGACCGATCGGCCTATATGCGGGTATATCCAGGCGAGGATCACACCGACGGCGATACCGATGCCAACACCGAGCGCGATATTGTCCCAAACCGTGCCGAGTGCGGCTCCGAGAGCGACACCGATCGCCACACCCATAGCCAGGGTGGAATCGATACTCCGGGTTGGTGCAGTCGGTTCGAGATCGACCGGATCCGCCAATTTGGGTGTGGGCTGATCCTCCGTTAGAACGTTGTCCGTTTCGTGCTCCTGCGGTGGAATCTTGATTGGATCAGGAATCATCGCTGGCTCCTTTCACCCAGTTACCATCCTTGCTCTTGTGATAGCTCTTCTTCACCGCACCCCAGGCGACGCGATGAGCGCGCTCCTCATCGTGATCGTACTCGTCCCAGGCGGAGTTGTACGCCTCCTTATAGATGTCCTGCGCATGCGCGGGGAGGTTGTCCTTCACTGAGTCGGGGAGATCGGATGTGGTCTTGTATGGCATGGTTTGCTCCTTTCCGTTAGTGGGAGGGAGCAGGACCCGTGCCAGCGGTGTTTAGCGGCGCTGGCGTTTGCGCATGCCAGCGTAGAACATCGAGAGTCCTAACGCGACACCGATCTGCACACCGATGCCGACGTTATCGAACATCAACTGTCCCAATGCAATACCAATGCCGATGCCAACCGCGATCAGGATTGCTCCAGTGCGGCGGTCCGATTGATTGCGTGGTTGAGGGAAGTTCTGCATGGATGCGTCCTTTCTGATTGGGAAATGACGCGCAAGAGGTGTGCCGGTACTTCATGTATCTAAATACGTACAATGGTAATGAAACGTCCGGCGTTCACTAAAACGACCAGCCATTTGCAGGTCTATTCCTTCGGGATCAGGTGACCGCTGGGTTTTTGCTTTCCTACATCAATGATTGCTCACCCGATCATACGCGGCCCACATCTCCGCGACGAGCGTCTTCACCTGCTCCCGACTCAACGACGTATCCCGTTCCAAGATCCGTTGGATATCGTGCTTGGTGCGGATCTCCGGGGTGAGGGTGCCATCGAGCCAACGCTCCAGGTACTCGGCACCCCAGGGTTCATAACGGAAGGGGCCGGCGAGTTCGCCAGCCCCAAATTGCTCGAATCGCTTGATCGTGCCGGAGCTGACACCAGTCTGCTTGGCAACCTGCGGCAGCGAGAGGCCATCTCGCTCCCGACGTGCCCGTAGATCACGCCCGATACGTCTGGCGCGCTCCTCGTCATCATGCAATCCATACATCCCACTACCCCTTGGAGTACGGGTTGTCCTTGCGATTGATGGTGCGATTGTCGCGAATGCGACCATCCCGACCGTGGATCATGATCTCGCCACCGATCGGGTTATCCATCAGCATCTGACGTGCGGCGTCGATCGCTTCCTTCTGAGTGCGCGTCTGTGCCACCGGTGTGTCCTCGCCCTCGGCCTTGACGTTCCAGCATCCATCGCCCTTGGTGACATGAAGGTTATTGCGTTCCGGCATCTTCTCGTACCCCTTTCAATGGAAACGACACCCGCCGCTCCCCTATCCCAATTCACTTGTCACTACATGACATTGGCGAAAGTTTACCGGATTCCACATAAAAGGGAAGACACGCGTGTACGTGCCTTCCCAATATGGTTGTCATCCCCAACCATCGGTGACGACGGTGGAGACCACGCGAATACGGATATCAACCAGGTGTTTGCGTCCCTGGTTGTACCCATACAGGCCGTTGTGTTGAAGACGTCCAACGATGATTCCAGGATGCAAGCGATGCTTCGCGGAAAGATGCATGATCACGGTATCGTCGATCGCATCGATACTGTCACCCAGGTCCGCACTCAATGCGGAATCGGGCATAAGTGTGTTCGTCGCAAAGTCGTTGGCATACACCTCACTGCCCATTTGACTCTCATCATTATCTGGCTGTTGCATCAGGTCACGATCAAGCGACGACACACCCTGTCGCGCATGTCCCAGTTCGTGCAACAGGGTGAACCAAAAGTTGTCGATACGGCCGTAACGAAGAGATAGACCGATAACGGGTTTGTCATCGACCATCACACATCCGCCGTCTATCCTCGTGCCGGATAGATGCTTGACCACGACGAACGGGATGCCGGCAGCAGCCAGTATCCTCCCGACTTGCTCAACGCCTTCTTCCGTCTCGGCGGCGGCTGCCAACTGCGGAATCGCGCGTGCCAATGCCTCAGAAGAATACGCCGATACCGTAACCTCGCCCGCCTTTCGGACAACCTGTTGAATCCAGGCTCTCTCTGATGGAGTCGTTTCCGTTGCGTATTGACTCGATTTCCTGGCGGCAAACGCCAAATACGCAGGCTCTACGTCCAGGGAATCGACGCCATAAAATGCACGAAGCTCGCGTTCAAGCACATCCGGATCTTTGCTTCCGGCAATCCAGCCACGTCTCTGCATCTCCCTCACGGGTGCTTTCTCATAGACTCTGGCCCGCTTACGAATGCCACCATTCGTACCTGAACCGCCTTGGGCCAGTCGATAAGCCGATTCCAGATTGAGCCATACCTGCGGAGAGGTATCGAACGCTTCTGCCAGGCCCCGCGCCCACTCGACATTGAGTTCGCGCTTCCCGGATATTAGTTCTGCCACGGCACTGGCGTGTCGCCCCAGAATTTCCGCCAAATCCTCCTGTGTCCACCCTCGATCCTCGAGTGTGTCCTTAATGAACTCGCCGGGAGGAAACACTTCAGCGGGTTGTCGTGTCATAATGTGTCTCCTTTCATCAGTGATAGTCAACGATGTCCAGGATGACGACGATATTTCCTTCTTCGTCTTTCCTGAACTGCAAGATCAGTCGCCACTGTTTGTTCAAACGAACCGAAAACTGTCCTTCGCGATCACCACTCAGTTTCTCGAGTCGCGCACCACCAACGTTGTAGATATCGCGTTCATCAACAGCGGCAGCGATTAGCTGCATCTTTTTGCGGAAGCCACGAATGGCTTCGGGTGGCAGCTTTGAGCGAGCATTGGTGTTGTAATACAGATCCTCAAGTCGATCATCAGCAAACTCGAAGCGCATTTCCGGTCCCCGATATCAACTATTCCTGTATTTCAGAATAAACGATAACAGAAAGATGTCAATACGTGACATCATCAACAGACGAAAGAAGGGCACCGATATCGGTGCCCCTCCCTCATCTACGCAGTAGTGTTGATCCTTACGAGCAGCCGAGGCTGTTCCCGCAGTTGAGACACTTGTAACAGGCACCGTTGCG
This sequence comes from Thermomicrobiales bacterium, assembly GCA_023957015.1. Classification (GTDB taxonomy): domain Bacteria; phylum Chloroflexota; class Chloroflexia; order Thermomicrobiales; family UBA6265; genus UBA6265. The sequence goes on along the minus strand of JAMLHR010000078.1, from coordinate 4,489 downwards.
AACGGTGACGTGGCCACAGATGTCGCAGAACGGAGCATCGCCCATCATCTCGCCGAGCTGCTGATCAATGGCGCTCGGGACATGGGTATGCGTGGCGGCCGTGACGGAGACAATCGGCTCCGGCGTCGGTACCGGTGCAGCGGCAATGATCTTGGTGTCACCGGATGTAAAATCCGATGCTAGGGTTTCGTGCGAATGACCGTTTCCATTCGCGGTCGGGACGACTGGTGCATCCTGGCTGGCGATGCGCTGGGCCGGGCTGTCACCGACACCGACATGCAGATCCGCATTCTCGCCAGTCTGGTCGATCGGTGCCGGTGGCACCTGCACCAGATCGGTGCGACCCAGGTACTCCATACCGAGCACGCGGAAGACGTAATCAATCACACTCGTGGCTAGCTTGATATTCGGGTGACCGCTGACCATACCCTGCGGCTCGAAGCGGACGAACGTGAACGTATCCACATATTCCTGCAGCGGCACACCATACTGGAGACCCTTGGAGATGCTGATGGCGAAGCTGTTGATCATGGCGCGGAAGGCGGCACCTTCCTTGTGCATATCAATGAAGATCTCGCCAAGGGTGCCATCCTCATACTCACCGGTGCGCAGGTAGACCTTGTGACCGCCAATGTGGGCTTCCTGCGTAAAGCCGTGTCGCTTCACCGGTAGTCGACGTCGGGTCGGGATGTGCGGCATACCGGGCAACTGCTGCTGACCCTGCGCCGGAGCGGCGGCACCAGCCACGATCCTGGTCTTCTCGGCTTCCAGCTGGGCGATCTTCGCCTGCAGCTGCGCGATCTCGGCATCCTTACCAGCGGTCGCAGCAGCGACGGCATCCTCAACGGTTTGCTTGATCGCGTCCTCGTCGATGACGGTATCACTCTTGTTGCTCAGCGGCTGGCTCATCTTGGAGCCATCACGGTAGAGCGCCATCGCCTTGATACCGTGCTTCCAACTCTCGTAGTAAGCGTCCTCAACATCCTCAACGGTCGCCTCATTCGGCATGTTGATCGTCTTGGAGATCGCGCCACTGAGGAAACTCTGGGCGGCGGCCATCATCAGGATGTGACCCATGTGATGAATGAAGCGAGTGCCCTTCTTCCCGCTCTTGTTGGCGGTATCGAAGACGGCGTAGTGCTCGGGTCGCAGATGCGGAGCACCTTCAACCATCTGCGTACCGCAGATCGCCTCGTTGGCCTCCTCGATCTGGGTGTTGCTGAAACCGAGCGCCTTGAGCAGATTGAAGCCGGGCACGCTCGCCTGCTCCATGGTGAAGCCGAGTCGCTTGATCGCGTCCTCGCCGAGCGCCCAGTGGTTGAAGGCGAAACCGAGCTCGAAGACACCCGGCAGGGCAGCCTCGATCCTGGCGATATCCTCGTCGGTCAAACCCTTGGCCGTGAGCGATGCGCGATTGATGTGCGGTGTGCCATCCAGATTCAGCGTGCCAAGCACGTAGCTGAGGATGTCCTTGCGCTGCGATTCGCTGTAGCCGAGGTTGCGCAGGGCGGGATCGATGCTCTGGTTGGCGATCTTGAAGTAACCACCACCGGCCAGCTTCTTGAACTTGACCAGGGCGAAGTCCGGCTCGACACCGGTGGTATCGCAATCCATCAGCAGACCGATCGTGCCGGTCGGGGCCAGCAACGTCGTCTGGGCGTTGCGATAACCGAACTGCTCGCCATCGGCGAGGGCGCGATCCCAGGAATCCTGGGCGGCGCGGAGGATATCCTGCGGGGCGGCCTCCTGATCGATCGGCATCGGCAGCACGCTAAGACCTTCGTACTCGTTCTTGGAGGCATCGTAGGCGGCGCGACGATGGTTGCGGATGACACGCAGCATGTGCTGCGCATTCTTCTCGTATTCCGGGAAGGCACCGAGCACGCTGGCCATCTCGGCACTGGCGGCGTAGCTCTCGCCAGTCATCAGCGCGGTGACGGCACCGGCGTAAGCGCGGGAATCGCCGCTGTCATACGGCAGACCGAGGATCATCAGCACGGTGCCAAGGTTGGCGTAGCCAAGACCAAGGGTGCGGTAATCGTAGCTGAGGCGGGCGATCTCGGTGCTCGGGAACTGGGCCATGAGCACGCTGATCTCCAACACGATCGTCCACAGACGCGTAGCATGCTGGAACTTCTCGATATGGAAGGTGCCGGTCTCGATATCGACGAACTTGATCAGGTTGAGGCTGGCCAGGTTGCAAGCGGTGTTATCGAGGAACATGTACTCGGAGCACGGATTGCTGGCGTTGATACGACCGCCCTCCGGGCTGGTGTGCCACTCGTTGATGGTGCTATCAAACTGCACACCGGGATCGGCACACTGCCAGGCCGCCTCGGCGATCTGTGTCCACAGCTCGCGGGCGCGGATGGTTTTGTGAACGCTGCCATCGGTGCGACGGATCAGGTTCCATTCCTTATCATCGCGCACAGCCTCGATGAACTCGGTGCTCATACGCACGGAGTTGTTGCTGTTCTGACCACTGACGGTGGCATAGGCCTCGCCGTTGTAGTCGTAAGTGAGATGCAGACCGAGTTCCTCGGCGCGCTGCTGTTGCTCCGGCGTGAGGTGCTTCATGCCCTCAACCATCGCGGCGACCTTCAGCTCCTCGCGCGGCTTCCAATCGACGAACGACTGGATGTCCGGATGATCGGCATCAAGCACGACCATCTTGGCGGCACGGCGGGTGGTACCACCGCTCTTGATGCCGCCAGCAGCGCGATCGCCGATCTTGAGGAAGCTCATCAGACCGGAGCTGGTGCCACCACCGCTGAGCTTCTCGCCTTCGCCACGGATCTTGCTGAAGTTGGTGCCGGTGCCGGAACCGTACTTGAAGATACGCGCCTCACGCACCCAGAGGTCCATGATGCCGCCCGGATTCACGAGATCATCCTCGATGTTCTGGATGAAGCAGGCGTGCGGCTGCGGTCGGGTGTAGGCATCGGTGCTTTCCTGCACGACCGTCGGATTGGCGGGATCGACGTAGTAATGTCCCTGGGCTGGGCCGGTGATATCGTAGGCCCAGGCGAGACCGGTATTGAACCATTGTGGGCTGTTCGGGGCGGCCATCTGCATGGCCATCATGTACTTAAGTTCGTCCTCGAAAGCCTGGGCGTCTTCCTCGGAGGCGAAGTAACCGTTGGTCTCGCCCCAGAATCGCCAGGCACCAACCAGGCGACCGATCACCTGCTTCGCGCTGCGCTCGGGGCCGAGTTGCGCGCTGCCATCCTCATTGAAGAGTTGGTTGCCATCGGTATCGAACTGGGGAACACCGGCCTTGCGGAAGTACTTGGACACCATGATATCGGTCGCGACCTGGCTCCAGGCAGCCGGAATCTCGACGTCCTTCATCTCAAAAACGACGCTACCATCCGGATTGGTAATGCGGCTGGTGCGGTAGGTCCATTCGATACGATCGAACGGGCTTTCGCCCGCGGCGGTGAAGACGCGCTTCACCGGCAAGCCCTTGCCGACGCCGTTGTAGATTGCCTGAACCTGATCTGCCGTGGTCATGACGATGTCCTTCATGGGCCGGTATGAATCCGCACCCGAGTCTCACTACACGAAACGGAGCCGCCCGTGCGGCTTCCGAGTAAAGGCACTGTTGTGCTCAGGAATCCCCTTCCCCATGGGGATCGATCGGCACCATACGACCGGAACGACATGTGTGTATCACGATCCGTGCCACCCATGCGAGCCGATGGATTCGACCTGGTGGTTGTTCCGCGTCAAACGGGTAAAAGCGCCAAGACCACTATATCTTGTGGTACTCCTGTAGCTTCTGCCCGATATCTGGTGTGCCACCGGAGTTCCATGATACGTCGTGAGGGTGGGGATTTCCAGTGATTCGCCGACATTTCCGGCTGGTCACGGGGGAGGGTGGGGCGAATTGTTACGGGAATATGATGAAGCTCGGGCGTAGTGGGGAATACGCACATACGCTCAGTCCGTACACGGCAAATGGATTGTGCACGAATAGTGCCGAGGTGGCAAGGACCAATCTATCGGATGTGATGCTCGGAAACGACTGGCTCTCCAAGCACGATGGAGTACCGTCGTACCCAGGTTGGTTGAACGACGACGAGGATAAGGTCGGACCCAGGTTTGAAGATTCCACTATTCGGATTGGCCAAACGCCATTCTGCGAGGAATCGGGTCAGATCATCTCCTCCCGGAATCACGGCATCGCCTTCGATCTGTATAGTCTCGATATCATCGCGAGAAAAGACGAGGGCAACACGAGAGCGATCACGGATGTTCCGCAGCGTGCGGCCATCTCCTTTGGCGCAAAGGAGGATCTGACCAGAAGACATGGCTGCCATACCAATGAGTGCAGCCGAAGGATTACCGTCTGGTGCAACGGTGGCAACAACCCCAAGAGAGTAGGTATTGATGAAGGAGATGTAGTCCACCTGGTGAGTCCTCAATGAACAGGTGCAAGCTGGCGGAGAAGGCCACCCGCCGACGTGCCGTTAGTATGATTTTCGAG
>JAMLHR010000077.1 GCA_023957015.1 Thermomicrobiales bacterium | reverse complement strand
TGGCCGCTGGTTCGCGTGTCCTCGACCTCGGATGTGGTCGGGGAATGAGTTCGGCGCACCTGGCGAAGGAGTGTGGAGCGCAGGTCTGGGCGGCCGATCTCTGGGTCAGTCCAGACGAGAACTGGCAGCGCGTGCGGGACCTGGGACTGGACGACCTGGTCTATCCGATCCAGGCGGAAGCGCACACCCTGCCGTTCGCGGCCGGGTTCTTTGACGCCGTTGTCTGTGTCGATGCCTGGCATCTCTTTGGACTGGGCGAGGGTTTCGCGGGCAGTATCGCGCAGTATGTGAAACCGGGCGGATACCTGGCCATGATCGGTCCCGGTCTGGTGCAGGAGTTCGAGCATGGACTGCCGCAGCATGTCATACCTTTCTGGCAGCAGGAGTTCTGGAGCCTGCACGGCCCCGAGTGGTGGAAGGACTTGTGGCAGCGCGAGGCCAACCTGGATGTGATCCACGCCGAGACCGTGCCTGATGGCTGGAAGTTGTGGTTGCAGTGGGAGGAGATCGCTCGTGATCGCGGCTACGAATACGCCGCCGATGACATCTCGCTGCTCCACGCCGATGCGGGTCGGAACCTGGCACTGGTATGTGTGGTTGCGCAGGTACTCAACGTGGACCCGGGGATTTGCCCCGGGTTTCATAGTGCCACGTCTTCACGGTAGCGTCACGCCTTGTGCGTGACAACGACGCACAGGGTCGTAACGTAACGGTCGTTCACCAACTTTCGCCTTTCCGAGATACTTCGCGTTGCTCAGCACGACGACGCGAAGCATCCCGGCGGATCATCGTAGCGGCCAGCGTCGCTCTCACCATCTGCGGCAACTCGGCGTCATATGTGGACCCGGGGTTCCATGGTACGCGGCCGCCTGCGGGCGGTTCCCGGGCAACTCATGGGCTTCGCCCAATCGGCGCCGGGACTACGACCGCGTCGTATTACGACCTCAATGTCTCCCGTTGCCGATACAAATCCCGAAGCAAACAGCATTCCGCCGCATGGTGGATGCATTCCCGGTTGATATGGAGCACTAACGTTGCGAACGGGAACTCGCCGAAGTACGGACCTTCCGCCGGACCGCACGGTTGCGCCAGCTTCTTCTCCGGCATCGCCAGGAGGGCATCGCGCCAGCGCTCATAGGCATGTGTGAGAATCCGGAACCCATCGGCTGCTGTCAGTCCAATCTCGATCGGCGTTTCGTCCCAGCCGTCGCCGAAGTGGTTCGCCCATCGGATCGTGAAGAACTCGGCCATGTGATGCATACGCCAGGCGATAGTGGTGAACGGAGCCGGATCGCGGGGCTCACCACCATCGACGAACGCGGGCGACCCGGCGTGGACGGTCCAGATATCCTCTACCGGAGCCCAAAGGTACTCGTCATCGGTCATACCGTTCATGCGATCCATGAAGTGGTAGTCCCAATCGAATGTCAGTTGATCAATCAGATCGTTCTTCCAGTTAAGTTCCGGCATTGGATGATCTCCTACCAGCTCAGAACATCTTCGGTCGGCACGGATTGAACGGTCTGACCGGGCCAATCGATGAAACTCAGCGTGAGGTTCAGATCATCGATCATCGATTTCGCCTTCAGGTCGTACTCGTTCCAGACGATATCCTCCGTGGTATGAGCATCCTCTACCAGCGTGACATCGAAGCCTTCCGCCGCGGAGCGATAGGTTGTAGCGCGGACACAGGCGTTCGTCTGCGCCCCGGTGATGACCAGATGTCCAATTCCCAACTCGTCAAGCGTTTTGCGCAGATCGGTGGCGGCAAAAGAATCGCTGTATTCCTTATAGATATGGAGTTCGTTATCCGCGGGTATCAGTTCCGGCACGATCTGCCACGCCTCTGAATCTCGCGGCAGATCCTCGGCTTCGTGCTGAATCCAGATAATCGGTATCTCCGTAGAGCGGGCGTGGTCCACCAGTTTGCTGATATTGGTTACGACATCGTCACGATGCCATGCATCCGCCACCACGTTGTTCTGAACATCAATCACTAGCAGTGCAGCCTTTTCCGGATTACCAATCGTTGCCATAGTGGATTCCTTTCTTCTTCATCGACTGTGATCAGCATAGGGTAGTATGCGGACAGAAACGTTCCTCATTTGCGGAGTCATCGTTCATGGATACCACCCGACCGGCCAGCCGTATTCTCTCCCTGCTGGAGATACTGCAGGATCGACCCGGCATCTCGGGTCCCGAGCTTGCCGAGCGACTGGATGTCAGCACGCGCACTGTCCGCCGCTACATCGTTACCCTGCAGGATATGGGAATACCGGTGGAACCGAACGCCGGTCGATCGGGTGGATACGCCCTGCGACCGGGATTTCGATTGCCACCGCTCATGTTCAGTGCCGATGAGGCTATCGGGTTGGCGATGGCGCTGCTTACGATTCCCGCAAATCGACACTCTGGTCTACCGGCACCAGTGGGGCAGGCGTTAGCCAAGATCGAGCGCGTGTTGCCGAACGACTTGCGGGATGGTGTCGCTGCAATCCGATCCCAGGTGAGCCTGCCCGAGTATGCGGATTGGGACACCCCTGGTTTTCCACAACCTGCCGTGTTGGCCGCATTGGCGCAGGCCAGGCTCGGGCGGCACCGCGTCTGGTTCCGGTATGGACGACCGACGGGCGACGAATCCGCTCGTGAGGTCGATCCCTACGGTATCGGCAATGTCAACGGGCGCTGGTATCTGCATGGATACTGCCATTTGCGGCAGGATCGACGCACGTTTCGCATCGATCGCATTCGTCGTGTGGATGTGTTGCCGCAGGAGTTCGAGATGCCGGAGGATCTGAATGTGATCAAGGCGATCCAGGAGAGCCTGGCGATGAGCTGGCAGAACTGGATGGTGGAGATCGAACTCGATTGTCCGATCGACGAAGCCCGGGAGGAGATTCCGCCGACGTTTGCGATTCTGGACGAACTGCCGGATGGGCGAACCCGGATGCGGGCCAGCACCTCGAATCTGGGGTGGTTTGCCTCGCGAGCACTTGCGCTCCCGTGGGAGATGACGATCATCTCACCACCGGAGCTTCGCATCGCTGCCCGAACCCATGCAGAACGGCTGCTGCGTGCGGCTAAGAGCCGTTAGTAGTGCCAAGCCACGGTGCCATCGGTACCGAGAAAATAGGCGGAGGGTTCGGGGTAGGTGTTGGCATGCCGGCTGTGGGTGTGCCGCAGGATGTTTCTTGTCACCACCAAAGTGTCCAGGTCATTCAGAGCGCCTTCGGCGCGAAGAATCTCCCGGCGAAGCCGACTGCTGAAGGCAGAATGGACCAAACCTGCTGGCCGCAATGTTTTCAGGTGAAATGCGATCAAGCCGCCTGCGGCGGTGCGCTTCGCGCGGAGACTCCACGGCCTCCGGCCTCTGAGTGACGACACCTCGTTGGTCCTTCGCGGAAGTGTCATCTCAACTCTTCAGATCACGAAGTTACATGGCAAAACCATTTTCTCGGTACAGATGGCATGCAGCCCGTCGCCACTGGGTGATTCTCCCCATGCGGGAATTACGGTTACCCCTACCCTTCTCCGCTGACTCCTTCTCTACAATTCAAGCAATGACCTGAGAGGTTCGGGCCTGAGGAAGCCAACCGGAGAGAGGAACGGAATCGGCATGACAAAGTCACACAACAACAAGCGCATCTTCGGTGTCTGCGCCGGAATCGCCAATCAGCTCGGTATGAGCACCTTCTGGGTGCGGCTCTTCACCGTTCTCGCCGCGGCGATCATCCCGGGCGTATCGCTCCTGATGGTACTCACGGCATATATCGTGCTCGCTATCGTACTACCGTGGGATGACGAACCACGGGCCATTCTTGGATAAGGTATTGCAGGGGAGAAATGCAATGAAACTCAACATCACCATGGACGGACGACGATTCTATCGCTCCACCAGTGACCAATGGATCTTCGGTATCTGCGGCGGTATCGCCCGTCACTTCGGTTGGAAGTCCTCCTATGTTCGGTTGGCAACTGCCGCAGGCATGATCATCGTTCCTGGTATCAGCACGCTGACATTCATCATCCTGTATGTCTTGGCCGGATTGCTGATTCCCGCGGACGACCAGGCCTAGTTGCTCTGATATTCTTGTGCAAGACTCCGTGACACGGTGATCACGGAGTCTTTGCGTATGCTCCAGCACAAGGATTTCAACCCATGTCGGCAACACTCCAGCTTCCCGTTCAATGCGCATCGTGTGGCGAGCGCCTCGCTGGCACTACCCCGATCACCGAATGTCCACGCTGCGGTGGGTTACTGGATGCCGTTATCGATACCACCCAACGCCTTACCCCATCTTCCTTTGATGCCCCTCGTTACACGCTCGGCTCAACTTCCGGTGTCTGGCGCTATCGTCAACTTCTGCCAGCGATTGCGGATGAGCACATCGTTTCCCGCCGCGAGGGCAATACTCCGATCTATTGGCATGATCGCATCGCGACCTATGCCGGCATCGAGCCAGGCAGGCTTGGTGTAAAGCACGAAGGTCATAATCCCACCGGTAGCTTCAAGGATCGCGGTATGACCGTGGCTGTCAGCCACGCCAAATCCGTCGGCGCCAGCGTCATTGCCTGCGCCAGCACCGGCAATACCAGCGCGTCACTTGCGTCCTACGCCGCTACTGCCGGTATCCCGTCAATGGTGCTCATTCCTGATGGCAAGATCAGCATGAGCAAGCTCAGCCAAACGCTGGCGTTTGGTGCGAAGGTGGTACAGGTCGCTGGCGATTTCGATGCGGCCCTCCAGCTTCTGCGTGAAGTCACGGCGGAGTTCGACGTCTATCTCGCGAATTCCGTAAATCCGTTCCGACCCGAGGGACAGAAGACAATCGTGCTGGAGATGTTGGAGGAACTCGGCTGGCAGGCACCGGATGTGATCGCGCTGCCGGGTGGCAATCTCGGCAACACGGCCGCATTTGGCAAGGCACTGGTGGAAGCGTATGCGGTCGGACTCATCGATCGCCTGCCCCGTGTCGTCACCGTCCAGGCCGAGGGAGCATCGCCGTTCTACCGCTACTTCCAGAGCGGATTCGATCATTACGAACCGATGACGCCGAATACGATCGCCAGCGCGATCAATATCGGCGCGCCGGCCTCGGTCGATCGCGCCCGCCGCACAATCCAGAACACCGGAGGTCTGGTCGCCTGCGTGACCGACGAGGAACTGCTGGATGCAAAGGCCGTGATTGACGCTGCCGGTATCGGCTGCGAGCCAGCATCAGCCACAACGGTGGCAGGTATCCGCAAACTGGTGGCAGATGGCGAGATCAGCTCGGATGCGAGGGTTGTCTGCGTGCTCACCGGGAATGTGCTCAAGGACACCGATAACATCGTCAAATATCATCTGGACGATGTGGATGGTGCTCCGCGCGAACGCGCGAATCGACCGATCCGAATCGAGGCAACAATGGATGCGATGAAGAAGGTGTTGGACGATGCGATTCTCAGTTAAGGCACCGGCTACCTCGGCCAATCTGGGACCCGGTTTCGATACGATCGGACTGGCCCTTGATATCTGGAACAGCGTCTCGCTCGATACCGAGACCGCAGCCGACCGCATTACCAATACGGGAACGGAAGCGCCACTGCTGCATGGTCGCGAGAATCTGACACTGAGTGCCATGCGCATGCTTGCCCACGATTTCCGCAAGCAGCTACCCTCCGTCGCGATCGTCGCCGATACCCAGATTCCGGTCAGTCGCGGTCTGGGTTCCTCGGCGGCTGCGCTCGTTACCGGATTGGTTGCCACCAATCTGCTACTTGATCTTGGCCTCAGCGACGACGATCTCTTCGAGCGTGCCTGGGCGATTGAGGGACACGGCGATAACGTCGGTGCCGCCATCTACGGTGGCGCGATTATGTCTGTACCGGATGTGCACGGTATCACCAAACTCTGCAGCACAGCGGATCTGGGATTAACGAGCATCCTCTTCATCCCGGATATGACGGGCGCGACCCACGCGGCTCGGGCGGCACTGCCTGCTACCATCCCACACAAAGACGGCACGGCGAATGTCGCCGCTGTGGCGGCGCTCACGGTGGGTTTGGTTCGGCACGACCATACGCTGATCTCGGCGGGTATGCATGATCGACTTCATGAACCCTACCGCGCGGCGCTATTCCCGCACCTGACACCGCTTCAGGAAGTCGCACGCACGGCGGGAGCCGTTGGGGCGGTACTCAGTGGCGCCGGACCGACGGTGTTGGCGCTGGTCCATCCGGATTTGGCCGAGAACGTCAGCACCGCCATGGATCGCGCCGCTCGCGACGTCCGCGCCCCGGGTCGGGTGGTGCAGGTTGATCCGGTGAGCGTTGGGTATCAGGTAAGCGAGTAGTCACGCCATGGACGATCGATATGGCATACCACTGAGGGAATCAGAATCGGTTGAGTTCAAGCTCTCCATGGCGGAACTCTCCAACGGCGTAAAGGCTGGTGCTGCCATGATGAACAGCGCCGGTGGTGGTTCAGTCTATATCGGTGTCCGGGATGATGGTGAGATCGTTGGTATTGAGCAGGGAGATCGTTCACATGATCGCCTGAAGCGTGAGTTCGACAAAATCACACCATCATATTGGCCTATGGTCGAGACAATCCAGTTGGACTTAGGGAGAATCGTGTTACGTATTACGTTCCCGGGCAACTCCGGGCCATTTCGTTACGACGATCACGCCTCCATTCGTATCGGGGCATCTACACACCGTATGCCGGAAGACCAATACCAAAGGCTTATTCTCGAGAGATATCACACATCTGATCGCTGGGAGCTGAAACCATCTCAAATCAGAACTGAAGATCTGGATCTCAAACGTCTAGTTTCTACGGTTGAGACAGCCATTTCTGTAGCGCGACTTGAGGATCCGGGAACTCGTGATCCACAGATTCTCATGCAGGGTCTCGGACTCCTAAGTAACGGTGGGATCAACAATGCGGCAGCAGTCGTATTTGGTAATGAAGATGCATTGCTTGGTTCCTATCCTCAATGCAAAGTCCGGCTCGCCCGCTTCGAAGGGACAACCAAGAACCAGTTCCGAGATAACCGCCAGTATACGGGGAACCTTTTCGAACTACTTCGTCTTGCGCAGACATTTGTCAGCGAACATACCCCGATACAGAGTCGGATCGTGGCGGATCAGATACAACGGATAGATACTCCACGATATCACCCCGAAGTGGTTAGAGAGGCACTTGTAAACGCCCTTGTTCATCGCGATTATGCAGAACCGGGCGGAGCTGTCGATGTTGCGATCTATGATGACCGGTTGGTCATCACGAGCACTGGTGGCCTGCGCTTTGGGTTAACTGTGGCGGACTTGATGGCAACTCATCAGTCCAGACCGTGGAATCAGATCGTCGCCAATGTTCTCCAGCGCCAGGGCAGTTTTGAGAGTTGGGGACGCGGGACACTTCGCATGATCGATATCTCGAGAACTGTCGGTGCTCCTGATCCTGTATTCGAGGATGATCGTCATTCGTTCTCTGTGATATTGCAACGCAATGATGTAACGACCAATCCCGAAATGAGTTCGAGAGAGCCCATCCTTGCTGCTCTTTCCGAGCACGGGTCACTCAGTATCTCTGAGCTGCATTCGTTGCTGTCCTGGAGTGGTAGCAGACGACAGATCCAGCTCAGCCTTGAACGATTGCGTAGCTTGGGGCTGGTGGAGATAGTAGGTAAGAACCGAGGTGCCCGTTGGACGCTATCTAGTCGTTCGGCAAACAGAGATTTGTCATGACATCGATCCTTATGTGCTTTTGCTGGTATCAGTTGAGAGGTACGTTCATTCCACGTTCATTCCACGTTCATTCCACGTTCATTCAGGTCCATTCAGGTCCATTCAGGTCCTCAGGTCCATTCAGGTCCTCAGGTCCATTCAGGTCCTCAGGTCCATTCAGGTCCTCAGGTCCATTCAGGTCCTCAGGTCCATTCAGGTCCATTCCCGGCCCCTGGCCGAAAATGGATACCTCACCAGCCAATGATCACATTACTTACCAGCTAACCAAGAGGGTTACTGAACATGCGCATCGAATTCCTGGGCATGGCGGCAGCAGATGCCGT
>JAMLHR010000076.1 GCA_023957015.1 Thermomicrobiales bacterium | reverse complement strand
TCGCGTCCTTTTTGTCGTCGTTTTTATCCTCCTCCTTCGGCAATGTGAGTACCGGCGGGCGGTTGGACGTGAATGCGATCATCGATCCGTCAGGTGACCAGCGTGGATTGGCATCGCGATGGGTGCCACTGGTGAGCTTCCGCACATTCGTGCCATCCTCGTTCCCGATCCAGATGGCGCTGGTGTAGGTATCGGCCTCCGCATCAATGGAGGTCACTACCCAGGCGATACGGTCACCATGGGCCTGGGGATCGTGGATCTGGGCGAGGGCAGGTAGATCGTCGATGGTGATCGGGCGAGGTTCGGTGCTCATACTAACTCCCTGAACGTAGTTCGGCTGTATATCTAGGCAGCATACGGCAGGAGCAAGAGTCGCTCAATGGTTCCTTTATACTCTTGGCAATCGTGCCCGTTGTGAGGCCACCGACTCAAGCTGTGAAAGTGCTGATGGAGTGAGGAAGTATCCGCTGGATCCAATAGAGGATGATCGCCAGCGGAACGCCCGATCAACCCCCGGTTTCGCGGCCCAATTGGCCTATACCGTTGCGGCCGCACTCGTTTGGCTACAGCAGGTGCGCCGAGGCCGACGCGATCTCGCCCATTTTCTTGAGAGCTTGGTGCTCATCCTGCTAGGTATCGCCATGGTGATCACCGCCGCCGTGACCGACATGTACTTGCATAGAGGTGTCGAGAGCGGATCGGAGCAGCCATATGTAGTGCAGCCGAGTGGTCGTGAACTCTCCACCAATGTCGATATGCGTTTGCTGACCCCGGAGCAGATGGATAGTGTCGCGGGTACCCTTCAGTCTTCCGGGTACGGGTTCGTTCGCCACGAAGTGAGCTGGGCCCAGATCGAGGTCACGCGCGGTGTATATGACTGGACGGTGTATGACGCGGTCTTTAAGGCACTGAACGACCACAATGTGGGTGTCATCGCCGTCATCGTTGATTCGCCCCAGTGGAGCTGGGCTGGAACGATGATTCCCAGTGATGTGCAACCGCCAGCCGATCCATCCACCTTACAGACGTTCTCGGCGGAACTCACCGCGCGCTATCGCGGTACGATCAGATTTGTGCAAGTGTGGCATCAACCGAATCTCGCCAGTCGGTGGGGTGGCGTTCCGGCAACTGGAGACAGTTTCCGACCCTACCTCTCTGCGGCGTTTTACGGCGCGAGATCCGGTAATCCGGAAGTACAGATCGTTCTCCCGGAAGCCGCCATGGAATCGGATGTTCCTGAGGGGCTGACCGATCTGCAGTTCCTGCAATCCGTATACTCTTCCGGTTCGCGTGATATCTTCGATATCGCAGCTATTCGCCTGGATGGCGGACAGGCCTCACCGGACGATCGATCAGTGGACGCGGATCGTCTCAACTTCTCTCGCGCGATCCTCTTTCGCGAACTGATGCTGGCTAACGATGATGGCGAGACACCGGTCTGGGCCACCACATTTGGGTGGAGTGCGGACGGTGACCATGTCTCGCGTGATCAGCAAGCGGAGTATGTGGTGCGTGGGCTCACACGCGCCTGGAGCGAGTGGCCATGGATGGGATTGATGATTCAGTGGCGGTTCACCACACTTCCCGGTGATCCCGAGGCCACATACGCTACTGCACCCGAAGGTCATCCGACGCCCCTTTTCCGGCGGTTGAACGATCCGGAGTTGATTCGCCGATCCGATATCGCCAATACCGGATTCACGCCAATGGATGCCGACTCGCTTCAGTATGATGGAAGTTGGGCTAACCAGCATCTTGAGGGGCGAACATTTCGCACTACCAGTCAAACTGGTGCTTCGCTCACCTTCGAATTTCACGGTACCGGCTTAATTGCCTATATCCGCACGGGTCCACTCTCCGGCGATGTTACCGTGACACTGGACGGAGAGAAGATTGCGGGCGGTGCCGAGGATGGCAACTGGAGTTACTTCTATCAGTATCAGACGAATGACTTCCCGCAACGTCTGTTCACCAATCTGGAAGAGAAGAATCACGTTGTTACCATTTCACTGGCGACGCCGGGTCAGCTTACACTTGGCGGTATGGTGGTGGAACGTCAACCGCCATTTGTCTGGCCTATTATGATGATCACTGCATCGGGTATCGTTGTGCTGCTCATTGGTATCCGCTCATTCATTTATCTCGTTGCGATTCGAGCGGGTCATCTGACGAGATGGGAGCATGTTTCCTCTCCCGAACTGCCACGCATGCCCGATTGGGTTCCGGAGCGACAACGATGACAGTACCGTCCATGTCCGATCGATTCCCGATGTTGATCGCTGCTGTTGGCACGGTTCTATTCGCGTTCGCTGGATACCTTGTCTGGAATGGCTATGCTGCCAACACGGTGGTTGGGCTGGCATTGGTTGTTGCCGCGATCGCGATCAGCGCGATCTCTCCAGCAGCTGGGCTTGCGGCGGTAATGATGGCACTCCCCACCGCGCAACAGATCCAGCCGATGCCTCGTGGTGAGTTCTCGCTGCTTGAACTCGCGATAATCACCAGCACGCTCGGGATTGGCTTGAATCTCCTGCTTGTTTCGTTTCGTTCCGGATGGAAGCATCTCGCTGATATCTTCCTTCCTGCGCAAGTGATCGTGCCCGCCGCCATGCTGATTGTCGCGACTGGTGTCTCGTTGTTGACGCTTGCTGATCCAGGTCATCGTACCGAAAGCCTGCGCGAAGTGCGGACCGTCATTATCGAGCCCCTTATGTTCCTGTTTATGGCGCGGCTGGTTCTGCGCCGTGACCATAATCGCAGTTGGGTGAGTGTTGTGTTCATGCTCACCGGTGCGGTTGTTGCGGGCTACGGTATCGTCCAGATCGCGTTTGAGTTGGGCGGTGTCCAGGCAACCGATGTTACTCGGGCGACGGCACTCTATACACATCCGAACAATCTCGCCATCTACCTTGAGCGAACATTGCTCTTTACCCTGGGCGTGGCCATCATCCGCCCGCGATGGTATCCGATCTGGATACTCGCTGGACTCCAGGGTGTGGGATTGCTGGCGACATTCTCCCGCGGGGCGATCCTGGGTGTGGTCGTTGGTGTTGGTGTGGTACTCGTCTTCATTGGTGCCTGGCGTTGGATCACGGGGTTGGCGGCAGTCGCGATCATGGTTGGCATTATCGGTCTGATCGTAGTTCCCGATCGACTCCTGGATGTTGGCGGCGACGGTATGGAGCCAACGCGATTCGCCATCTGGCGGTCCGCGGTGGAGATGATCCGGGCGCATCCTGTCTTTGGTGTTGGACCGGATCAGTTTCTGTACCAGTACACACGTCGGTTCGTGGAACCGATGGGCTGGCCGGAACGCTACACCTCTCATCCTCACAACATCATTCTCGATACCTGGTTGCGGCTCGGAGTGCTGGGATTGGCCACGCTGACGACACTCATTGTCGGCATCGTATGGTGGATTCAGCGCCAAACCATACACATTCGCCGCGATGCCTTTGCGATCGGTGCCGTGGCTGCCCTCTTCGGTGGCTTCATCCACTCGATGGTCGACAATGGTTTCTTCCTTGCCGATCTCGCGACGATAAGCTGGTTCCTGATCATCATTCTGGTAACGGTGCCATCCGCGCAGACTGCGACAGCGCCCCAACCTGCTCCCCAACCGGAAACCACGAATCAGGTTTGGCCAACCTGGCAGGGTGAACCCGTGCGATGAGCGAAAGGCTTCGTCTCTCGATATCGGTCGTATTTGCTGGTGGGATCGTTGCGGTTGCCATGGCCGGTCTCGGTGTTCACTGGATAGTCACGCTGGTCGCACTGATGACGATTGCTGCTCTGGCGTTCCTCCAACCTGCCAGCATTGCCTGTCTTGTGATACTGAGCATTCCAGTGCAGTCGGAAGTGATGCTGCCTTTTGTTCGCGGTGAGATCACGGTCACACAGCTCCTTCTGTTCGGACTCGTTCCTGGCTGGGCGATCGTGTTCTGGAAGCGCCGAATCTGGCTAGATTCGATTGTCATTGGCTTTCTCCTGGTGCTTGCAGCGCTGGTTGTAAGTTTCGTTGCCGTTGAGACACTATCGCTGTGGTTTCAAGAGACATATCGTTGGGCGATTGCTGGCCTCTTCTATCTGATCTGCCGGTCTGTGATGACCGATTGGAGAGATGTCCGCCTCGCGATTTGGGCGTCTGCACTGGGGATCGTTGGCGTCAGTTCCTATAGCCTCCTGCAGTACCTTGATGTTGGTGTAAGCGTGCGCGCGGACTTCGTTGTCGGTGGCGCCGTACGTGTCTACGGTTCATTTGGCACTCCAAATACACTGGCGGCGTATCTGGAGTTCACGGTGCCGTTGTTGTTGGCGGCGGTTGCCGCCGCCAGGTTCGGGGAGTCGCGATTTCCTTTAGGTAGAGTGGAGCAACTCGCTCTCCTCGCTACGGCGGTGTTCGGCCTGGGAATTATCGGGTTGACGCAGTCGCGAGGCGGTTGGTTTGGCATCGCCGCTGCGCTCCTTGTGCTGTGGCTATCAGTTCAGGGACGGGCGAAGTACGTGTCACTTGCAGTCGGGGTTGTGATTCTGATGGGTCTTCTGATGACAACAGCTGGCCAATCGCAACTGGAGCGATTCAACGAAACGATCGGTGACACGACTGTCGTCAGCTCGACCTCTGGCGTCACGTCAAGTTATGACATTGGCACTGGCCGTGGTGCTCTCTGGGCGGCTGCCAGAGCGATGATTGCTGATCGTCCCCTTACCGGGATTGGTGCGGGCGAGTTTGATGAGCATTACCGCGAGTATGTGCCGAGTTGGATCGATCGCTTCCCGCGCGGGCAGGCACACAATGTCTGGCTTCAAATGGGTGCTCAGGCTGGTATTGCCGGCATAGCGGGGTATGCGGTGTGGTACGCAGCCAGCGTATGGAGCTCGATTACCGCCAGGCGGCGAACGTTATCAAGTGCGCATAGATGGATTATCACCGGTGTTCTGGCGATACTCACTGCGTACACGATCCACAGTCTTGTAGACTACCTGAATGTGTTGAGCTTGGGCTTGCAG
The DNA here is from genome assembly GCA_023957015.1 of Thermomicrobiales bacterium. Lineage (GTDB taxonomy): Bacteria > Chloroflexota > Chloroflexia > Thermomicrobiales > UBA6265 > UBA6265. Next base: position 3,255 of record JAMLHR010000076.1, on the reverse strand, counting down.
ATCTCAGCGGTTACTGCGATCGCACTGAATCTCGCGCCCGAGCCATTGACCAGACATGTACCCGAACCCAGTCGTCGACCGCTCATTCCCTATCCGGAGCATCGTGAATGTCAGAACTCCCAGGCGAATCCGAGCAACGGCTGGACGTAATCGAAGACGATCAGGAAAACGGTGACGCGCAGCCGCAGGATATCGGCAGTTCGCTCTTCACGCCGCGCACACTGATCTCGTTCGGCCTGGCACTGGTCGTTTTCTTCTTCGTTATCCGCCGCACCGACATCGATTTGAACGAATCGTGGCGCCAAATCAGGCAGGCGAATCCGTTCTATCTAGCGGCTGCGATTTTGGTTTACTACTTCACCTTTGCGATTCGCGGTTGGCGTTGGAAGAAGATGCTGGGTACCGCCGGTATTAGCGAGGAGACCGGCCACCCGATGCCGAGCAACCTCGGCATGTTTGAGATATTCACGCTCTCGTGGTTCGCGAACTCGATTCTGCCTGCCCGCCTTGGCGATGCCTATCGTTGCTATCTGATTAAACGACGCGCGAATGCCTCCTTCGGGATTTCGCTCGGGACCATGCTCGCCGAGAGGTTCATCGATCTCATCGTCCTTGTGTTCATGCTCCTGTTGGCCGGCCTGACCGTCTATGGCACACATGCTCCGGATCGTGCCGAGAACGCGTTCATGGTCGGCGGTATCGTGGTGGTCATTGGTGTGATCGGGGTTATTGTTCTCTGGCTGCTCCGCAATCATATCGAGGAGTTTCTCCCCGCCAGACTGGCTCGTCACTACTCCAAGGTGCGTAATGGTCTTTTCGATTCCCTGAGCCAACCACGGGGGCCGGTGCTGATCTCGGTGCTGATCTGGTTGTGCGATGGGTTGCGGGTATTCCTGGTGGCATGGGCGTTAAATCAGCACATCTCCTACCAGGCTGCGATTATGGTGGCGCTTCTCAGTGCACTCGTATCAACCGTGCCGATTACCCCTGCCGGTCTGGGATTTGTGGAGGGCATCATGATCTATGCCCTGACGACGATCGGTGTGGCGAGTAGTACGGCCGGCGCGATCGCGTTGCTGGATCGCTTTGTCACGTACGGTACGTTGATTATCGTTGGTGGATTCATGTACCTCTGGGTGCTACGAAAGGACCTGAGGGCTCAGGATGCGCGTCCTCGTTGAAGCTAGTGCCGCGTTCAACCAAGGCGCGGGAATCGGACTTTACAGCCGCAACATCTTGCAGCGGCTCTTCGCCATGGGCGAGGAAGATCGCTTTGCGCTACTCCGTGCTCCGGAAGACAAGAGTGTCACGCGATTCGATGTGTCGCGGTCGCCTAATGCTCATCTGAGGACCCTGCCGTTTAGTCGACGTAACGCCGATCGTCTCTGGTTCAGGTTGAGGGCACCGTTGGATGGGCGCATATTTGGCGGCCGAGCTGACTGCATCTACTCTCCGGACTTCACCGCACCACCGGCATTCGGTGTCCCGCGAATGATCACCATTCACGATCTCGCTTTCCTTACCCAACCCAACCACACAACCATCGCATTGCGACGCTATCTGGAAGAGGTAGTACCACGGCAAGTCAGCGGCGCAGACGTAGTGTCCGTCGTCTCGCACGCAACCGCCGCCGATGTGCAGCAGTATTACGGTGTGGCATCTGATCGCATTGTCGTCGCGCGGAACGCCGTGGATGAGCGGTTTTATGGGGCGGCCCCACCCACTGCTGCTGATCATGTCCGACTCGGGCTGCCCGAACGCTACCTCGTCATGTTGGGAACAATCGAGCCCCGCAAGAACCATCAACTGGCGTTTGATGCTCTTGAGTTGAGTGGGGTGGGGGATACGACACCGCTGATCGTCGTTGGTCGCCCCGGTTGGGGGCATGAGGCGATCATGGATCGGATGGCCGATCTGTCTCGCAAGGGATGGGTGCGACACCTCGATAACGTGACTGATATCGACGTGCCGACGATCCTTGCTGGGGCCTGTGGAGTGGTCTATCCCTCATGGACGGAGGGTTTCGGGCTACCGGTGGTGGAAGGGTTGGCCGTGGGTACACCTGTCGTGGCCAGCACGGATAAGGCATTGCGGGAAGCAGGTGGTGAGTTTGCTCGCTACGTTGATCCGGAAGACGCGGATGGTCTGGCCGCTATACTGCAAGAGTTCGCGGCTACACCACCCGATCCTTTGGCCGCCGCAGCTCGCATCGATTGGACAAGGCAGTTTTCATGGGACTCCTCGACATCTACGGTCTACGCCGCACTCCAAAGGATCAGCAGGTAAAGCAAGCTGAGGAGGAAGAGAAGCTGGAGCCATTGCCGAAGATCGGCATGGATGAACTCTGGCCGCCCTCACCGCGAGTGAAGCTCCTCTACATTGGTCTCGGATTCGGGCTGTTCAATTTCATCCTGCTCGGCATCTGGGTGTACGTGATGGTGGCGCTACGCTAGGTATCCTGGCGGATCATCTCGATCAGCGTCTTGTTGCGATAAACGATATCCGGTCGCGTTGTAAAGCCAACTTCTTCCCAGAACATATTCCCTGCATCGTTACTGGCGAACACAACCAACGCCACCTTGGCGCTTCCTTCGGCCATGAGCGCATCCAGTGCGGCATGGACCAGCGTCTTGCCAACACCTTGGCGCTGATATTCCTGTGACACCACGAGATGGTAGATGTAACCGCGTCGACCGTCATGCCCAGCCAAAATGCATCCCGCAAGCGTTCCATTCGCTTCCGCGACGAAACATGTCAAAGGATTCCGACGCAGGTAGCGCTCGATACCCCCGCGGCTGTCATCGATGTTGTTGAGCCCCACGCCCGGCACACTCTGCCAAAGGGTAGAGACGGCATCGTAGTCATCGATAGTGAGCTGTCGAATCTCCATAGACCGAGTTCTCTCGTTGTTCCAATCGAACAGATTTGCAGATGTTGGGTGGACATCCTGACCAATGATCACCTCAAATCGCATGTCGTACAATGCGGAAAAATGCATCACGGGATGGAGATTGACGGTGACCAACAACAACGAGCTTTTTGCCAGAGTCTTGCATCATCGCATTGATAGCCTGGCACCGGGCGATCCGATTGCGACTCCGATCTCGCTGGCAAGCACCTTTGTGTTGCCGGGTATACCCACCGCCCATCACCAGTATGGTCGCTGGACGAACCCAGTCTGGGACGAGTTGGAGGCCGCACTCGAGCTTCTCGAGCAAGCACGCGTAGTCACATTGCCTTCTGGTATGGCGGCGA
>JAMLHR010000075.1 GCA_023957015.1 Thermomicrobiales bacterium | reverse complement strand
CGCGACCAACCACCCCGCCGAAAGCACCAGCAGCTGAATCGCTTCCATACCTTGCGCCTTGCCGAGATAGATCATGAGCGGTGTATTCACGATCCCCCGCATTGGTGCGAACTCGGCCACAGTCTGCAGCCATCCGGGAAGCATGGCCAGCGGGATGATGGTACCGCTGAGGATGTTCATCACCGCCTCGCGACTCCACGAGATGCCAACGCCATTCAGCGTCCAAAACGTGAGCAGGCTAATGCTGAACACGATCAGTGCCTTGATGAAGAATCCCAGCACCACCGCGATGGCGAACATGACGCCAGCGGCGATATCCGCTGGTGGCTTGATGCCAATGAAAACGAGTCCAACCACCAATGTCAAGATCAGGCTGAGAATACCTTCCACCATCGCTGCACCGGTGGCGACGCTGAGCTGATTGGTGCAGTAATTGAGCGGTCGGGTGAGATCGCGCAGAATCTCACCAGTGCGGATCGTGTACATCATGTTCGCAGAGATTCGCCAGCCGATGAGCGCGTTAAGGCCGTAGGCGATCACCACATAGGTGCGCATATCGTCCCAGGTGAACCCCTGGATCATCTGGCGTTCATTGAAGGCCGCCTTCCACAGGTAGTAGAGGATGAACACCCAGATGAACGTCAGCGCGATGTTCGTCAGCGTGGTTATGCGATAGGTGATCGCCTGCTGGAACGAGGTCAGCGCGATGCTGACGTATTTGGGTCGCGGTGCGATGCGAATCTGCTCAGCCATCGATCCGCTCCTCGAAGCTCAGCGCCCCCTCGTACAGATTGCGGATGATGCTCTCGGCACTGGTCTCCTCAATGCGGATATCGGCGATCGGCAACGCCATCGCCAGATCGCGGACGATCTCTCCCGAGGTGGAGAGTCGCGAATCGAAAATCACTTCAACGGATTCGGGTAATGGTTGGGTAACGCTGGCGTGATCCGGTAGTCCTGAAGCCAGGTGAGCGACATTCAGTTGCTCGTCGCCACTGAGGGTAACGAGCACCTTCTGCTCCCAACCGAAGCGCCGGGTAACCTCGGCGAAGGCACCATCGTAGATGATCTTGCCCTTATCGATCATGATCATGCGCGGGCAGAGTTCCTGGATATCACCGATATCGTGGCTGGTCAGCATCACCGTCAGTCCACGCTCGGCATTCATGTACTTCACGAACTCGCGGAAGCGTGCCTTGACGCTGACATCCAGACCGATCGTTGGTTCGTCCAGATAGAGGATCGGTGGATTGTGGATCAGAGAAGCCGCCAGATCGCAGCGCATTCGCTGCCCCAGGCTGAGTTGGCGCGCAGGCACATTGAGGAGTGGCCCAAGATCAAGCACCTCGGTGAGTTCGGCGAATGTGGCTTTGAACTGATCGGTGGGGACATCGTAGATATCTCCGAGCATGCGCAGGCTCTCGACTACGGGGATATCCCACCAGAGCTGAGTTCGTTGCCCGAAGACCACACCGATATTGCGAGCGTTTTCCTGCCGGTTCTCGAACGGATGGATATCGCAGACGGTTACCTCACCGGCACTCGGCACGAGGATACCGGTGAGGAGTTTGACGGTCGTGCTCTTGCCAGCACCGTTTGGTCCGACATAGGCGACGGATTCACCTGGCTCGATAGTGAACGAGACGTCATCGACGGCGGTGAACTCGGTGAAGACCGGTTTGACCAGGTGCTTCAGCGCACCGGTGAATCCCGGGTTCTTCTTCGCGCGTTTGAACTTCTTCGAGACATGAGAGGCCGAAATGATCGGTGCCATGAGGTGTTGATACTCCCGTTTGATCCGAGAGTTCATGATACCTAATCATTGGCGAGTTGGCAGGGCACTATGTGCGGAGTGTGCCGCACTTCGTTGTTAGTCCCAACTAATGCCGGTGAAGTTCTCCTTAAACGCTTCGCGGCTGGTGCGGACGGAATCGATCTCGTCCAGCTGGGTATGATCCTGCTCCAGGATCATGTACTTCAGCGATGGAATCTTGGCGGCCGCATCAATGATGTCCTGAATCGGGAGCATACCGGTGCCGATCTCGACGAAGCACAGCGGATCCTTACGATCCTGGAACAACGCCATATCGATACTCTCGCCGGCATCAACCACACCATCGTACAGATTGAGTGGCTGGGTGCTCACCTTGGGGAAATCCTTCTGATGCAGGAGGATGATGCGATCGGTGTAGCGCTCCATCCATGCGATCGGATCCTGGCCACCGCGGTATATCCAGTAGGTATCCAACTCAACCTTGACCAAGTCGGGATCGGTGTTCTCCATGATGATCTCGTAGACGAACTTGTCGCCGAACTTCTGGAACTCCTGGAAGTGGTTGTGATAGTAGAAGGTCATGCCATGCTGACGAGCCAGCTCGCCGACCTGATTGAATGTCTCGGCTCGCCGGAGTACGTAGTCGATATCGCTATACGGGAAGAACTCGATATCGCAGCCGAAGGTGGTGTTTCCCAACTCTGCCTGATACTCGAGTGCAGCCGGCAGAATGCTGACATCCAGCGGATTGATGTGACAGCCGACGATCTGCATCCCCAGAGATTCGAGATTCGATCGCATATCGGCGGCCGAGACACCGAATCCGACACCGGGATCGTTGAGCGCGTTGTGGTTGGCGGCTTCAAGGTACTTAAAGCCAGCCGTAGCCACTGCTTCCAGCGTTCCCCAAGGGTCTTCCTTCAGCGAGTTTCGTACCGAGTAGAGTTGCAGTCCGATATTGATACTCATCACGTCTTCTCCAACGCGTATCCCAACATGTCATTTCACTCTACGGGCGATCGTCAGCGATGTCCATCGGGGAATTTGTGACATTCGGCAGGATGTGCGTATAATGCCGACTGAAGGTGTCGGATATGACTTTCGTTGATCTCAACTCTGGAGGAAAGACAATGCCCCGTCTCAATCGCCGCTCATTTGCCGCGCTTGCTGCAGCCACCCCACTCGCCGTGCAGATGCGTGGATTCGCGCAGACGCCGGTTTCCGCATCGGACGATCTCTTCGCTGGCATCGAGTTTACGCCGGGCGAATACGAGACTCCATTTGGCGTGATTACGTTGCCGGAGAATCCGCAGCGCATCATCACGCTCGATGATGGACCGCTTGATGCCGTCCTCGCTCTGGGTGTGAATCCGATTGGCTACACGGCCAGTTCGAACGGCGAGACAGCGGCCGCGTATCTGGTCGACAAGGTGCCAGCGGATGCGACGATTGTGCCCGGTGGTTGGGAGGAGCTGAGTATCGAGGCGGTGATCGCGCTCGAACCGGATCTGATCATCGATTCCCGCTATCGGTCCGAGGAAGAGGTTGCGCTCCTCTCCGAGATCGCGCCAGTGATGATTGCTATCGAGGCCGATGCGGCCGATCCTGCCACGCTGCAATGGTGGGAGTACGAGCAGCTGGCCATTGGCCACGCTCTGGGCAAGCTGGAAGAGGCGAAGCAGGTTGTGCTCGACCTCCGCGCCCGTGGTACGGAGATTCAGACCGCTGCCGGTGAGCATGCTGGCGAATCCGTAGTCGTCTTCCGACCACAGCCTGAGTTCCCGGTGATTATGTCCCACCAGTGGATTACCGGTGTGGTGTTGACCTGGTGCGGTTTCACGGGCAACGATCTCACCAATCCGATGGAGCCACCGCACTCGGGCAGGTCGATCAGCCTGGAGATGCACAACTTGCTCGACGCCGATTGGCTCTTCGCCGCTGCTCGCAACGCGGAGATGACCGCCGCGCTCGTTACGTATATGGAGAACGTGGCGTTCCAAACAATCAAGGCGGTGCAGAACGAGCAGGTTGCTCTGGTTGCCGGCGATCTCTGGAGCGGTGCGACCGGCGTCCTTGCCGGTCACGCGATGATGGACGATGTACAACGGATCATTATCGATGGCGATTTCTAGCCTCGAATCCGTTGAAAGCTCGACGATCTCCCGCCTCCGGGAGGAGATCGTCGGTGATCCCGATGCTCTGCTCCAGTTCTGGCAGGAGGTGGAACGGACTGGTGCCCCCATCTTCGAGGAGTACGATCCCGAATCGCGGACCTGGCTGGTGACGTTTGTCTGGCGTGAGGATGGACCGACCGAGAATGTCGTTCTGCTGGAATGGATGCGCGAGACCGACTTCCCGGAAAAGGTGATGACGCACCTGGAAGGAACGGATGTCTGGTACGCCAGCATCCGTATCCTGGAGTCGATGCACGCAGTACCAGTTCACGCGCCAAACGACAGCCTGGTGTCAAGTTCGCGGAAACGGATTGGGTCATGCGTCGGGCGACATGGTGTAACGATCCGCTCAATCCGCAGGCGATTGTGGAACGGGACTCTTCCGCGTTGGCGAGCCAGCAGTCATCGGTGCTATCGATGCCGGCCGCTCCAGAGCAACCCTGGATCGTGCGTCGCGAAGGTATCGAGCGAGGAGTTGTTTCGGAGCATCGCTTTACCAGCCAACTCCTGGATAACGAGCGCGATATCTTCCTCTATCGCCATCCTCGTGTTGGTACCGCCGATGTGCCGATGCTGGTGCAGTTCGATGGTGAACTTCACGCCGATGTCCTGCGCACAACCACGGTGTTGGACAATCTGATCGCCGATGGTCGGATTCCTCCGATGGTGGCCGTATTTGTTGGCAATGTCGATCGTGGCGAGGAGTTACCCTGTAACGCCGACTTCGTGCGGATGCTGGCGACCGAGCTGTTGCCCTGGGCGATCACCGAACTCGGTATTGAGACCCGCCGCGATCTGACGGTCGCGAACGGTGTTAGCTATGGTGGTCTGGCGAGTATGTATGCTGGCTTGATGGCACCGGAAACGTTTGGATTAGTTGCCAGTCAGTCCGGTTCGTTCTGGTGGAAGCCGAATCCGATGGAGCAGAGTTCGGTGATGGGTGTTTGCGACGAGTACCAGTGGCTACCGAAGAAGGCGGCCGAATGGGAGCGCGCAGACATTCGCATCTGGATGGAAGCGGGATCGCTTGAGGGTCGTGGCCATCGTGATGGGATTCCAACGTTGCTGGATAGCAATCGCCATATGCGAAATGTGCTCGTCGCCAAGGGGTACGATGTCTCATACCGCGAGTATGATGGTGGCCACGATTACGCCTGCTGGCGCGATAGCCAGGCGGATGCCCTGACTTATTTTCTGGGTGATCGCTGAAGTCGGGCAGGCAAACGCGATTACCGATGTTCCTCGATAATGCGGTCTCGTAGAGCCGTCAGTTCGTTACTGAATTGAACATCGTACGCTCGTTCAATACTGAGGTTCCGTAGCCAATCTGGCATTAACGCCAGATTGGCTATCGCCTTATCACGAATCTCCCGCAATGACGGGTGAGGATGGAGGAGTTCGCCTGCTGCCATCCATGGCTGGAGCAGCGTGCGACCATTCGTCGGCGTAGGCTCGTTCTCCAACGCGACCACATCGCGCTCGAAGCCACCGATCCGGTGTATCTGCTTTCGTCCCGGCCAGGTGCTCTTACTACCCGCGATCTTCATGCGATCATCGGCGTCCCCCTCGACATCGATCCAGACCAGCTTATAGACCGCGCCGATCACACCACCCACATAGCCGCTGGCTACCGATCCCAGTCCAACTGCGAGATTGCCGCCGACGCCGAACCCATCAATGGGAGCACCGCTGGCGACCAACTCAGCCGCCTTGTATTCGTCGATATCGCCGCTGACCAGCACCTTCACGTGATCCATGCCGGCAGCCACGAGGCGCGATTTCACCAGCTTCGCCCATGCGCCGAGATCGCCGGAATCGATGCGTACCGCCTGGAGCGTATGACCGGAGCCGATCGCGGCATGCTCCTGCGCAACCTGAATCGCGTTATCGATCCCCTGATCGACGTCATAGGTATCGATCAACAGCGTGTAGTTCGGCATCATCGCTGCGATCTCGCGGAAGGCCGTCAGCTCATCCGGGTACGCCTGGACGATCGCGTGGGGAATGGTGCCGCTCGCCGGGATATCGAATTGCTGTGCGGCTTCGACATAGCTCGTGGTCTCCGCGCCGCCGATGAAGGCGGAGCGGGTGGCCCACATCGGTTCGTGGGCACGGCGGAAACCGAAATCCGCGAAAGATCGACCCTGAACGGCGGTAGTGATTCTGGCGGCCTTGGTGGCGATCAGTGTGCTGATACCGATGGCCCGCAGGAGACCGGCTTCCAGCAACATCGCCTCCACGAACGGTGCCGTCACCCGCATAAATGGTTCATGTGCGAACAGGATCTCGCCTTCAGGTACCGCCAGGATATCGCCCGTGAAGCGGAAGTCCCGCAACAACTCCAGGAATCCGGCATCGTACTGCTTGATGCGCCTGATGAAATCGATTTGATCCCGGGTGAAGCGAAAACCCAGGATGTACTCGGCTGCCGGTTCCAGACCGGCGGCCACCATGTACCCGCCACCGAACGGTGTGCTTCGGGTGAAGAGCTCGAACGCGGACATCGCGTTGTAGCCACTCTTCCAGGCGATATAGGCGGCATCCAGATGATAGAGATCGATATCGAACGCGGTTGAGTGAGATGAGGTCATTGCGACTCCGGTGAATGGCGAGAACGGGTACTGCCACTGATCATATCGCGCTCATACCTGATCGCGCAGCAAATGCTACAGTACGGTCAGCGTAAATGGAGACTCAACCGTGCTACCCATCATCGGCGCCCGCGATTACATCGAACCCCGTGGGTACATCATCTTCGATTGCCCGCATTGCAAGCGCGAGCGTGTCTTCAGCGTCTACGAGACCAAACGCAAACTCACGCTCTACTTCGTGCCGACGATGAATGTCCGCAGCCAGGCGGTGATGGAATGCACCACGTGTCACAATCGCTGGGGGATACCCGACAGCGAAAAGCAGGCCGTCATTGATGGCTTGATGACGCAGGAGCAGGTGATGCAGCGGCAGATGCGGGCACAGATGGCGCAATTGCAGCCGCAGGTGGTGCCACGGCCAAATCAACGCACCTATTACCAGATGCTCCAGGTCGATCAGGATGCGGAACCGGAGGTGATTGAGGCCGCGTTCCGTCGCCTGGCGAAGAAGTATCACCCCGATACATCCACCGATCCGATTGCGGCCACGCGCATGCGGGAATTCCTGGAAGCGCGCGATGTATTGCTGGATGCCGCCAAACGCAGGCATTACGATGCCTCACTTGGCATCGTCCGCGTCGTCCGCCCCCTCCGCCCGAGTGATGTTTAGGCGCGCAGGATGAACTCCGGGATGCCGTACACCGGGTCTTTGCGTTGCTCGATATCGGGGCCGTATGTTTCCACAAATGTCTTCACGGCTTCCCGTACCTGGGCGGCGGCGTCTTCGACGTGCTCGCTCCACTCGGCACTGAGCCGCTTCGATTCGATCTCGGCGTTGTACTCGTCGCGATCCAGCTCGGTGATCTCTCCGTTTAGATCCAGCCAGAGATCAAGTTCCAGATCGATATCGGCATAGTAATTCGGCCGGACTTCCTCTAACGGCTTGGAGAAGTTGACATAGTAGCCGATGGTACGACCGTCGCTAGCCACGAATCGCAGCAGCGAGAACCAGCGATCCGGAAAAAACCACTGTTCGGCAAAGGAGCGTTCGACGGTCTCGTTTCCGCCAGCGGTAATGATAGTGGCCTCGCGCGGGCGAAAGAAACGGAATCCATGGCGGAGAATCCGACGCTCGGTGCCATCTACGCTGACCGTGAACCAACCGCCACTGATCTCGTACTCCCAACTGGCGCCGCGCAGCTTCTCCTTGCGGTAGTAGAGCTTGGAACCGTGTGTATCGTAGCGGGTCATGCGCCGCCTCGTTTCTTGCGAGGCTTTCGTTCCGCCTGATCCTGCGGACTGCCGAGTGGCGACTTCGCTGGTACGCCGACGCGACGCGGAAAACTGACCGGTGTCGCCTGATCCTTGCGCACCAGCACCAGTCGCGTCTGCACATCCGATCCCACATCGCGGAGTTCGTCCTGGGAGACAACCGTGCCACCCAGCTTACCGGCGGCCTTGCGCCCGATCACCATTTCCTCGTCGATATCGGTTCCCTTGGGCAGTACCAGCCATCCTTTCATCGCCACGAAAGGGAGACCGAGCTCCATCAGCGCCGCCAATGAGGTTACCGCCCGGGCGGTGACGAGATCGAAGCTGTTACGCCAGTTGATATCGTGGCCGAGTTCTTCGGCCCGACCCTGAACTGCCTGCACGTTCTCAAGCCCGAGATCCGCGATCACATCGCGCTGAAACTGCACCTTCTTGCCGGTGGCATCCAGAAGGGTGAACTGAAATTCCGGCAAAGCGATAGCGAGCACGATACCAGGGATACCGCCGCCACTGCCGAGATCCATGATCCGGCCAGCACCGGCGTGCTGCTGTACAAACTGCGTCAGGCGGAGGCTCTCCAGGATGAGCCGCCGTTCGACGCCATCGAGATCGCGTACCGCGGTCAGATTGACGTGCTGATTGCGTTCGTGCAGCATGTCCCGATATCTTGCCAGGCGCGCCAACTGCGTGACGTTGAGCGTGAGATCGAGCGGTCTGGCGATGTCAGCGAGTTCATCGAGCGAACGGGCTGTCGTGGTGGGTGGAGTGGTATGCGTATCCATTAGTCGCTTGCGGCTCGTTCCACGGAAGGTGCCGGTGCCGCGGCGTGCGCCAGTATCGCCAGCGCGTTCGTAACAATGCTATCGACGTTCAGTCCGGCGATATCCCGCAATCGCTGCTGGGATGCCTGATCCAGGAACGCATCCGGTACACCCATCGGTTTCACCGGAGTGTGGCAGTTGTGTCCCGCCAGCAACTCCATCACGGCTGAGCCATATCCGCCAGCCACGACGTTTTCCTCAATCGTGATGATGCCATTGGTGCTGAGGGCGAGATCGAGGATGAGTTCGTCATCGAGCGGTTTGATAAAGCGCGCATTGACTACCGTGGCATCGTGCCCCAGCTCATGCAGTCGATTCGCTGCTTGCACGGCCGCCGGTACCATCGCACCGACCGCGATGATCGTGATATCGGAACCGCTGCGTAGTACCTCTGACTTGCCGATCGGCAGCAACTCCATTGCGGTATCAGTATCCGCGCCGACACCGG
>JAMLHR010000074.1 GCA_023957015.1 Thermomicrobiales bacterium | reverse complement strand
CGACGCGAGGTGGGCCGCGGGAACAGCCTCAGCATCCATGTCACCCTGCTGCCGCAGCTGGGCGCAACCGGCGAGATGAAGACCAAGCCGACCCAGATGAGTGTGCGAGATCTCCGCGGTGTCGGTATTCATCCGGATGTCATCATTTGCCGCGCCGAAAGCGAGGTACCGGACGAGGTTCGCGAGAAGATCGCACTCTTCTGCGATGTCGATACCGAGGCCGTCATTGGTATGCCAACCGCCAAGACGATCTACGATGTACCGCTGATCCTGGAGCGCGCTGGCCTGGGTCGTGTAATCGCCAGGCAGTTCGAGCTGCCGGAGCAGGCGATGATGCGCGAGTGGGAGCAGATGGTGGCGCGCATCCACGAGCCGCGCACGCCGATCCGCATCGCCCTCGTTGGTAAATACGTTGAGCTACATGATGCTTATATCAGCGTGGTAGAAGCACTGCAGCACGCTGCTCTGGAGAACGGTGTCGAGGTCGAGATCGACTGGATCAATAGTGAAACCTGTACACCGGAGGAGATGACCTCGCATCTGCGCAAGGCGCACGGTGTGATCGTGCCCGGCGGATTCGGCAGCCGCGGGGTCGAAGGCAAGATCGCAGCGGTGAAGTATGCCCGCGAGCACAGTCTCCCCTACTTTGGACTCTGCTACGGCCTGCATATGATGGTGATCGAAGCTTCCCGCAACCTGCTCAGTTTTTCCGATGCCAACACCACCGAGATCGACAATACCACCGGGCATCCGGTGATCGATATCATGCCGGATCAAAAGGGTGTCGAGATGGGTGGGACCATGCGACTCGGCTTGTGGGAATGCAAGCTCGCCGATGGTTCCACCGCGCAGAAGGCATACAATGGCGCCACGATCTTCGAGCGTCACCGCCACCGCTGGGAAGTGAACGATGCCTACATCGATCAGCTTGCTGGCGTCGGGCTGAAGGTGAGCGGTACCAATCCAGGCAGCGGGCTGGCGGAGATCATGGAGTACACGGATCACCCATTCTTCGTGGGTGTGCAGTTCCATCCGGAATTACGTAGTCGTCCAAATCGTCCGCATCCGTTGTTCGTCAAGTTCATTGAAGCGAGCAAACACACGGATGTTGAGGGTGCCCAACGCGAGCTGCCTCTCGTCGAGGACGAGATTGCCCCAGTTGGGTAAAGGTTTCCGGAGAAACATCGGTGGTTGAGAACCTTGCGGGCACCTCGAGAGGATATGTGACTGATACCCATCCTCTCGGGCGACCATCAAGGTCGCGACTACCGATGAGAATTCAGACCCCAGGCACGGGGCCTGGGACCATCTTCGGCATGGTGATAACGAACTCCGCACCGCCGCCTTCGGCATCATTGACGCGCAAGCGACCGCCGTGAAGCTGCACCAGGCGAGCGCTGATGTATAATCCGATCCCCAATCCACGCGATCCGTTTGTTATACGAGAGGTCGGATCATCGCTCTCATCCAGCCGGTAATAGGAACGGAAGAGTCGCTGTCGAATCTCCGCCGGCACACCCGGTCCGTGATCGCGCACCGAGATACGCACCAACTCCCCCTGCTCAAGCAAGGCCACCTCGATCGGCGAGCCCGGAGCGTACCGATCGGCATTCTGGGTGAGATTACTCAATACCTGGTACATCCGATCCGCATCCCATTCCACCGGGAGCACATCCGGGACATGGCAGATAACGGCGCGATCGGGATCACGGGCAATCGTTGCTTCGCAGACATCACGCACCAACTCGGCGGCATCCATTGGTGCAGTCAGGATGTCCAGCCGACCCAATCCAACTCGGGAGACATCGAGCATGCGCGTCACCAGATCGCCGACGCGATCGGCCTCCGTGATGGCAGCACCAATGCGCTGCAAATCGCCCTCGGTCTCGTCACCCTCGGGGCGACGTCTCACCCGGCGTTCCAGTAGCTGCAGATTACCACGCAGTGATGTCAGCGGATTTCGTAGCTCATGGGCCATGACGGACATGAACTCGTACCGCGCCTGATCCATGGCGGCGAAATCAGCGCGATCCTGGAGAACGGTGATGCCACCGGTGATATGATTGCGGGCATCGCGAATCGGCACTTTGTGGGCCACCACCTCACGGATGCTACCATCCGGCTGGGGAATCTGGAGGACATCACCGGTCGTGCGTTCGCCACGATGCAACATCCGGGCCAGGGGGTGCCGTACTCCCACCAACTGATGCCCATCGATATCAAGCAGGGTCAGTTCATGGACGGAGACCGGTGTCGCGAACGAGCGGTGGAAGAGCTCCTCCGCGCCGCGATTGGCGATGCGTACGGTTGCCGTCTCGCCATCGACCACCAGCACGGCTTGCGGTAACTCATCGACCAGATCGATCAGACGCTGATTCGCCTCCTCTACCTGAAGGAAGAGTTGGGCAACGTCAATACCCTGAGCGCATTGTCTGCCCCAAACGGATGCCAGAAGCTGATCGAACTCGTCCAGAACGTACCTGCCACCGATGCAGAGATAGACAACACCGATACGCTCACCGCGAATCCTGAGCGGAATGACCAGCACGGATTCGGCCCCATCCATACAGGTGATGACAGCCTCGGGAGCGCGTACATGGACGCCTTCTACAACCAGCGGCAGATTACGATCCAACGCTTCATGCGCGAACTCGAACGCGGTTAACGGATAACCATCGGCATCGAACGATTCGCAATTCTGATTATACGTAGCATGGTGATAGAGCCGATCCTCATCACCCAGCAACCAGAGCGCCCCGGAATCGGCGTGAAAATCCTGCGCCATTCGCTCGATGGCGAAGGTGGTGATGCGCTCAAGATCGAGAGCAGAGGTGGTATCGCTGACATCGGTGGTGATATCAGCGATCAGGCGGGATCGCTGTACCGCCCGCTCAAGCCGCGCGGTATAGGGAGTCTCGGAGACCTCCCGCAGGGCGGTGAGATCGAGCGTGAGCACTGCGGCCCCATCCATCTCGCCATTGACCATGAGTGGACGGGCGTTCTGCAGCAAATAGCGAACGTCGTCCGGTCCGCGCTCCAGGATGAGGTGCTCCTCCCAGACCTCCTCACCGTTAAGTGCGCGCATGAGCGGCAGGCGAGAGAGTGGGATCGGATCGTAATCCAGTGTTCGCCAGATGTGGAGACCCAGGTATTCCTCAGCGGTGACACCGAGGAGTGGCGGCTCATCAATCACACCCACCAGCTGCTTCTCTGAGAAGTTCAGATGGAACAGCTTGCCATTGCGATCAAAGGCGGCCATAGCGGAACGGGCGACATCCAGCATCGCCTCCAGACGGAGAATCCGAACATCAGCCTCCACGTGTGCTCCCCTTCCCACACACTCCTTATGCGGTTGATTCCCTCAGTGCCGTGTCCTTACTGACCACCGTATCATGCATGGCTGCCTGATATGCGGCCATCCTGTTACGAAGCGTGCTATCGGCTATCGCCAACATACGCACGGCCAACAGACCGGCGTTCTTCGCGTTACCCTGTAGCAACCGGTATGCCACCGGCCATCTGCATGATACTGAGCGGTGCATCGACACCGCCGGACGGCCCCCTCCCGCGTCAACCTCAGGGGTTGATGTCGAGCGAGTTATCGACAGCGATGCCGTCGATGTAGGGCGAATACCCTGCGGGATTCGCCCTACTAAGTACTGCTAACCCTGGAAATGCGTCAGGAACTGCTCGGCATTCCTGAATGGCGATGCGCCATTCACCTGTACGCCCGCCTGTATCTCGTTGTAGAGGGCGACCAGATCTGCCCCCTCAACAGCGATGTCCGCGGCAAAGACCATCACATACATCTCAGGACTCTCAGTTGGTAATCCTTCTCCCAACCGCGGTCCGTATTGACCTTTGGTTGCGTAGGAGAAACCGTCATCGGTCACAACCAAACCGTAGTCAATCGCATTGTCACCCTGGTCATCAAAGTGTGTGTACCACCAAATCTCAGCCTCTTCCTGCCACGTTCTGCCTTCGAACGCGACACCCTGCGTATAAAGCGTCACAGAGTTGGCTGGGTTGGCAAGGACAATGCCAAACTCATCCTGCTCAAGTACCGTCCAGCCGGCGATCCATTGAACATGAACAAAACCTGAATCATCGGTGTACTCGCCGCCTACGCCTCCAGCGCTCGCAAGCACATCCTGGAGATCCTGACCGCTCACACCGTCAAACACCGGAACATCGTTCAGCGTCACCGATTGCTGCACGGAATCCATCTCGGCGGCGAAGACGTTGTACGGCGCAACGAAGAGACAAAGCTCCGTCTCATCGACGAGTTGGATATAGAGTCCCCAGGAGTCACCATCCACGGTGAAACCGTGGACCCTACCCGATTTGGACGATATGATCACACCATCTGCACCAGCTTCGGTTTGATCCTCACCCATCAGGGCAAAGTTCGTGGTGGGATCCACGCCGAGAAAGGTGAGGAAGTCAGCAGCGACATCGTCCATCGAGGTGGCGGAATCGTAATACCCGATAACGAGTTCACCCTGATTGGCACCATAGAAAGCGACGCCGCCGGAAAGGATCGTGTCCGCCCTGAATTGCTCGTGTTGCGCCCATGGTTCTGTCCATTTCACGACACTCCCGTTCGGGAAGGTGTAGGTCAAATCATCGCTCTGTGCGAGAACTGAGCGCCCAGCAATGCTGGTGGCGCCGAGCGCACCAACACCGGTGGCTACGACAAATGAGCGACGAGAGAGGTTCGAAATCATGAAGAAATCTCCTGGCGACACCGCGTTTTTATGTCAGGGCATCCTTCCGGTACCAATTGCGCCGGAATGTATTCCTACAAGATCATGGCATTCGGCGACAACCAAGAATGCTCCTATAGATACATTCTTTGGCGATCATCTCAATGCAGATGACTTGGCGGATCACATTGTCCAAGCTTATGGTGACCAGCTGGAACCTGTCAATATTTCTGAGCGTTTGTGTCAGTTTTCAGTTCCTGTCCGCAAAGCATCATCCTTGCGGACGACGGTATCGTGTATGGATTGCTGATATGCACGCATGGCATCGCGGAGGGAACTATCAGCTGTGGCCAGGATGCGAACTGCCAGTAAACCGGCATTTTTGGCGTTGCCGATTGCGACCGTAGCGACCGGAATTCCACCTGGCATCTGCACGATGCTGAGCAACGCATCCACACCGCCAAGTGACTTCATCGATTCCGCCACCACCGGTACACCGATCACCGGCAATGTCGTAGCGCTGGCAACCATACCCGGCAAGTGCGCAGCCCCACCCGCGCCGGCAATGATCACGCCAATACCATCCCCTGCCGCATCGCGAGCGAATGAGAGCATCTCGTCAGGTGTGCGATGAGCGGAGAGAATGCGCGTTTCAACGGACACGCCAAACTCCTGGAGAACATCAATAGCCGCTTGCATCGTCGGCAGATCGGAATCGCTCCCCATGATGACGGCGACGCGAGGTGTGCTCATGATCTGAACTCTCCGGTAAGTTGCTGAATCGCCAACGAAGCGCGTTGGCGTGTCTCGGCACGATCGTCGCCGAGAACGGTGACATGGCCCAGCTTGCGACCGGGACGTGCCCCCTTGCCGTAAAAGTGAACATGCGCACCGTGGATGAGCAGCGCGTGTGCCAATACATCCGTCGGATCGGTGCCATTGGCAGGACCGAGCAGGTTCTCGGTGGCAATTACCGGTGCCATACGGGCCGTGTCCCCCAACGGCAGGTCAAGCACTGCCCGCAGATGTTGCTCGAACTGGGATGTTTGCGAGCCCTCGATCGTCCAGTGTCCCGAGTTGTGCGGTCGCGGCGCGAGTTCGTTAATCAACACTCTGCCGCCCGAGACGAAGAACTCGATCGCCATCACGCCAACCGGTTCGATGTGCTCGACAATGCGACGAGCGATGCTGACAGCCTCGGCGGCGATGCGCGATTCGGTTTGCACCGGCACAACCAGCTCGTTGCACATACCATTGCGTTGCACCGTCTCAATCGGCTCCCAGATGGCGATATCGCCATTGGGTCGGCGCGCAGTCAACACCGCCAGTTCGAGATCAAGCGGTACCCTCTCCTCAACAAGGAGTGTCAGTCCAGCGGTGTGTGCTTCAGCGACCGTAGCCGTCGCCGCGCCGGCATCATCAAGCATCCAGACGCCGCGACCGTCGTAGCCACCACGGCTAGCCTTGAGAACTACCGGCCAGCCATGGATATCGCCAAAGGCGATGACGTCCTCAACGGAATCGACATCGGCGAAGGCTGGCACCGGCAGTCCAATTGCCGAGAGCTCCGCTCGTTGACGACGTTTGTTCTGGGCCAACGCCATCGTGGTGGCGGAGGGATAGACCGTGTAACCCTCGGATTCAAGGGTTGCCAGAAACTCGGGATCAACCAACTCATGGTCGAAGGTGATGACATCGCTGGCTTGCGCCAGTTCTCGCACCTTGATGGGATCGTCCGGAGAGCCAACAATGACATCCCGCACCACCTGGGCGGCGCCATCGTTCGCGTCGGCTGCCAGTAGTACCAGGCGAATATCGAGCGGAATCGCGGCCTGCGCCATCATCCGGGCAAGCTGCCCGGCACCGACAACACCAACGGTTCGGCCAATGGCCATGCACACGCTCCTGTTCTGAAGATCTGTTTCTACCAAGATGCTACCTGGCGGCGATTAATGTATCCGCTACCGCCAATACGGTATGTGTTGACAGGTAGCAGGGCAGTTCATCTGCCCTCAAGATGCGGTTCGAAGGGGAGACAAGCTCCCCTGCTACCAAGCTCTCCGATGACAACACAATGCGAATGCGCTCTAAGAGACAAACGCCTTGGGATCGTTGACACGTTCGCGGAATCGCTGCGCAACTTCGGCCTCGGCGGCGACGCGGGCGGCCTCGCCCTCTTCCTTTACGGAGTTCAGAAACGCATTCGTCTCGGTCTGGAACTCCTCACCACTCTTGGGCGCGGCCAAGGCACCAGCCGCCGCACCAATAGCGACACCGACTGCTGATCCGACTATAAACTTCAGGAATCCGCGGATACCGTCATTCATCAAATCTACCCTTTCTCGAAGCAATGTCATCGGTAGTCTCGACACGTACGGCCATTTCCTACCAGAAGATACGTCCAACCGTAATCGGGCCTTATGGGGTGACCACAAGGGTCACTACTACCGGACGAGTAACCGATTGTTATCGCTTGCCAAAGATGCGACCAAGCAGGATGAAGACCAGCGCGAAGGCCGCACCAAGTGCGCCGGCTGTCTGTGGTGTGAGCGTGGTGGTGACATTGCCTCCGGCCTTGACATCACCACTGGTGATCATGAACGCCCGAATATCACCGCTGGCATCGACGGAGCCCGTGGTCAGAACCCCCACGGACACATCACCGCTGGTCGTCATCGTGTTACCGGTGGCAAACAAGGCGCGGCTCTCGCTCATGGTCAACTGATCGGCATTGGCGATCACGGCGGAACTCTGCTTGAACTCGGCGCTATCCGACTTCAAGGTAAGCACGCCGCTCTGGGTCAGTCTGGCGATATCGGACGAGATCTCCCGAGCACCGGAGTTGGTGAGAAAGCTCTTCTGGGCGTGAATGTAATCCGCACCGGAACGTTCCATAAAGCTGGGCCTGCAGGGCAGCGCTGATCGAGGCGGCATCCTGTCCCTCCAGCCGCACATCGGTCTCGCGCTGTTAATCGCGGCATCTTCCGCACTAAAAGCCGAAGAGCGTGCCGCCCTCGTCGATGAACTGACCTTCCTGGGCGCGCGTTATATCCTCGAGCGAGGGTGTGTTGTCGGCGGCGTGATTCTCGTTCATGGGATGCAGCTTTCCTGGAGAGATGGTTCGATCAGTCCAATGTGAGCAAAGTCTACCCTATGGTGTTCTATTGCCCGCGAGCGAGCGCCGAAACATGAGGATAGCGCCAACCACACCGACAACGAGCAATGCCCAATAGTCCCGGGTCTCGTGGGCAATCGCGAGATACGCGGAGACAACGGCGGTAATAACGAAGGCAACACCAATGACGATATCGGCGATACGATAGTGTCTGGAATCCACACGCAATGAGGCGTGATTCTCGTTGGTCATCTACACAAACACCCTTCACACTGGAACGTGCACGTTCCACATTTCACTTCATCAAGGATACCGAAGTGACGTTACACCTTCCCAAACCGTTCGGCAGTGCCCATCGCGGCGGCAACAGTCGCCAGGATGTGATATCGGCTATCGAGGCAGGCGCTGATCTCCTCGAGACCGATATCTGGCTCCACAGAGGGAAACTGGAGCTCCGCCACAACAAGCGGTTGGGGCCGCTGCCAATCCTGTGGGAGCGCTGGTCGATCTCGTTCAGTTGGAAACGCTACACCTTACGCGACTTGCTCAAACACACCTCGGAAAGCACACTGCTCTTCCTCGATTTTAAGGGAACAGACATGGGTTTGGGACCAGCGATCCTGGCAGAGCTGGAACGATACGCACCGAATCGGGTGATTGCGATCTGCGGTCGGGATTACGAGCAACTCAAGGTCATCGCCGATGCACCACATATCATCACGTTCTACTCCGTGGGGACCGAAGCCGAATGGCCGATCGCCCAGCCGTATATCCAGGCGTGCAAGTACCCCGCACTCAGCCTGATTGCATCCATGGCGACACAGGAGCGCATCGATTGGGTGACGAACCTCGGCGGCGTGGTGGTGTGTTGGGGAGTGAATACGGCCGAAGAGGTGTCACGCCTTCACGCCATGGGTGTCGACGGCTTCACGACGGACTACCCGGACGTGCTCCAGCACATCCGGGAGGTACGGGAGAAGCTGGCAGCGTTGTCGTAAGCCCGACTAAACGATCCAGAACCCAAGTCCGAAATGCATATTCAGGGTGGCCAGCAGTATCGCGCTGGTCACGAACACTGCGGTCCGCGGGGCACCGTTCCAACCCGGCTTGCTCAGCAAAATGCCGAGAACGATGTATGCACCGATGGCCGTGAGCAGATAGCGCCCCAACGAATGCCAGGTATAAGCGGCATGGAAGAGGATGATGACGGTGGTGAACAGCGCCATTCCCGGCTCGACCAGTTTCCAGACCCATGGCAACGTGGCGATGGCGATCAGGGCGAGGACGACATTGACCAGGATAATCGTGTTTTCCGGAATGGCGATCATCTCTCGCGGC
>JAMLHR010000073.1 GCA_023957015.1 Thermomicrobiales bacterium | reverse complement strand
TGCTGACCGTATGGCTCCTTCATCACCAACGATTTCTCCCAGCTGCGCCTGTTCTCCAGAAAGACGCGCAGGATCACCTGTCGCACCTGCTTACCTGCCAGGATCGTGGTGTTAAAGGCGCGTGTTACTACCTGGCGGATACCCAACAGGAACATATCGCGGCTGACGGCTGGAGTTGGCATCTCCAGCTCCTCAATCAGCGTGGCCTCCCGCGGACGGGGTTGGATCATGCGCTTGTCGATACCGCTGGCCAGCTCCCATGCCAGCCGACCGTCTGGCCCGAATCGGGCGGACAGCCGTTCCGGTGGTAGCGCCACCAGGTCTTTCATTGTTCGTAGCCCCAGCCGCACCATCTGGTTCGTCATCTCCGCTGGAAATGGCAGCCAGGTGACAGGTGCCCGAGCCAGGAAGTCTTGTTCGCCCCCTGATGGGATCGTGCGGACAGCGGCAGAGCGGGCAGTTCCAGCCGCAACTCGTGCAGCGAAGCGACTTTGCGCTACCCCTGCTCGTGGCCGCAGAACGGCGGGGACGCAGGTCAATATGACATGGGCGGCATCGGTGGGAGAGGAGAAATGCCGATCCAGACCCAGCAAATCCACGTACCAGCAGCCTTGCTCTGTCTCATCTGGTTCTACCAGAGGACTGATATCTTCCAGGTTGTGCGTGATCTCCTGGCTCACGCGTGATTCCAGGGCTGGATTGGGTTCCACCACCACGGCATCCGGGACAAAGGTGGTAGCTTCTCGCAACGACATCCCGATCCGGACACCCTTACTGGTCGCTTCGTCCGTGGCATCTAACACGGTCGCTCGGCCACGTTCCGGGTTACTGAGTAATAGTGGCCAACCATCCATCTCCGGCTGATCCAGCAAGGCTATGCGGAGGGCCAGGTGCGGAATGTGCAAGCATGTGATTGCCATGTTCGCCTCCTGATGGACGCTACTCGTCCCAAGAACGGAAGTCCTGTTACCATGAATTTAGAACAAATGTTCTTATTTGCCAAGATGTGCCTGGAGGTCACAGGGATAATCGAGAAAAGCGGACACAAATTGTCGCCAATGGCTGGCACAATCAGGGTGCGCACAACGGCGTAGCAATCTACTGGAGGAAACGGATGTCGAACGAACTCTGGAAAGCAGCAATCCTCAAGAGCATTGATGAATCCTATGACGGGACTAGCGGAGTGTATCTGGATTCCGGTACCAATACATTAACGGAACTCCGGGCGCTCACCGGCGAGCAGGCCACGAAAGTCCTGCCAGGGGCAGGCAACAGCGTTGCCAACCAGGTGAAGCACCTTCTGACCACCGTCCAGATGCATCGACCCCAGTTCGAGGGTGGTGAATATCCGGATCTCGATTGGGGTGCCGATTGGGATACCGTGCCACTGACCGATGAGGAGTGGGCCGATCTGGTTAACCAGTTCGCAGCCACGCGAGAATTGCTCAAGGGCTGGATCGCGCAACCAACAGTCGCTGAAGACGCAGATTATGTTGCCGCAGCTATCATGGTCGTCGCCCACATGGCATATCACATCGGCCAGATTCGCCATGCGGCGGGCTATGCCGCCAACGCCTAAGGAGAAATATCATGACTGCAACTGTTCCCGTATCCTCTGTCAAAGCGGCCTTGAGAGCGGCGTTGACGGAAACCTTCGATTCCGTATTTGGCATGTACCTGGATAAGGGTGACACCATGTGGGAATCGTTGGACGGACTCACTGCCGAGCAGGTAAGTGTGCCGATTTATCCTGGCAGCAATAGCATCGCCAGCCAGGTGAATCACATGATCTTCTACTTTGATGTCATGGCGCAGTATATGCGTAATGACCCCCCTAAAGAACGCCCAGACTGGGGACTTGCGTGGAAGCTGGTTGAGGTCGATGAGGAGCAATGGGCGGAGCTCAAGCGCGCATTGGCGGAACGCCAGGCGGAGCTCTATATGCTGATCGACGACTCACCGGATGAGATCTTCGCCGATCCCGATGTCCTTGGCGGGACCTATGGTATCGTCGCTCACACCGCATTCCACCTCGGTCAAATCAAACACGCCAAGGCCGCTCAAGGCCTAGGGTAGACGTTCCTGATCCACGATTGCCACAGGCTATGCGACCATTGCGTCGTATAGCCTGTTTCTCGTTTCGTGGAGCAACGGATGATGAAAGAGTACTTGTGGCAGAACAATGATCCGGTGGGTTGGGAGCATATTCGTCTGGACGATGATCATCCGGGTTGGGATGTAGTTGACTCGGTGCTGATGCGGGTTGATGCCAACACGGTGCGTCGCGGTGGCTACACCTTGGTCGTCGATAAGTCCTGGCATGCGCTCGAGATTCGATGCCTCATCGAAAACGAACCCGGCGTGATGGGATCGGTCCATATTCTCTCCGAGGGAGATGGTGTTTGGTACGACGAAAACGAGCAACACCTCTCCGCTCTGGATGGTTGTCTCGATATCTCTATCCAGGGTTCGCCAATAACACCCACGCTGCCACTGCAACGACTTGGTTTGCAGGACGGGCAGACAGCGGAACTCGTTGTGGTCGAGATATCGTTGGTCGATCTCTCCTTGCGTCCGGTTCGTATCCAGCTCAGACATGACGGTTCCACGCTCTGGTATGAGCGCGATGGTGTGACCAGCGAGTTGATGCTCGATGCCGATGGATTTGTGCGTGACATCGCCGGTCGGAGTCAACGGATGTTCCCCGCTGAGACCTGAGTCGAGTGCTCGACGCGGATTGGTCTTGCGCGATGTAGGGAATTACCGTACCTTGCCTGTAAGGACTAACCCCCACACGGCTGGCTCCGACCACACGATACTCTCGATCGAGGAGGGAACAGTGACGGTGTCCCTGGCATGACGCGGACTACCAACTTTATGCGGAGAACGTTCGACTCGCTTTCGATCCGCAACTATCGACTGTACTTTTACGGCCAGGCCATCTCGCAAACTGGCTCCTGGGCACAGACCGTTGCTCAGGGGCTGCTGGTTCTGATGCTGACGGGCTCGGGTACTGCTCTCGGTGTTGTCACGGCGCTGCAAACGATTCCGGTTTTGATCCTCGGTGCCTGGGGCGGTGTGATGGTCGATCGCTACCCCAAACGGCAGCTGCTGTACGTCACCCAGATAGCTGGTTGCATCGTTAGTCTCTTGCTCGGAATCCTGATTGTGATGGACGCGATCACCCTCTGGATTGTTTTCCTCGCCGCCATTGCCAATGGCCTGATCAAGGTGGTCGATAATCCCGCCAGACAGACCTTCGTGCGCGAGATGGTCGGCAACGATCATCTCACCAACGCCGTCTCCTTGAACTCACTCACCATCAATCTCGCCCGCGTAGTCGGACCAGCGCTCGCGGGTATCCTGGTCGCTGCGGTCGGTATCGGTATGTGTTTCATCCTGGACGGACTCTCGTTCCTGGCGGTGATCTACATGCTGTGGAAGATGCGTGAGGACGAACTGCATCCCGCCAAAATCATCACCCGTGCCAAGGGGCAAATGGCCGCCGGGTGGCACTACGTTCGCAATGAACCTATCGTCCGCAATGTGCTCATCATGATGACGATCATCGGCACATTTACCTATGAGTTCAGTGTGGTGCTGCCGCTTTTGGCCGAGTTTACGTTCAAGAATGGCGCCAGCGGCTATGCCACACTTACCAGTTCGATGGGTGTCGGTGCTGTGATTGGCGGACTCTATACGGCCAGTCGTCGGCGTGGGACTGCCAAGATGCTGGTCATTTCGGCGGCGCTGTTTGGGGGAAGCGTGTTACTGGTCGCCATCTCTCCGACGTTCCCCATCGCGGTACTGAACATGGTGATCGTTGGCTTCTTCAGCATCAACTTTACGTCGCTTGGCAATGTCACCATTCAACTCGCATCCCGCCCTGATATGCAGGGGAGAGTGATGAGCTTTTGGTCGATGGCGTTTCTGGGTACGACTCCAATTGGTGGTCCGATCATGGGTGCGGTGGGCGAACATGCCGGAGCCCGGGTGGCGTTGCTAATCGGTGGTCTGGCCGCCCTGGCGGCAGCAGGCGTTGGTCTCTACGCGGCTCGTATACAGAAGAAGCAGGAAGAGGTCATGCAACCGGATGTGGTGGGCTAGGGGCTCCAACTTCCCTGTCGATCACTGTGTGACAGCGGCCTGAACTACACTTCGAGGACACGCATTCATCAAGGAGTCGGTGAATAACGATGTCCGCGAAGCTGACCAACAACAACGTCCGCGGGAATCCGTACCGGATTCGCGATCCGCACAACTCCTCCCTGCTCGAGATCTGGCTGATTTCAGCGGTGGTGACGGTGTTGGTTATCCGTCTTTACCTCCACCTCACCGGCTATCCACAGGTCGGTGGCGATACGCTTCACATCGCCCATATGTTGTGGGGTGGCCTGGGAATGGTGATCGCCTTCGGCTTCCTTCTCCTCTTCGCCAATCCGGTCTGGAAACCCCTGGCAGCGCTGGTTGGTGGTATCGGCTTCGGCACATTCATCGATGAGTTGGGTAAGTTCATCACCAAGGACAAAGATTACTTCTACCAACCGACGGTTGCGGTCATGTATGCGGTGTTCATCGTGTTGTACTTTGGGCGCGGCTCGATACTTCGATCGCAAGCGTGAGCCAACCGAGGCGGATTACCTCTATCTGGCAGCACAAGGTATTGCCTGGCAGGCGATCGGGAAGCTGGATAAACAACGACAGGACGAAGCGCTCGCACATCTCGATGCCAGCGAGAACACTTCCGATGTCGCGCTACGCATGCGGGAGCTCCTGGAGAATGCGGAGCTGGTGGAAGCGGAAGAGCAATCACGCATACTGGCCGCACGAGACAAGGCGGCAGCCTGGTACTGGCGCGCGGTGAGCAAGCGGTGGCTGTTGCCGATGGTTATCTGCCTCTTCGTCATCAGGGCGCTGGAGATTGTGGTCACGCTTGTCTACGGCATCTTCGTGACCGACGAGTACAACATCAGCGACGGCGTTTCCGTTTTCGAATGGCTCTCATTTGCGGCCGGCGCCGCGACGGGTTTTCTGGCTGTCTATGGACTCATGATGATCATTCGTCGGCATCGCGTGCGCGCACTGCAAGCATTCGCTGCATCCACCGTGGTGGCGCTGTTGTTCGGTCAGTTCTTCACCTTCGCCACCGAACAGTTCGTGGGCATGATTGGACTGGTGGTGAACCTGATCATCCTGGGGATTTTGCGTTTGGCGTTATCCGTTGAATATGAGCGGTTTGTCGACGAAGGTGATCCGGAAGGCGACGAAGACCCGAGGGCAGGTATCGGACAGTTCCTTTGACATTCGTTCACTGACAGATAGACAGCGACCGCAGAGAATAGTACGTTTCTGCCGTATTGTTTTGATTACCGTAGAAGAGTTTGTATCTACATGGCCAAGCTTCACTTCAAATACGGCGCGATGAATAGCGGTAAGAGCGATACGCTCATCAAGACCGCCTACAACTACGAGGAACGCGGACTTAACGTCATCGTCATCAAACCGAGGGTCGATTCCAAGGGAGGCGATCTCGTCACCGCCCGTGGTGGGCATCACCGCACAGTTGACATCCACGCCAGTGACACGCTCGATCTGGAGACAGAAGTCATCAGCAAACCAGGGATATCCTGTGTGCTGGTTGACGAAGCGCAGTTCCTGACCGAGGTGCAGGTCAGCCAGCTATTTCACGTCGCCAAGGAACACAACATCTCGGTGATCTGCTATGGCTTGCGCGCCGACTTCCGTACGGAACTTTTCCCCGGAAGCAAGCGACTGCTGGAGATTGCGGACAACATCGAGAAGCTGCCCACCATGTGCTTCTGTGGCAGTCAGGCCGAGTTCAACACCCGCAAGATCGACGGCAAATACGTGTTCGAAGGCGATCAGGTCGCGATCGAAGGCGAGGGAACCGTTGAGTATGATTCACTCTGCGGTGCGTGCTACATGCGTGAGGGTGGGGTTATCTAGGTTATTTTGGAGAATGAGAGGTAGAGCATGGCCAGGCACGAGTTTACGCCGGATCGATACTACACCACGATGGGTCCGCACCCTCCGGTACTGCGAATCGCACCGGGTGATACCGTTGTGACGACGACCGTCGATTCCCTCGGGTGCGACGTAAACGGGACGCCGGTCACACCGAAGTTCAATCCGATGACCGGCCCCTTCTTCGTCGAGGGAGCGGAGCCGGGCGACACATTGGTCGTGCATCTGGATCGACTCACTCCCAATCGCCCGACCGGTATTTCGTCATCTGTGCTTGCTCCGAATGTGGTTGATCCGGAGTTTGTCCGCCAGTTGCCGGAGCGACCGCTTGTTGTTTGGGACATCGACCCCGTACGAGGTGAGGCATCCTTGCAAGTGCCGATTCCCGGGCTTGAAGCGTTGCGCCTACCGCTGGAGCCGATGCTGGGGTGTTTTGGTGTCGCGCCAGCCCACGGCCAGTCGATTGCGACGATAACCTCAGCGGAGTATGGCGGGAATATGGATTACCGCGGATTCTGCGCGGGTGCCACCGTGTACTTTCCGGTTTTTGAACCGGGGGCGCTGTTGTTTGTCGGCGATGGTCACGCCATCCAGGGCGATGGTGAGATCACGGGCACCGGGATCGAGATCACATTCGAGGTTGAGTTCACCGTCGATCTGCGGAAAGGTGAGCAGATCGGCTGGCCCCGGGGAGAGAATGAGGAGTACATCTTCACGGCCGGAAACGCGCGGCCGCTGGACCAGGCATTGCAGCACGCAACGACCGAGATGGTGCGCTGGCTGGAGCGGGACTGGAAGCTGGACGTGGTCGCGGCCAGCACGCTGCTGGGGATGTGCGTGGAGTACGACATCGGCAATGTCTTTGACCCCGCCTATACCGTGATCTGCAAGCTTCCCAAACGGGTGCTGGCTAACATGGTCAGCGCGAGGACCAAGGGAGAGGATTGAAGCAGATGACACGGCAGAACATCTCTTCAGGCAGTTCCTGGGAACCGAAGTTGGGATACTCGCGCGCGGTACGGGTAGGCCCTCATGTCTCTGTGAACGCTACAGCCGCGACTGACGCCGATGGACACAACGTTGGCGTTGGGGATGTGGCAGCCCAGACGCGTCAGATTCTTGAGACTATCGAACACGCGCTGGAGGAGGCCGGAGCATCGTTATCTGATGTGGTACGGACTCGGGTCATGCTTGTCAACATGGATGACTGGGAGACAGTCGGGCGGATTCATGGGGAAGTGTATGGGGCCATTCGCCCAGCATCGCTCATGGTCGAGGTCAGTCGCTTTATCGATCCTGAGTGGTTGATCGAGATCGAGGCCGACGCGATCATCGAACAGCACCAAGACCACTGATCGCTGGCAATCTGTACGGAAACGCTGGATTGCGTTTACTTGCGGATAGATGGTCTGGTCTGCATAGGCTCGGTGTCTCTGTTTCGCCGCACGAAATCCCCGATTCTCAGGGCGCGGGTTTGAATAAGACTAATGTGGTACGCCCGGCAGGATTCGAACCTGCGGCCTGTTGCTCCGGAGGCAACCGCTCTATCCCCTGAGCTACGGGCGCTCGGGACATGGGCGAATTGTACGCCTCCGTCATTCGTTCTGCTAGTCGCCCTCCAATGGTGATGGTTCTTCCCAGATCTCCACGGCTACTCCGCTTGGCGTCGCGAATGAGATCACATCCTGTACCGGTGACCCTTTGAAGATTGTGCGGGAGGGGATCAGACCGGTCTGTTCCAGATGCGCATCAGCCGCCGGGATGTTTCTTGTCATGAACAGGAGCTTGAGGCCTGTTGTCGACTGATCCGGGGCGGACGCGTCTAACCGAAAGCTGAGGCAATAGTGGTGTTGGGGATGCGTGAACAGCGCATAGTCTTCCGTCAAAGCAATCGGTGTAAATCCCAACACCTCGGCATAGAATCCCACTTCCTCCGGGAACTGGCGTACCGGATATTCGAACGTCTGCTGAAACACGACACCATCATGCTCCAGCGGAATCAGCACACCTGTTGGAAGCTCTTCGGCGATAGCCTGGATTCCTGCGGCGCGGAGTTGATCGTTCACTGAACTCACGGTTTGCTCCTTTGTGACGTTGTTCATTCTCGCATCGCGGTAGACTGCGGTCTTCTCTGTTCTTGCGATGTAATATCAGTACATGCGTTCGCATCGTGCTATAATCACAATGTTGTCGTGAGGTAAGTACACGGCAACATGCATGGGGATGTCCGGTTTCGACAGGGTCGAACACCAGGCCATTGCACGCCGAAGCGCCCGAGGCTTCGTAAAAACGGGCAAAACAATAGTTGACAACAATCAACTTGCTTACGCTGCCTAAGTCTCAGACCTCTAGGTAGCGCGTCCCACGATTCTCCCTCCGTCGGAATCGGCTCGGGGCGCCACCAAGGCGGAGTGCTGTGATCTAGACCGCTGATTCGCGATCACTCAAGCCAGTTCAGCAACCTGCCCAGAAAGCCGGTCGATGGGCGTTCGGCGCAGGTACAAAACATCGACTAAGCGTGTAGGATATGTCCGGTTGACGGTTCTGGACGGGGGTTCGATTCCCCCCATCTCCACCATTACTCGCTCTTCGTTCATCAGCGAAGGGCGAGTTTTTTGTTTGCCCGGAATGCTCCTCATACCACCAGTGCCAGTGTTCCCGTCACAATGAGAATCAACCCTAATGCTGCTCGTGCGGAAAGACGTTCGTGGAACACCACTGCTCCGACACCAATCGAGACGAGAATGCTGAGTTTGTCGATCGGCACAACAACGCTTGCTGGACCGTCCTGCAGGGCGCGATAGAAGCAGAGCCAGGAGAGACCGGTCGTCAGCCCGGAGAGAACCAGGAACATCCAACTGCGAGTATCGATCTCATGTATTCTGCGCTGACCACCCTGTGCGAGGACGATCACCCACGCCATCACCAACACGACTGCAGTGCGGATCGCGGTACCGAGATTGGAGTCGATATCCTCAATGCCCACTTTGCCGAGGATGGCGGTGAGTGCGGCGAAAATAGCCGATCCCCCTGCAAACACGAGCCATGTCCAGCCGGAATCCTCGATCGATTGACTGGACTCAGCGCGCTGGCGGGACTGGAGTTCGATCATTAGCAGAGTCCCGATTTCGATGAGTATCATCGCCAGGATTACCAGTGCATTCAGCCGCTCTCCCAGGAACGCAACGGCCAGAATCATCGCTAGTACCGTGCTGCTCTTGTCGACGGGAACGACCTTGTTGAGATCGCCGATTTGCAGGGCCCGAAAGTAGCAGAGCCAGGAAGCACCTGTG
The DNA here is from genome assembly GCA_023957015.1 of Thermomicrobiales bacterium. GTDB lineage: Bacteria > Chloroflexota > Chloroflexia > Thermomicrobiales > UBA6265 > UBA6265. Next base: position 30 of record JAMLHR010000073.1, on the reverse strand, counting down.
GCCAGACCGGAGAGCACCAGGAAGATCCAT
>JAMLHR010000072.1 GCA_023957015.1 Thermomicrobiales bacterium | reverse complement strand
AAGAATCTCCGCGCGTAGCGCACTGCCGTAGGCAGCATCGACCATTGGTCCCGGCGAGAACTAACTCTTGGAACATACTCCGCTTCGCGTAGGACTCCACGGCGCTGCGCGGCTCTGAGTGACGTCGCCTCGTTGGTCCTTCGGGGAGATATCACCTCACCTCTTCGGGTCATCAAGTTACATGGTGAAACCATTTTCTCGGTACAGATGGCATTTCCACTCAAGCGTCTACGGAGCCCTCGCCGCAAACCAGATGATGTCGTTTCCGGATTCAGCCAGCACGACCAGCGATTCCGCGTCCGTTGGTTCGATCGCCCAGCAGACGTTCATCTCCGCCGATTCGGCGGGCGCGAGGTCGCCGACTTCCAATTGTTGATCGGGCACCCGCCCGCAGCCGTGATCGCCGAAACGTGAATACGAGTTCGCGTTTCCGGCAGCGTGGAAGTTGATGTCGCGCATCGTATCGCCGATATCATCCCCAACATAGGTCAACTCCACCCGCACCATAAAGAACTGATATGGGTTATCGGCTGGTATAGCGAAGCCGTTGGATTCCTCCAGAATGGATTTGGCGTCTGGCGTGACGTCAATGATCCGTACCTCGTAATCGCCAACTCGGGCGATCTCGCCGAACGGAACCGGCGTTGCCGCACTGTTCTCTATTGGCACTGCGATCACTTCATTCTCGCTCGTACTCTGGCTTACTGGGCTGAGGAAGCCCAGGAGCAGCATGATCAGAATCACGAGGATGGAGATATTCATGAGGCAGACCCCCTGCGGTACGAGCGAGATACCTAGGTAAGACGTTGGCGTGACGTCTCTGGCTCCCGGATGGGCGACATTCGGATGCTCAACATCATGAGGGCGAGTTGTTCGGGGTGCACGAGGCAGGTGTGGTTGTGGCTGCGTCGTTCTCCGCGATAACGATGCGATATCGCGTATCATTATGCCAAGCATAGTGCCCGCCAAGATCTGGGGAACGAGTTCAGCTTCGGAGGTAGATCAGATGAAGGAATCCGATACCAGTATGGCCTTCGGCATCGCGTTCGGTATCGCCCTGGGTGTCGTATTTGGTGCGGCCTTGGACCACATCGGATTCGGTATCGCGTTTGGTGTCGCCGTCGGACCGTTTATCGGGATGATGGTGAAGAAGTATCGCGGCGATTCCTGAGGTTCAGCCGCTGTCGTTGTAGAGCCACCACGATGACAGACATGATCAGCCCCGATCCCGCCGGGGCGATATTCTCATCCCCCGCGCGGATGTGAGCGTAGACCGCGCCAGCGAAATAGCAAATCAGACACGCCGCCGTCAGTACACCCAATGGCGGTATCAGCAATCCCACGATCACGCCAGTGGCACCGAGGAGTTCCAGCGATCCCAAGGGCGTGAACGCCTGTCGCGGTACGTCCGATGCTTCCAGGTTGTTGACAATGGGTTTGGCACGTTTGATCTTGCCGATCCCCGTCCCCACCAGCAATGCTACCAATAACGATGTCACGATTCTCAGCCACTTCATCTCTTAACCTCCTCGGTTTACCTCGTTCGCTATCCGCAACCACCATGCCATTTGTGTCGCTCTGCCCGTGGTCGAGACCGCGACCGTAGCGAAACCCATGCGTGCCCGTGCATACTGCGTGTGGTGGGTGAATCTCATATGGAGGAGAGACATGGACACAGGAACCGATTTCTATCTCGATATTCCGCGAGCGGATCGCCTCTCGCGCGGACTGATCTTCATTAAGTGGCTGCTGATTCTGCCGCACGCGCTCATCCTCTGGGCCTACGGTATTCTGGCCAGCATTCTCGGCTTCATTGGCTTCTTCGCCATCCTGTTTACCGGCTCATATCCAGCCGATCTCTGGAACATGGTCTACCGTTTCCTTCGTTGGCAGTTACGCGTCAATATCTATACCTCACTGCTCCGGGATGAGTATCCGCCATTTGGTGAAGAACCTTATCCGATGCAGTTCAATGTGGTCCGACCGGAGCGGCAATCGCGATTGATCCTCTTCGTCCGTTGGTTGGCGCTGATTCCCCTGGGATTTTGGCTGATGATCGTCGGTTTGGTGGCGTTTGGTGCGCTGATCATCGCCTGGTTCGCGATTCTGTTTACCGGCAGCATTCCGGTAGGCATTCACAGCTTCCTCGTGGCGTTTATTCGTTACTCAACAAAAGTTACGGTCTACTCCAGCATGCTTACTGACGTGTTCCCGGGATTCAGTCTGGATTAGCACATACGGTTGACACCACCTGTCTGTGCCTGTACTGTACATGTCAGGCAGGTGGAACCGCCGCCAGCTTCACACCATACCGAACAGGGTAAAGGAGGTGATGCCCATGACAAGCGAACGTACGGGCATCACGCCGGAGGTAGCGATCTAGCTCCAGCGTGATGCGCACAAGGGGGTCAACGCATTCACGTTGACCCCCTTCGTGTTTTTCCGTGATCCAGGCTACCCGGCCGTGATCGCGTAGCGCAGGATCGCACCCACACCACCCATCTCTACCAATTCAGCAGCAGCGTCGGATTTCGGCAGCTCGCCAGCCGCCGGTACACCCGTTGCTTCCACCGGTACACTGGAGTGGATGATGTCCACCTCAGCACCCGTGCTTAGCGCCAGTCGCACGAGTTCGTCGCGCAGATCAACAGCAACCAGCTTGCTCGTATCGCCACCGGTCGGATGGACAGCTGGCACGTCATTGACACCAAATACGTGCATCTCGTAATCGGCCCAGCCACTCCCCTCAAAGGTGTCGCACAGAATCAGCGTCTCAACCTGGCCGTTCTGCAAGGCGCGCAGAACTTCGTGTGGACCGGCCACACCCAGAGCACCTCCACCGATCGCATTCCGAAGGGCATCCACGGATGCCTGCTCTCGCCGTCGTTCAGCAGCCTCGGCGATCGGGATAGTCATCTCCACTTTCTCGTGCGGTGCAACGGTCGGCTCCATCCGGATGTGATCGACAATCACACCGGCCAGATGATCTGGCAGTTCGTTGCGAACGACGCTGATCATGACATCGTTACCAGCCAGAATCAGCACATCAACGCCAGCCTCGGCCAGTGCTTTCTCGGTTTCGACGATGGTATCGCGAGCAAAGGCTTCCATTCGCTCTTCCGCGCGACGCCGGTAGCGCTTTTGGTTCAATCCACCGGAGGATTGCTTGCGCGGGAACAGCGTTGATTCCAGCTTCACCGAGCGATCGCGAGCTCCATGCGTGATGAAACTCAGCGTGGCATCCTGCTGATCAATCTGTAGCACGGCGTAGGTCGGGTAGTCCTCAACGATGCGAACGAGACTATAGAGTCGTGGCTCAACGGAAAGCGACACCGACGTCTCAATCGGCAGGTTCAGACCGGTCGCGTCCAGTACCCCGCTCGGTTCGTGGGCCACGATATAGACACCACGGGCAGATGGATCAAGTTCATCGCGCAACCAACTACTGATGCGTTCTTTGCTCCGTTGCAGTGCATCGAAGGCTTCGCCGCGGGGACCGTGCGCCTCGATCAGTCGATTCATCTCCTGCTCAAACGCGCGCAATGATGGCCGTTCGGTACCGGATTCGCCGGCAGGCTGGGAACGCTTTGTTTCCGGTGCCGCGGACCGACCGGGATTGTCACCATCCACGCTCCAGTCCAGTGTGACCGTAAGATACGGAACCTCATACTGAGAAGGGAGATTGGCGAGATGGTCCAGCAATGCATCGGCGGGATAATCGAACACCGAGGGATGGTCGTGCGCGCGGATTGATCGAGTGGGATCAGTTGCCATGGTGATGTGTGCCTTTCGTGGTCCCTTGATTAGGCGTAAGAGTCTCTTACGCCTACTACTGTAAACTAATGAAGGAAAGTTTGACGGTGAATCCAGACGCAATAGCAAGATTACACACACGGCGCATGTAAGGGAAATTCAGAAGGTAAGCGCCACAGATTCGCGGTAGCATACATAGATACAGTTGTCATCAACTCAGGAGGTGTCTTCGTGTCTGATTTCAGCGAGAAAATCGATTCCCTGATTCCCCAGCTTACCCTCGAAGAGAAGGCCAATCTCACCGTCGGTCGTGATATGTGGAGCACGTATCCGGTCGAGCGGCTCGGCATCCCCTCGGTGGTCATGACCGATGGTCCGACCGGTGTGCGTATGGCCGCCAGCAGTGGCGAGAATATCGGCCATTCCATCCCCGCCACCTGCTTCCCCACGGCGTCTGGTCTCGCCAGCTCGTGGAATCGCGACCTCCTCTCCGAGGTCGGGCGCACCATCGGTATCGAGGCGCAGGCGCTTGGCGTGCAAACGCTGTTGGGTCCTGGATTGAACCAGAAGCGCTCGCCGCTGGGTGGTCGCAACTTCGAGTATCTCAGCGAGGATCCGGTGCTGGCAGGCGAACTCGCGGCCGCCTTCGTGAACGGTATCCAGGGCGAGGGCGTGGGCGCTTGCCCCAAGCACTATGTCGCCAACGAGTCCGAAACCAACCGCATGTTCAGCGATGCCATCATCGATGAACGGGTACTGCGCGAGAACTACCTGCACGCCTTCGAGGTTGCCGTTAAGAAGTCGGCTCCCTGGACCATCATGGAGAGCTACAACAAGGTCAATGGCGAATATGTCGCTGAAAACAAGCGCCTGCTGCACGACATTCTTAAGGAAGAGTGGGGATTCGATGGCATCGTCATCAGCGACTGGAGTGCCGTCAACGACCGTGTCGGTGGCATTCGCGCCGGTTTGCATCTGCAGATGCCAACTGCGCCGACAGCCTGGCGTGTTGTCGAGGCGGTGAACAACGGTGCATTGGATGAAGCGCGATTGGACGAGATCGTGCGCGATCTCCTGCACTATGTCTTCACTGCCGATGCGGCGAAGAAGAGCGATGTGACCTTTAGCGAGGATGAGCATCATCGGATCGCGCGTGCCGCCGCCGCCGAGAGCATCACATTGTTGCAGAACGATGGCGATCTGCTCCCGCTCTCACCCTCGGCGCAGGTCGCCGTTATCGGCGAATTTGCCAGGAAGCCACGCTACCAGGGTGGCGGTTCAAGCGAGGTGAATCCTACCCGCGTGGAGGTGCTCTACGATGAGTTGAGCGCCGCCTACGGCAACGATCTTCCCTATGCCGCTGGCTATCATGGCGAGGAGACCTCGGACGAGCTACTGGCCGAGGCGGTTGAGACGGCGAAGGCCGCTGATATCGCGGTGGTGGTCATCGGTCTTCCGGATTCGTATGAGACCGAAGGTCGAGATCGGAGTCACATCGATCTGCCGGATGCCCACAACACCCTCGTCTCGCGCGTTCATGAGGTGCAGCCAAACACCGTTGTCGTGCTGATCAATGGCTCCGCGGTCGATCTCAGTTGGGTGAGCTATGTGCCTGCCATCGTCGAGGGTTGGCTGACGGGACAGGGGAGCGGTGGCGCGATTGCCGATGTCCTCACCGGTACGGTCAACCCCAGCGGTAAGCTGGCGGAGAGCTTCCCCTGGCGGATCGAGGATACCCCAACCTACACAAGCTTCTGGCCAGATGCGCACGGTGTTATTCCATTCTCGGAAGGCGTTTTCTACGGGTATCGCTGGTATGACACCCGCGATATCGAGCCGCATTTTCCATTCGGCCACGGTCTCAGCTACACCACCTTTGAGTACAGTGATCTTGAGCTCAGCACCGATACCTATACGGAAGGCGAGCCGCTGGAGGTGCGGGTGACCATTACCAATACCGGCGATCGCGTCGGCAAGGAAGTGGTGCAGCTCTATCTCCACGAGCACCAGAGTCGCTTCCCGCGGGCGGTTCGTGAGTTGAAGGATTTCGCCAAGGTAGAGTTGGCTCCGGGCGAATCAAAGGTCGTCACGTTCTCGCTGGATGGCACCGCCTTCGCCCAGTGGGATACCGCCGTACCGAGCTGGGTGGTGAATCCAGGCACCTTCGATGTCATTGTCGGTGCCAGCTCACGCGATCTGCGTCTGGAAACCTCGCTGGAGGTGATCAGCACCAGCTTGCCGAAGAAGGTCTATACGCGGGAGACGCCGTTGGGAGATTTCATGAAGATCCCGGCGATCGAGGCGATTGTGCGTGATCAATTCCGGCAGCGGATGGGTGATGGCCCGCTGATGGAGATGATCCTGCTGTTCGTTATCTCCACACCGATTGGCAAGATGGCCTACAACGGTCAGATCACGGAAGAGCAGCTCCAGGGGATGATAGCGCTGGCGAATGGATCCTGACAGAGCGCGCAGCGCTCTCGTCAGGACCCCCCGGTTGAGCCGGAGGCGAGACCGGTCCAAGGTCTCGCCTGCCGCGATCTACCTCAGCGTGAACCTTTCTTGTACCCATGCCCCTGCGGTCTCGAACGGAGTCGTAGGGGTATGGGTGTTGCGCTCGTTCAGCCCGAGTCCACCCAGGAGCCCTCATGTCTGAATGTCCATTCTGTACTGCTCCTGTCGATCCGGGTCAACCGGTGCTGGCCACCAACGATTAATGCTATCTGCTCGGATACCAGGACGAATCTCTTCACGGCATGATGGATCCTGCGAGCCGCGAAGCGGCTCTGCAGGACCTCCCGGTCAAGCCGCAGGCGAGATCGGTCCATAATCTCGTCGGTCGCCATCTTCACCAGCGGGTACCCCTCTTGAATCCACACAATACCAGACTGAAATGGTAGGATATGCATGCATCTCCCGTGTCCACGACTGGTGGCGGGTAGGTTACATGTATGAGGACGACCTATGATTCACACATCCCAATCCCGACGTTCATTCGCCAAGACCGCGCTGGCCACCTCGGCCGCGCTGGCTGTGGTACCGCGCCTGGCCGGTGCCCAGGGCACACCGGCGGCTGACGCCTTCCCGGTCGAGATCGAGCACGCCTATGGCACTACCACCATTGAGGCGCAGCCGACTCGTATCGTTACCATCGGCTGGGCCGCCAGCGATGCATTGATTGCCCTCGGCACGGTGCCGGTACAGGTACCGCTGGAGACCTACGCTGGCGATGAGAACGGTTTGCTGCCGTGGGTGACCACGGCGATCGGTGATCGTCCTCTGCCGCAAACTCGCGATGATGGTGCAGGTATCGCCCTTGAGGAGATCATTAACGCCGATCCCGATCTGATCTTCGCGCCCTACTCCGGTATCAGCGAGGAGGAGTATGCCCAGCTCTCCGAAATCGCGCCAACCATCGCCTTCCCAGAGATTGCCTGGACCAATAATTGGCAGCAGATCACCCGTACCGCGGGCGTGGCTCTTGGTATACCGGATGCGGCCGAGCAGCTGATCAGCGATACCGAGACCTATGTTACCGAGCGTGCCGCCGAGTATCCGGCCATCGCGGGTAAGTCCTTTATCTATGGCACGGTGTTCGACGGATTCTCCATCTATGTCGAGCAGGATGCTCGCTCGCAGTTCCTGATCTCGTTGGGGATGGTGCCAAGCGAGTTCGTCACCAATCTGGAAGTGCCGGATGGTAGCACGTTTTATGTCTCCGTCAGTCTGGAATCCGCCAAGGACCTCGTCGCCGATATCGTCCTCTTCTGGTTCGGTTCGGAGGAGGACTACCAGCAGCAGATCACCGATTCCCACCTCGATCTCATTCCGGGATTCGATGAGGGACGGTTTGTGCCTGTCACCGGCACCGATTTGGTGATGGCGACCTCCGCCTGGTCAACGCTTTCGATTCAGTACGCGCTGGATGCCTACCTGCCGTTGCTGGATGCTGCCGCTCAGAACGTGTAGAAGCTCCGGGTATCAGGGCGGATACCGATTGCGATCGGATTCGCCCTTACCCCTTAATCCTCTCATTGATCTCCCAGGCGGTTTCTTTCGGGTGATCGACACTGAGGATCAGGTGGGTGAAATGCTCGTCCCGTAGTTTGATCTCCAGCGTAGGACCAGAGACTGCGCACCAGTAGTCCCAGTGCCCCTTGCGGCGATATTGACCAACCCAACGGTTGACCCAGCCAAGTCCCGGTAAACGCATGCCCCTGCTACGAGTCAGTGAAGCCGTACCGGTGTCGGCATGTACCACATGATGCAGGGGCACCCGGATACTGCCGCGGAATCCCCAGAGCTTGTTGACCCCCTTCGGTGAAACAACGAGCGTGTCCCCATCGATTGTCACGGTTGCGATAGCCATTCGACTCTCCTAGGTGTAAACATCCCGTCTCTGGAAGAGAACCACCGAGGCCAGAACAAGCACAATCGACACACCCAGCAGGATACCGACTCCTGCCCAGTTGATGCCATCGGTGCTATAGGATCCGTACCATTTGAATGGTGAAATCGCCCTGATGCTTTCAAGATCTGTATTGATTTTACCCGTCAAATCAACGAGATAGAGGAGGAACATCACGCCAAAGGCCGTACCGCTGGCTGTACCCTTGGTACGCACTATGGCGCTGATCACCAATGCCACGCAGCCAAACAGCAGAGAGATCGGAAGTACATTCAGATTCCCGAGCATCGCGTCCGCAAAGGAGATGTCGATATCCATCATCACTGCGGTCAGCCAGGTCGCCACGCCTGCCGCGCCCATGATCACGAATGTCCAGACGCTGGCAGAGAGTGTATTTGCCAGCACCATATCCCGTCGCGATAACGGCTGAGCCAGAAAGATATCCAGCGATCCGCGTTCTTCCTCCCCCGAGATCGCTCCGGCCAGGAGCATGATCGGGAAGAACGCGATCACGAGCGGCGCGTAACTCCAGATTTCGGTTCCCAGAAATCCGAGCGGTGTTGACATATCGCTCATATTGAATGCTTCTGCCAAGGGGCCCGGTATCTGACTGTAAGCGGTATCGATGACTCCCTGGAATGACGGGAAGAGCGCAACAATCATGACCAGGTACAGCGCGAGACTGATGGTCCAGATTAGCGCCGTGCGCATGTGGCGCTTCAGGAGCCAGCCGCTATAGATGGAGAGCGCGTTCACGACTCCACCTCCTTGCCATTCGCACCGTAGAAGGTGAGGAAGATCTCCTCCAGCGTTGGCCGTTCAATATCGATTGAGGCGACTGGTGCGTCCGCAATGGCATGGAGGAAGGCCTGGGCGTCATCGTTGAGTGTCAGCTTCACGCTGTTTTCATCAATTCTGAGACTGCTGATATATGGCATGGATTGTAGTGTCGTGACCAAATCAGATGGGACTTCACCGCGGAAGCGCATAAGGACGTGTCGGATAGCACGTTCGGTCAGATCGTGAGGATCTTCCACGGCTACCAACCGACCATCGCGGATGATGCCGACCCGATCAGCCACACGTTCGATCTCGCTGAGCACGTGACTGCTGAATAGAATTGTCTGGCCGTTTGTGCGACCCTCAT
>JAMLHR010000071.1 GCA_023957015.1 Thermomicrobiales bacterium | reverse complement strand
GATAAATTAACTCCTTCCTGATCTGACCATGACTTGATCTCGTCATATTGCATTGGGAATTGGGAATCCATTAGTTTCTTCCTGTTACAGGGGCGTTGATAGACAGGTTCCACCGGGCACTGAAATCGGCACTAAATGGCATCGTTCCGACTAGCTTGCTGGATCCTCCTCGTTTCGATTCCGCCGCCCAGGAATCGAACACTGAATGGAAGTGCCCAACCAGTTCTGCTATATAGCCGACTCGTTGCTTTAGCAGTGCGATTCCATAGCGATTCGTATAGTCCACAATTAGGTCGATGCTCACGAAATCTTGTGAAGCTTCCCATGCCTCAAAGACATTCTGAATTCCACCAGAGAAATCCGGGTATTGAAGTGCGTCCACAAGAGTGCGCTCCGGGTCAGAAATACGAATCGGAACTGGCCCATCTCTGGCAACGACGATACCAAACGACGTGTCATATCGATGCCTAAACCATCGAACTTCCTGAGATACAACTTTTCTCGGGAGGTTCGCTATTGGCGGTGTCAGATGCGTCCACTCGTCTGGGCTGGTTCCAAGTGGGGTGATGAGCTCTTTGGCGGGTGAGAGTGCGGTCATATGATTAGGTCGCCGAGTTGTGAAACTGTGATACTCCAGTGCGCTGAAGTGAGTGAGGATCGCGTACGGATTGAGTTCAAGGAGAAGCTCGCGTTCTCGCACCGGGAATCGGCTGGCGAATGGTGCAACTGTCAGATGACAACCAGTCGCTCCCGGAATTGACTCGATCAATCCGCTTTGCTTCATCCGTCGAATTAGTGGGGTGATATCAGACGGTTCGGTTGGAGTGATTTGCCAGCGAACCCCATCGCGCGTTCGCACATTTTCCGCTCGACGCAGATAGATGATCGCTCGCCAGTTGGATAACACCCTGCGACCGTCTTCAGATAGTGCCATCATGATGGCGTCTGGAGCTGTAAGCATAATAGTATTTCCGAGTGATATATTCGTCCTTAGGACGAATATATCACTCTATATTACCGAATTCAAGCGTGTTTCAGCACGTACGCGTCCTAGGACGCGAGTATACATGTATGATACTAAATATAGTTACATTCAGACCTACTCACGTCACAACTTCAGTTCCGGATGCGATGCTATGTATTCCCGAATCGCTTCCGGATACAACACTCGCTCTGCGGCGAAAACGCGATCAGCTAGCGCATGGACATCGTCTTCCGCCAATACCGGTACGACAACCTGTGCCAGCGGTGGACCATCATCGTAGACATCGGTAACAACGTGGACCGTTGCACCGCTCTCGGTATCGCCGTGCTCCAGTACAGCAGCGTGGACGCGATCGCCGTAAAAACCCTTGCCCGCAGCATAGGATGCCGCCTGGGGTAGCAATGCCGGGTGGATATTGAGGATGCGATCCTCCCACCCTGGATGCACCAGCAATCGTCGCAGGAATCCAGCCATGATCACCAGATCGACTCGATAAGGGGTGAGGATCTCGTACATCGCAGCGGAGTAGGCCTCGGCCCCTCGTGCATCGCGATGCGTCAGCACATGGGTGGGGATGGCAGCCGCGGCCGCAATCTCCAGCGCCCGCACCTCGGCAACCGAGCTGACAACCACTACGATCTCGGCCGCCAACTCCCCTCGATCGATCACCTGCAGCAGGTTCTCCAGGCTGCGTCCGCTGCCGCTGACCAGGACTGCGAGTCGCCACGGGTGCTGCGACTGATGTGGTGATTCCATGCGAGCAGTTGTCCCCTCCATACCGCGATTCGTCAACGCTATCGAGTAGTATCTCTCATATATCGGGTAACTGTGACATCACGATGATTCCTGGAACACCATGGTGTTATCGCAGTCCATGCGTATAATGGATGTAGTCATCTCCATTCTTTAGGGAATGGAGGAGGGGGCATCCCAGGATGCCTCCTCGTTTTGTTTTCGGAGCATTATTGTGAAACGCATACTCGTGTATGTTGATGGCTTTAACTTCTATTACGGATTGTTCGGACTAGACAAGAAGAAAGCAGCGAGGCCGAACTCTGAGAAATGGATAGATATCGCGGCTCTTGCCAGAATGACGGCCGCTCAGATATGGCAATCTGAGTCGCAGTTCGAGATAGTACAGCTACGCTACTGCACGTCTCAGCCACTGTTTGATGCCAGGGATCCAGGCCAAATTCAGCGTCACCAGCAACTTATGAATGCGATAGGCTCGCTTCTCAATACCAAAGTTGTGTACGGTTCCTTTGTGGAGCGCCAGAAGAACGCTCGTCTATATGCACCATCGAAAAATGTGTCTGATAAACACTCTGAATACTTTGATCTGGCTGCGTGCGGCAAGGCTGCTCGGGCGGTAATCGCCGCGGATGTACAGAAACATGGTGTTATGGGGCACACATATGAGCCCGATTGGCCAGGTAAAGGTAAACGGAGTCACCCCGCCACGCAGTCAAGCTCTATTCGAGTGAGCATGAGGGAGGAGAAAGGCTCGGATGTGAATCTCGCAGCCTACCTGGTCAGAGATTCGCTGCGAGAGTCTTTCGATGGAGCATTGGTATTCAGTAACGATTCCGACCTCGCGGATGCCATAACCCTTGCACGTGAAGAGAGCGGGCAGGCTATCTGGGTAATCTCGCCTCATTTCAGGAATAGGGCAGTATTGTCCGGAAATCCGTATAGTCGTCAGGGAGCATTGGTGAATGCCGCCTCTGGTATCTGCGTTATTGATGTGAACCTACTTGCGAGGTGCCAGTTCCCACTTATCGTTCATAACGCTGACGGAGCGGTGGTAGCCAGACGTCCGAAAGAATGGAAGTAAAGAAAGACCATGACCCATCGTAACCAACCCGCCGAGTACCTGGATGTCACCATTGACCGCGTTGTCGGTGATGGCAAAGGTATCGGCTTCGCCAACGGCAAGACCGTCTTCGTCAGCCGCACGGCACCGGGCGATCATGTTCGCGCTCGCGTCATTCGCACCAACAAGAACATCGTCCACGCCGTACCGGAGAAGATCTACACACCATCTCCGATGCGAATCACGCCCGATGTGGAGTACGTCGAGCGCGCCGGTGCCTACGATTTCATCCACATCAACTACGCCGATCAGCTCAAGCTTAAGGTCGGTATGATCGAGGATTCACTGCGACGTATCGCCAAGTTGGAGTCCTGGCCGGAGATCAAGACGGTCGCCAGCCCGAAGCAGTTTGGCTATCGCAGTCGCGCGGAATGGCAGGTGAGCGCCGAGAATAGCCTGGTCGGCTACTTCGCCGAGAGCAGCAATGTCATTGTCGATGTGCCGCATTGCCCTCTGGTGACCGATACGATGAACCTGCTACTGCAGACACTGCGAGATGATGTCGAGGCCGGACTCGTTCCCGCCAGCGCGCGCGAATATCGCGCCGTCGCGACCGACTTCGGCACCGCGTTGGAGCAAACGTCCACTCAGCGATCCGCCATTCTGCAGCAACGGGTCGGTGAGTTCGACTATCGCTTCAGCGCCGAGTGCTTTTTCCAGGCGAATCTGGGTATTGCCGAGGAACTGCTGAAGGGTGTGATGCAGATCGCGATGCAGGCTCGTGCCGAGAACGGCTACGCCGTCGATCTCTACGCCGGTGTTGGACTATTCAGCTTGCCGCTGGCCAAGTTGTTCAAGCGCATCATCGCGGTTGAGAGCCATCCACCAGCTGTCGCCTTCCTTAAGGAAAACCTGGAACACGCAGGTTACACCCGCAGCAAAGTGATGAGTAGCCCCGTCGAGCACTGGGTCAATGGCGATGTCAGCAAGTATGGCAAGGTGGCACTGATGGTCTTCGATCCGCCCCGCACGGGAGCCGGTGCTCGTGCCATCCAGGGGATGGTCCACATGCACCCGGCCCACATCGCCGCGGTGAGTTGCGATCCCGCCACCTTCGCTCGCGATCTTGCGGGATTACTGGAGGGCGGGTATGAGCTGGTGAGTATCACCGCCTATGATATGTTCCCGCAAACGCATCACGTTGAGATTCTGGCGCACCTGAAGCGAAAGGATCTGTAGGTGACGCGTCAGATTGAGGTACTCCAGGCGAGGGATCTGGAGGAATTACTTGCCTTCGCGCGTCCATTTGAACGCGATGTGTTGGCGGCATATCCGCAGATTCCAGTGCCCAGCGATCAGGCTCTGCGAGGATTGCTGGAATGGGTGCTGGCGCAAGGTCATGGTGTCATCTCCCGTAGTGGTGATGAAGTGCTCGGGTATCTGGCTGTTATCGGCCCCTTCGGGGACTATCACGGCGGCAAATCCGGCGTCTTCTCACCGTTGTTTGCCAATTTGGTCTCGCCCCAGGATGCGGACCGCATTTTCACCGAGATGCTGACCGCATTGGCCGAGATGCCAGTATTGGCCGGTGTCGATACCATGGCGGTCAGCATCTGCCCGCATCATCGCGATCATCTGGCCAGTGCCAGCCTCAATGGTTTCGGCATCCGTTGCTCGGATGCAGTGCAGGATATCGACGCCCTCCCTATGCCGACGAATGAGTTTCCCTATGAGATAAGCGAGGTTCATTGGCGCGATGCCGTCTCGATTATCGAAGCGAAGCGCTCGCTGGCCGAGCACCTAACCAAGAGCCCGGTGTATATGGAGTACTTCGATTTCTCGCCGGAGTTTGTGGCCTGGAAGAGCGAGCAGCGCCAGTCGGTTCACCTGGTGGCTCGCGATGGCGATCACATCATCGGGTTCATTGAAGCGACGCTCGAGGGCGAGAATTATCTGACGAACCATCCGCAGATGCGCAATATCTGTGGTGCCGGCGTCCTCCCGCAGTATCGCGGACAGGGCATTATGCGTGAACTTCTGGCTCGATTGGCGGAACGTTATCGTCCTGAGGGCATCATCACCCTTGGCGTGGATTACGAGACGATGAATCCCAACGCCCGCGGTTTCTGGGAACGCTACTTCGTGCCCTACACCCGCTCCGGTGAGCGACGATTCGACTGCCCCTGGTCGGGATCATGAGCAGCCAGAAACCCGTTACGCTTCATCTCTCCTTGCCGATACCACCCAGCATCAATAACCAGTATGTGGTGGTGGGCAAGCGTAAGCGTGTGCTGAGCAAGGTAGCGAGTACCTGGAAGAAGGATGCAACCAAAGCGCTGAGGATGATGCGGGATAAATCGATCATCAGTCCGGTGGAGGAGCATGCGTTTCAGACGAATCTTCTCGGTGTCTATATGACCTTCTACTTCTCGACACCGATGCGACGCGATGTGGATGGTGGCGTCAAGATCACCCTCGATACGATCGCTGAGGCGCTCGGATTCGATGATCGCAATGTGGTCGATATGCATCTCACCAAGCAGATCGATCCGTTGCATCCGCGGGTTGAGGTTGATATCGAAACCATCCATGATTGGACGTTCGATCGTGAGTACGTTGTTCTGGGCGCGGATGAAGCGGAAGCCGAGGAGGACGCGTAGGCGCAGCTTTCGCGTCGCTCGACTCACGCGGTGTCGTGCGGATGTGCCATGATCCGGCGATGATCATAGCCGAGAATTACTGCACCGGTGGATTGGCCGTCGTATCGCGGGTGGCAACCGGTGTTACGCCAGCGTTCTCTCGCTTCGGCTGTTGCTTCACGATCCAGTCGCTGCGGAACCAATAGCGGACATACGGTGGCATCCACTTGTTCTCGTTCCTGGTGAAATCCACCAGGTACAGCGGGATACCATGCGTTCCATCCGGCTTGATATCGATGATCGTCCCCACTGCGCCATCACACTTGGCTTCCTGGCTGGTGGTGTACATCACATGCACACCCTCCACACCGCGGTTGTTCTTGCCGCGTGGCATGACGACCTTCACCACATCATCCAGACTGAACTCGGACATCGTTCTCTCCCGTGCTGCCTCATCACGATCCTGCTGTGGTTGATTATAGCGCCACGATCCTGCGAATCGCGCTGCGGTTACGCAGAATCTCCCTGCGCGGCTCACCGGTCCGATTTTCGCCATCATAGCGCCCCATCTACCGGTTAACCCCCACCTCATTCTACCTGTCAGTAAGAAAAGTGAATATGAGTATTGAAAAAATCAATATTATTATTGACATTATCAATGCGACGTTCTACTCTATGGTCATCGAAGCGGTATGACCCCCACCGATTCGACGGATGTACGGGAAGTCGCCCCTTTCAGCCGGGGCGATATCCCATCAGGAGGCAGATCTATGCCAACTCCTCAATACCCGGTTCGATCGGATTGCCCCACTTGCGGTGATCCTCTCCATGTCACCAGACTCGAATGCGAGTCCTGCGGCACGGTGATCGAAGGCAGCTTCTTTCTTAATGCACTTAGCCGTCTGCCAGCCGATTCGCTTAACTTCCTCGAGTCCTTCATTCGCAATAAGGGCGTGATCAAGGATATGGAAGTCGATCTAGGTATCAGCTATCCCACCGTCAAGGCGCGACTGGACGATGTCGTCAACCAACTCGGCTTTTCGGAGCGTCGCAAGCTCCGCCCCAGTCAGGAGCGTGAGGAGCGTCGCACCATTCTCGAGCGTTTGAGCAATGGCACGATCACGGCCGAAACCGCCGCCCAGCTACTGGCCGGGCTCAGCGAAGGAGGTGAGTGATGACACCTGTAGGTGGCCTGAGCGACGAGCGATTCACGATCCTGCAGATGGTGCAGGATGGCACCATCACCCCGGAAGAAGGCGCACGCCTGCTGGAGGCGATGGATCGCGTTCAGCGAACTGCCACCCCACCGCCGCCACCCAAGCCCGTTGGACCGCGCAATGTCCACATCAAGATCACCAGCGCGGATGGCAAGGACAATGTCGATCTCTCGCTTCCTTTTGGCCTGGTAGATGCGGGACTCAATATCGCCCGGCGTATCGCACCAGGCAAGGTCCCGGATACCGTGGAAATCCGGAAGAGTGTGGAGCAGGGCTTCACCGGCAAAATGTTGAACTTCGATAGTGGTACGGATCACATCGAAATCAGTATTGAAGAAAGGGACTAATCACCATGACCAACAATGACGATCTCACCCGCGACCTCAACGACCGCATCAAGGAACTGGAAGATATGACCAAGGAACTCGAGGATATGACCACCGAGTTGGACGACGAGAAGACCAAACTGGAAGACAACCAGGACGACGAGTCAAACGAGGGCAACACGGCCAATCTGGCTCGCCAGGAAGGTTTATCCCTCTTCTTCACCGCATCGGTGGATTTCACCGCACCACTGAATCTGCGCGTCACCAATAACAATGGCGATATCTATGTCACCAGTGGTGATGTGGACCAGGTCGAGATTCGCGCCGAGCGCACGCGGGGTGACGACGATGTCGATCACACTCATTGGTTCTTCCAGCAGATCGAGAACGAGATCACCCTTCGTCCGAACTGGCAGATCGGTTCCCATATGAGCGGTCTGGCCAACAAGCTGAAGGCCCAGCTCAAGGAAGGTTTCAAGGGCAGCGATTGGACCAGCAAGGACTTCAAGTTCGGTTTCGATGTCAGTTACGATCTTACCGTTCTGATCCCGAGGTCGCTGGCTGCTGATTCCCAGGTGTGGTTCAAGACCGCGAATGGTGATTGCTTCGTCTCGGAGATCGATGCTTCCGCGGACGTGAAGACCGCGAACGGCGAACTCAAGATCGAGCTGGTGAGTGGCGACCTGACATTGCATAGTGCCAATGGCGATATCTTTGCCAGCAGCGTCACCGGCAATGTCTCCGCCGCGACCGCCAATGGCGATGTAGTGGTGCGTAGTGTCACCGGTGCGATCGATAGCAACACCGCCAATGGCGATCTCAAGGTCGAGCAGGTTACCGGTGTGGTTACGCTCAGGGCCGTCAACGGGGATGTCTCCGTCAAGGATTCCACCGTCAAGGGTGGTCGTGTCGGCACGGTTGCTGGCGATATCATCGTCGATGCCAACTTTGTTCATCTCGGTGTGTTTGCATTCGATACCGTCTCCGGCGATATCAACGTGAGTGCTCAGGTACCGGCGTCCGGTGCAGGTCTTTCCACCTCCAGTGTCAGCGGCAAGACCCGTGTCATCGGCGACTGGCATGAGACTGGAAAGAACAAATGGGCGATCGGTGAGGGTACCGGTCCGCAGTTCAGCGCCAAGTCGGTAAGTGGGCCGATGACGTTCCATGGCCGCACGAATGCCGATTTGGAGGTTGTCGCTGCTCCTGAGCCGCCGGCTCCGCCGGCAGCACCGGTTGCCCCAGAAGGCAAGACCGGAGAAGTCAATATCAATCTCGATCTCGAACTCGAGCGCGCCAAGGGGTGGCTCAAGGATCTCGCTGCCAGATTCGGCGAGGCGATCGAGGTGAACAAGGAGGGTGCTCCTGCACCAAAGGACCCGGAAGCTCCGGTGCCACCGGTAGCGCCAGAACCCCCGCTCGATCCGGCTGCTGCTGAAGCGGCAAAATCTGCCACTGCCGCTCGTCGCGCCGCGCTTCTGGAGCGCGTCAAGAACGGCGAGCTGAGTGTCGATGAGGCACTCGCCCAGCTTGAGCAGGATGCGTAAGGTGGATTGTGGTTGGCACTGGGGCGGATCCCCGGTGCCAACCAAGCCGGATGCTCTCAACCTGGTTGGTAGTCGCGATCCATGTGGTCGTTCCGCCGCAGGCGGTCAGTCCCTGGCAGGATAGACAGATCGAATCGGTTTTGCCGATTCGGGTGACCATAAAGGTCACCACTACCGCTGTTCCGGGCGTAACATACGGCTGAATAACGGATCGGTTCATCTGAACCGCAACACATTGGGGGTCAGAGCTAGTGCAGTCAGAGGGGTCGATTGCGGCGCTCAACCAGATACGCAGTTTGACGAATCACGACGAAAGGTTCTGACGTGAACAATATCGAAACAATCCAGATCGACATCAATCGCAAGCAGGCATCCATCATGAAGGATTACCGTAACTCCCAGGAAGGTTTCCGTGGTTTCCGCCGTCTCTTTGGCAATACGTTGATCGCGCTTGGTGATCGGATCCATGGCCATGCCGAGGAATGCCGGGAGGAGATCGCCCGCCGCGCCCTCACTCGCAGATTGCGAGAAGCTGCATGACATCGCAGACATCGGCGGCAAGCGCCTGGTTGACACCAGCCCGCTTGCCGCTCACCGCTATGCTGGGCACCGGCTTTGTCTCGATGATCAGCAACAACCTCACGGGGCTCGCTGTACCCTGGTTCGTGCTGGAGCTCACGGGTAGCGCCGGCAAGATGGGCATCACCGCGGCAGCCACCATGCTTCCCAGCGTGGTGATGTCTTTTCTCGGGGGTGCGATTGCTGACCGCACCAATCCCAAGTTCCTCAGCGTTTTCTCGGATGTTATCAGCGGTGTCACCGTTGCCCTGGTTCCGTTGCTGTTCGTAATGGATCTGCTGACCTTCCCGATTCTCCTCGCACTCATGGTTGCTGGTGCTATTTTCGATG